>CAZEYT010000014.1:0-44755 GCA_964516295.1 uncultured Chthoniobacterales bacterium | reverse complement strand
CTATGCCGAAGGCCTCTCGCGTGCGCTGTCACAGCGCTTCGCCGACGCGCTTCGAAAGTCGTTCGACGGTATTTTGCCCGACGTCGATGGATTCGGCCAAGAATCGAAGGCGCGAACCGGCAAGGGTTTGAAGAAGCTGGACGTAAACTATTCCACCGTGGACTTGGGCCTCGGCCTCGGCGTATCGATCAAGACCATCAACTTCCGCGACGCCAAGACGAAGCGCTATACGAAGAATTACACACGAGTCGACAACGAGCTCCGAGCCGAAGCCGCGGACTACCACGAGCGACAGCCGTATGCGGTTCTGTGCGCGGTGGTGTTCATTCCGCTCGACGCTTGCGACGATGGAGGAAGTGCGCCGTCAAGTTTCGGCCAAGCCGTCCAAATCTTTCGCTACCGGGCGGGGCGCGAAAGACCGGTCGACGATGCGACGCTGTTCGAGCGAATTCTCGTCGGTCTGTATGATGCGGGCTCGCCGTGCTTCGGAACAACCGGGTTCTTCGACGTGATGGACGCGCCGCCACGAACCGGACGTCCTTCTGCGCTGATGACCTTCGAGCAAGCGATCGACAAGATCGTCGAGGCGTACGACGCACGCAACAAATCCGCCTTCAAATGGGCGGAGGGCGAAACCGAAATATTGGCCGCGCCCGAGGCAGAGGACGACGAGGACGAAACGTAACGTCCCTCAACTATCCACCTTCAGCGCGGCAATGAACGCCTCCTGCGGGATGTCGACCTTGCCGAACTGGCGCATCTTCTTTTTGCCCTCCTTCTGCTTCTCCAGAAGTTTGCGCTTTCGGGTGATGTCGCCGCCGTAGCATTTTGCGGTTACGTTTTTGCGCATGGCGCTGACGTTTTCGCGGGCGACAATCTTGCCGCCAATCGCCGCCTGGATGGCGACTTGGTAGAGTTGGGTGGGGATGACTTCCTTGAGCTTCGCGGCGAGTGCCCGACCGCGGGACTCGGCTTTGTCGCGGTGAACGATGGAGGAAAACGCATCAACCGGCTCGGCATTCACGAGCATCTCGAGTTTCACCAATTTCCCGGCGCGATAGCCGCCGTGCTCGTAATCCATCGAGCCGTAGCCGCGGGTCATGGATTTCAGCTTGTCCACGAAATCGACGAGGATCTCATTCAACGGCAGTTCGGCGGTAAGCATCACTCGCTTGGTATCCAGCGATTCCGTGTGACTGATTTCGCCCCGGCGGTCCATAATGAGCTGCATCACCGGCGAGATGTATTCGTTGGGGATCATCACGAAACACCGCACCATCGGTTCGCGGATTTCTTCAATGACGCTCGGGTCGGGGAGTTGCTCAGGATTGTCGACCTTGAGGAGCTCGCCGTTTGTGCGGAGGACTTCGTAGATGACCGACGGGTAGGTCGCGATGATGTCCATGTCGAACTCCCGCCGCAGGCGCTCAAGAATGATCTCCATGTGCAGAAGACCGAGGAATCCACAGCGAAATCCGAAGCCGAGGGCGACGCTCGACTCCGGCATGAATTGGAATGCGGCATCGTTCAGCTGGAGTTTGCCCATGGCGGCCTTCAGGTGCTCGAAGTCCGCAGTATTGATCGGATAAATGCCACTGAAAACCATCGGCTGGACCTCCTGGAAACCCGGCAGGGGAGCCTCGGCCGGAATGCGCGCATTCGTGAGCGTATCGCCGACCTTGACCTCGGTGCTCGTTTTGATGTTCGCGATGACGTAACCGATGTCGCCTGCGATGAGTTTTTCCCGGGCAAAAAATTTCGGCTGCTGGGGTTTGAAGACGCCGACTTCCTTGACTTCGTAGGTCGAATTCGTCGCCATGAGCCGCACCGGATCGCCGGCTTTCACGGTGCCTTCCATGACGCGGACATAAATGACGACGCCGCGGTAGGTGTCGAAGGTCGAGTCAAATGTGAGCGCGCGCAGGCGGGCTTCGGGTTTGCCGGACGGCGGAGGGATGCGCTCGATAATGGCGTCAAGGATTTCCTCGATCCCGATGCCGGCTTTCGCACTCGCCAGGATCGCTTCGTCGGCCGGGATCGCGAGCACGTCTTCGAGTTGTTTTTTTACGGTCGGAAGGTCCGAGTTCGGGAGGTCGATCTTGTTGATGACCGGGATGAGTTTGAGGCCCTGTTTTTCGGCGAGGTGGACGTTAGCGACGGTCTGGGCCTCGACGCCTTGGGCGGCATCGACGATGAGCAGCGCGCCCTCGCAGGCGGCCAGCGAGCGTGAGACTTCGTAAGAGAAATCCACGTGGCCCGGCGTGTCGGAGAGGTTCAGTTTGTAGGTCTTGCCGTCCTTGGCGCGGTATTCCATCGCGATTGGGTGGGCCTTGATGGTGATGCCCCGCTCGCGTTCGAGGTCCATGGCGTCCAGCAATTGCTCCTGGGCCTCGCGCTTCTGGATGGTCCCGGTGAATTCCAGGAGCCGGTCCGACAACGTCGTCTTGCCGTGGTCGATGTGGGCGATGATGCAGAAATTGCGGGTGAGTTCGATGGACATCGGAAAGGCCCGGAAATATCGGGCAGCGGCGGGGGGAGGTCAATCTCCGCGTGAGGGTTGCGCTTGCCGATGGGCGGAAGCGGGCGCATGTTGGAGCGAATTCCCGCATGGAAAACGTCCCGCCGCCGACTCAGCCGCCGTTCCGAGTGACTCCGCAAGTTTTTCTGATGGCCGGGTTGCTTCTTGTCGCGCTCTCCCTGCCTTTGGCCGTGGTTTTTTTGGGAGTCGTCCAGATGCGCCCGAAGCCCGCCACGCCAGTGCCGGAGATTGCACCGCTTCGCGAGTCAGCGGAAGCCGCGGCCGCCGAAGTTTTGCCTCTGCCGGAGTTGAGTGATGGGCGTCGGAAAATCGTTCTCGCCGGGACGCCCGAGGAAAACATCCACCGTCGGGCGCTGGTGGAAGAAGCCGCGCGGGGGGCCGGTGGGACGGCCTTGGTGGATGGAGATCGCATCCTTGTGCATGTGCCCGCCGAGCAAGCCGGGACCTTCGAGATCTCGGCGCTTTTGCCTGCGGTTGAGGCCGGACAAGAGCGGACGGGAGTTTACGATATTCAACTCACCGCGCCATGATCGCCGTTGTTTTTGCCCTAGAATTTGAAGCCGCCGGGTTCGGCACCGCCTCCCGGCGACGCCTGCGGGCGGACGTGTGGACGTTGGGCATCACCGGCAGTCGAAGTGCGCATGTTTTGGAGCGGCGGATCGAGGAATTCCGTCCCTCGCTGATTATCTCTGCCGGCTTGGGCGGGGCGCTCCAGTCCGATCTTCCGGTTGGGACCGTGGTCGTGGCGCGGAATTTCACCACGCCGCAGGTCTTCGAATTGCTCACCGAATGTCCGGGCCTCGTCGCGGGGGATCTCGTGACGGTGCCGTCCGTCCTGGCCTCCGCCAAGGCCAAAGCCCACCTTGGTGAAGAAACCGGAACGATCGTCGCCGACATGGAAACCGCCCATCTTTTCGACATCGCGACCCGGCACGGAATTCCCTTTCTCGGGGTGAGGAGCATCAGCGACACGTCGGAGGAGGATTTACCGGTGCCGGGTCGCACGCTCATCAACTCCACGACCGGCCGCCCGGATTCCGCGGCCTTGTTCCAATACCTTTTCAAAAATCCGCGGGCATCGTTTGGATTTGCGCGTTTGGTTCAAAATGCCCAAACGGCGCGTCTGGAACTGGCGCTGGCCCTTGATCGCATCCTGCCGATTGTCTTGCGGCGGGGATTCGATGGCGGGTGAGGATCAGCGGAAGCGGACGGTCTCGTCGGTATTGAGCGAGACCCGTTCACCGGCGAGGCGGTCGAAATGATCCCGGGCCATGCGGAGGCGCTCGCTCATGAGCGTTTCGATTTGGGCCGAGACGGGAACGGCGGCGGCTTTGGCGACCAACGTTCCGGGCGGAACCCACGCACGGCCGGTGAAGTTATCCGGCACAGAGCCGCCCGGCTTCGCACGCGGCATGTCGGCGACATACATCCGACCGCCAGAGGGGGCGAGGGCGACGATTTCGACATGGCCGTAGTAGCCGCCGGGAGTCCCGCGGGGGGCTTTGCCGACGCGACGGTCGCTCGTGTAAACCAAAACACTTCCCAGCGGAGCGCGGTAAGGCGAGGTCACGGCCACCGGCTTCCAGCCCGCATCGGCGAGAATTTTCTCCCAATCCTGCCCGTTGCCGGGCTTCAAACCCGCCCCCAGGCCGGTCTCGCGCAAAATCGAAAGCATCGCCCGCCCACACCAGCCGGAAGGAATCCCATCGCTGAGGCTCATTTCCGTGACCTCGCGCAGGGTGTCGCCCTTCAAAAGTGGGTTCGCCGCGCGACCAACACCGGCGAGCGTAACGAAAACAAGTGCGAGGAGGATGGAAGGACGCACGACCTTCGTTTAGCGAGCCCGGGAATCTCCGCAAGGCCAAAAATCCGAAAAGTCTCGTAAACCGGACGCCGGTCGGGCATCGATAACCTTCCATGAGAGTCGCGCAGCACGTGGTCGAGGCCCGGCGGGAAAAGCTCGCCGCCCTCATCGACCGACACCGGTATTTGCCGATTGGGGAGCTCTGCCAGCGGCTTGGCGTCTCCGAGGCCACCGCCCGCCGCGACCTCGCCGCCCTCGTCAAACGCAAAGTCATCACCCGCACCCACGGCGGTGCCCTCGCGGAGTTCAATGAGCGATTCCCTTCGTTCAACGAACGCCAGCGCGCGGGACATCGCGCCAAGCAGGCCGTTGCCCGCAATGCCCTTCGTTTCATCGAGCCGGGCGGGGTCTATTTTTTCGACTCCGGCACCACGATTTTCGCCCTCGCCGAGGAATTTCGCGCAGCGCCGGTCCCGCCGGTGAGTGTGGTGACCTCAAACATCCCCGCCGCCGAACTGCTCTCGGCCATCCCGGGGGTGAGTGTCTTTTTGCTGGCCGGCCAGATTTTCAACCGACAGTCCGTCGTGCTCGGAAAAGCCGCGTGCCGGAGCGTGGAATTCTGGAACTACGACATCGCCTTTCTCTCCGCCGAGGCAGCCAATCGCGACGGCATCTGGAACTCGCAGGAGGCCATCGTCGAGCTCCAACTCGTTGCCATCCGGCAATCGGCCCGCTCCATTTTCTGCCTCGACCATCAAAAAATCGGGTCCTCCGCTCCGCACTTCCTGCGGTCGTGGGGGGAGGGCGATTGGATCCTGACCGATGCGGCGGAAGCCACGCTCGAAGCCGAGGGCATCCCGGCCGGACACATTCTCACTCCGCCGAAAACTGAACCTTTGGGTAGGTTTTCAGGTAGTCGCGAATCTCATCGATAAACAGGCGGCCGAACTCCGCGAGCTTCTTCTCGCCGATTCCGGAAATCCCCCGCAACGCATCGGGCGACTCCGGGTAGTCGCGGGCCATCTGCCGGAGTGGGGCGTCGCCGAGCACGACATAGGCCGGCACACTGCGCTCGTCGGCAAGCCGCTTACGAAGCTTGCGCAGACGGTCGAAAAGCGTCTCGTCGCACTCGATCTGGCCGCTCCGCGGGGTGGACGACTTTTTGGCATGGATCGGCTTCGTCAGATGGATCACGCGTCGGGACCGCAGCGCTTCGAGCCCGTCTTCGGACAGTGCGATGGTGGGATATTCGCCGGATTCCTGAACCAAAAATCCCAGCCGGAGAAGCTCGCGGCCGATAGCCGACCACTCCGGCCGGCTGAGATCGCGCCCGATCCCGTAGGTGCTCAATTGATCGTGCCTCCAACGGCGGATCTTTTCGGTTTCGGCACCGGTGAGGATTTCGATGAGGTGGTTGAGTCCCACGCCGAAGCGTCCGCTCTGCCGCACGCGATAGACGCACGAGAGCAGCTTTTGCGCCTGCGTGGTGGCATTGTAGCTCTCGCGCGGCTCGATGCAGTTGTCGCAGGCCTCGCAGTTTGGCGCGGGAAAATGCTCGCCGAAATACTCCAGCAACTCCCGCCGACGACACGTCGGACACTCGGCATAATGGATCATCAAGCGCAATTGCTTCCGTGCGAGCCGCTGTTCGTGCGCGTTCGAGATCTCGTCGATGAAGTGGTTCTGCTTCGCGGCATCACCGGCCGTGAAGAGGAGGAGACAATCCGACGGCAGCCCGTCGCGACCGGCGCGGCCGGTCTCCTGGTAATATCCCTCGATGTTTTTCGGCAGGTCGTGGTGGATGACCCATCGCACGTTCGGTTTGTTGATTCCCATGCCAAACGCGATTGTCGCGCAGACAATGCGAACCTCGTCGCGAAGGAAAAGCTCCTGGTTCTTCGCCCGGTCGGCGGCCGTAAGCCCGGCGTGATAGGGAACGGCCGGGAATCCGCGGGTCGTCAGGCTCTCGGCCACGCGTTCCGCGGTCGCGCGCGTCGCACAATATACGATGCCGCCATCAAGCGGCCGCCGCCGGACAAAGTCGGTGATCTGCTTGATGGGCTGATCCTTCGGTGCGACACGGTAGAAGAGATTCGGGCGATTGAAACTCGCGACAAAAACCTCCGGCTCGCGCAGTTTCAGGTGTTTGACAATGTCGGCCCGCACCCGCTCGGTCGCCGTCGCGGTGAGGGCGGCCACTGGCACATCCGGCAAAAGCTCCCGAAGGCGGGAGAGTTGACGGTACTCCGGCCGGAAATCATGCCCCCACTCCGAGATGCAGTGCGCTTCATCAATCGCAATGGCCTGCACGTTCCATGCGGCGAGGTTTTCTTTCCAGTTTTCCAGCATGAGCCGCTCGGGCGCGGCGTAGAGCAGCCGGTAGCGGCCCTCATGCAAACCGCGAAGACGGGCTTTGGACTCCGCGACCCCGAGCGAGGAGTTCAGAAACGTCGCGGAGACACCGGCAGCCTCGAGCTGGTCGACCTGATCTTTCATCAGGGCGATGAGCGGCGAAACGACCAGCGTCAACCCCTCGCGGTGGAGTGCCGGGAGCTGGAAACACAGGGACTTTCCTCCGCCGGTCGGCAACAGCGCAAAAACATCGCGGCCGGCAAGCGAGGCCTCGATGATCTCGCGTTGCAGCGGACGGAACCCTCCGTAACCGAACGTCTTCTTCAGCGTTGCCAGCAGCTCATCCATGCAGCCCGCGACGGTGCCGGAACCCGCCCGCCAAGTCGAACCGAAACTCGATCACTCCAACACGAGAAGCGACACCGCGCCGTCGGATTGGCCGAGGCCGAGGATCGGCTTCGTCGGATGCCACGCGAGGGCGGAGATCCCCGCATCACGTCGGACGCGTTTTCGCACCACGCGTCCCTCTTCAAATGTGAAAACCAAAAGCGCCCCGGTTTCATCACCCGTGGCGAGTTGACCCGTGGCGGGCGAGAACGCGGCGACAAGCACATCGGCATCATGGCCGTCCAATTGCAGCGGAGTCACCCCCTCGGGTCCGGTTTTTCCCGTGCAGGGCCAGACCGTGACCACGGGCGCTCCGCCGGTTGCCAGCTGGGTGCCGTCCGGGGAAAAGGCGATGGCGCGGACTTTGGTCTCGTAGCCTTGGATGTGGAGCGGGTAGTCGCGCGAGAAGTCATAAATGTGGACACTCGCCGTCTGGTCGCCGGTCACGAGCCACCGACCGCACGAACTCCACTCGACGAGCAGGCTCGCGCCGCCCCAGTCAAAACGGGCAAACGGTTCCTTTTCCCCCAGCCGCCACATGCGCGCCCCGCCCGCACCGACCAGTGCGATTTCCTGCGGATTTGATGGATTCCACGCAAAATCCGCGACGCCGGCGGACAGATTGTGAAGACTCAGTGCGTCCCCGCCCTCCGCGTCGAAAATGTGCAGCGACCGTCCCTGTCCCGCGGCGAGATACCGGCCGTCGGGACTCGGACGAAGACGCTCGATGAGTCCGCGTCCCGGTTGCACAACCTTTGTTTGCGAGAAATGGACTTTGCCGTCGAATCCGGACGTGACGAGATTTCCCTGAAACCAGGCCGGGCGGGCGTTGCCCAAGGTTTGTCCCGGATGACGTGCCTGCGGTTTTCCCGCTTCGGACAAAATCAAGATTTCGCCCGTGGTCGGTGTGACCGCCAAGGATGTCCCTTCGGGGGACCACGCAAGATCCAGGATGTGATCGCTCGCCTCGATGGGACCAAGCTCGTTCAGGCGAGACATGCGCGGAATCCTTGTTGAAGAGCGGAGCGGTCGAGGTGGCGTCCGATGAAGACCAGGCTGTTGCGGCGCTTGCGGGTGCCCCAGGGACCGCCGTTTGCGGCATCAATGAGCATGTGAACACCTTGAAAGATGATGCGGTCCGGATTCCCCTTCAGAGAAAAAACACCCTTCATGCGAAAGATGTCCGCTCCCTGATCGCGCACGATTCCGCTCAACCATTCGTTGAGCTTCTTCCCGTCGCAGTCGCCGTCGTATTCGATCCCGACACTGGTTACTTCCTCGTCGTGTTCGTGGTCGGGCTTGAACGCATGCTCGTGCAGAGCGGCAAGCGGATCGCCTTTCGAAGAGATGGTCATTTCGAGTTCTTCCGGGTGGTGCTCGGTGAAAACCGCAATGTGGGACGCCGTTCCGGCTTTCAGATTCCAGCTTTGAGTGCCAGGCCGGAGGATCATTTCATAGAGTGCGCCATCGGCCGCCAGTGAAGATCCCGGCTCACGGGTTTCCGCCTCGTCGGAGAAGGCCCGCACGGCTTTTTCGGTCGCCGCCGCAAAGTCCGCCTCTCCCGAAACCGGAAACACCGCCACTGCCATCGACGGATCGGGGGCCGCTTTGCTGAGGATGGAAAGATTTCCCTGGGGAATGGCAAAAACACCTCCCCACTCGAACGGATACTCCGGTTCCAAGAACCGTGGGTCGACCTCCATGGCGCGGTCGAGATGGAATCCGCCGATTTCCAACACCTTTGCGATCTCGACATCGGCATTGGTCGTGCGGTGGATCTTCGCAAGCGCATTCATGCTGCGGATCCGGCGTTCCAGCCCCTCCAGCGCCGCCTCGTCCACGAGGTCGCATTTGTTCAAAAGAAGGACGTCGGCGAAAGCGATCTGCTCGCGGGCCTCGTCGCTGTCGTCGAGATGTTCGATGATATGGCGCGCATCGACCAAGGTTACGACACCGTTGATCGACAGCTTTTCCTTCATCTCATCATCCACAAAGAAGGTTTGAACGACCGGTCCGGGATCGGCCAGCCCGGTCGTCTCGATGAGGATATGATCAAACTTGTCCCGGCGCTTCATCAGGTTTCCCAGAATGCGGATGAGGTCGCCGCGCACCGTGCAGCAAATGCAGCCATTGTTCATCTCGAACAGTTCCTCATCGGCATTGATCACGAGTTCATGGTCGATGCCCACCTCGCCGAATTCGTTCTCAATCACGGCAATCCGCATGCCGTGTTGCTCGGTGAGGATGCGGTTCAGGAGCGTGGTTTTTCCGGCACCGAGAAAACCGGTGAGAATCGTGACGGGTGTTTTTTCCATGCCGGCAAAACAAGCAAGACCTCGCGCCGATGCAAGCAACTTGTCAAACCCGCCCGCCCGGCGACGGGATCAGGCCGTCGTTCCGGAGGGCGCGTTCACAAACGCCATGCCGCGCCGCTGGCGTTCGAGGAATTCGTCGGCCAGCGCCAGGTATGCGGCGGCACCGACGCCGTTCGGATCGTATTCGAAAATGGTCCGTCCGTGGCTCGGCGCTTCGGCGAAACGGACCGTGCGCGGAATGAGTGTGTCATAGACCACTTCCTGAAAATGATTCCGAACTTCGCCAACCACGGCGGGGTTCAATTTTGTGCGTACGTCGTACATCGTGAGGAGCAAGCCCGAAATGGCAAGGTGGGGATTCGCGCCACTGGCCCGGATGCGGTCGGTGACCTCCATGAGAAGCGTGAGTCCCTCGAGCGCATAGTATTCGCACTGGATCGGTACAAGGATCTCATCGGCCGCGGCCAGTGCGTTGGACATGAGGATGCCGAGCGATGGCGGACAGTCGAGGAGCGCAAAATCATACGCATTCTGTTCCCGAAGGCCTTCCAAGACCCGGCGGAGTTGGAGCATGTGATTCTCCATCCGGGCGACCTCGATCTCCGCACCGGCCATGTCGAGGTCGGCTGGAATGGCCGAGAGATTCGGAATCCGGGTCGTCATCACGAGCTCTGCGGCGGGTTTTTCGCCGATGAGGGCGTGATAGATGCTTCCCTGCGAGCCCTCGCGGAGTCCGAGAACACTGCTCGCGCTGGCTTGGGGATCCAGATCGATGAGGAGAACGCGCGAGCCCTTCTGCGCGAGGGCGGCTGAAAGGTTCACCGAGGTCGTCGTTTTTCCGACGCCGCCTTTCTGGTTGGTGATGGCTATGATTTTCATGCGAACACTAGCGTTTTGAATAATAGTCCACGAGCCCGGCGACAACGCTGTCGGCATACTCGCGATAAATGCTTTTGCGGGCCACGCCGCCGAAGTTGCGGACGCCTTCGTAATCTCCGGCCTGGATCCGCGCAAACGCCGCCCGGCTGTTCATGACGTAGGGCTCCAGATAGACGACCGGACACGTGAAAAGGCGGTTCGCCAGAAGATTCCGGGCCCAGATGTAAGGATTGTCGCCGACTTTGACCACCGAGCCGCCCTGATACACGTAAGGCGGCAGACCGGTCGCCTTCGCCATGCTGGATGCGATCGACCGCGTCACCGCATATTCTTCGGGGAACGAGCGATTGAGCAACTTCACCAGCATGTCGAGCCGCTGGTCCTCGTATTCCAATTCGCTTCGCGACCAGGAGCCCGTGATGAGAAAATGGAGGTGGTTCGCCGTAACCAGCGTGGGTGATTCTTCGTTTCCCCACGGTTCGGCATTGAAATGCAGACAGAGAACGAGGTCGGGCTTGATCAATTCGTTGACGAGACGGGCCCGACGCCGGATTTCGCTCGCCCGGTAAAAGAGCCGCTCGCTCTCCTCGATCACCGCATCTTTGGTGACCGGCTCATCTTTGTTTTGCAGGGATTGCACGGCTGCCTCGCGAAGCTGGCCCGGGCGCTGCGAGGTGACGGGACCGGGTTTCGAGCGCGTGAGAAAAACCTCCGCTCCCAGCGCCTCGAGACGCGGGACGAGCATTTTTGCGACTTTCAAGGTCATGTCGCCTTCAATGACGGGTTTTGAATTTCCCACCTGAAACCACCGTTCCTCCAGCCGAGCCCAATCGCCGCCGAGGTGACCCGGATCGATGGCAATTTTGAGGCCGTTGAGCGGCTTGCCGGGTTGCAGGGGCGGGAGGTTGTCCCGCGAGCGCCAATAGGCCGGAAACGGATGCGGTGAAGCGTTGGTCGTGGCAAATCGCAGCACGTAGGGCGGACGACCGGGCGAGGTGCGAATGATTGCTGCGTCGTCGGTCACGTCGATCAGCCCCTCCGCGGCTCCGCCGGGTGCATAGATGGTATCGAGCGATTTCACGAAATCGGCCCGCGTCATGGTTTCCTGATACGGGTCGAGGCGGCTCCAATCCGGCTTGGGCGCAAGCGGACTCACCTTGGCCGGGAGCGGCAAGGCGAGCGCGAGGAAGAGGAGGAAACAGGCGGGAATTTTCAAGTTCCCGGCTTTTTTAAATGCGTTTGCCGCCTCATGCGATAAAAAGCTCGGATGATCCGTCTTCTTTTTCTTGGGGATATTGTTGGGGAACCCGGGCGCAACGCCGTCACGGCGGCCGTTCCGGTTTACCTCAAAGAGAAGGGGATCGATTTCATCGTCGTCAATGGAGAGAACGCCGCGGGCGGGCGTGGTATCACGGCCAAGATCGCCATCGACCTCCTCCGCAGCGGCGTGGCGGTCATTACCAGCGGCGACCACATTTGGGATCAAAAAGAAACGCTTCACTACATCGCCACTGAGCCCCGTCTGTTGCGGCCGCTGAATTATCCGTCCGGAACGCCGGGGCAGGGGAGCATTGTGCTGGAGACCGCCAAGGGAAAAATCGCTGTGATGAATGTCCAGTGCCGCACGTTCATGCAGCCGGCGCTCGAAAATCCCTTCCTCGCGGCCTCGGAGGAAGTCGCCCGTCTTCGTGAGGAAACACCGGTCATTTTCGTTGACGTCCACGGCGAGACGACCAGCGAGAAAATCGCGATGGGCCGGCATCTGGATGGAAAAGTCTCGGCGGTCGTCGGGACGCATACCCACGTACAAACGGCGGATGAATGCATCCTCGCGGGTGGAACAGCCTTTCTCTGCGACGCGGGTATGTGCGGGCCGAAGGACTCCATCCTCGGTCGCGATCCCGATATTATCGTGCGTCGTTTTCTGAATTGTCTGCCCTCGCCGTTTCCGATTGCGAAGGGAGATGTTCAGATTTGTGGGGTTTTGATCGAAATCGACCCGGCCGACGGCCGCTCGCATTCGATCACAAGAGTTCAGGAGACGGTGCCGGTGTAAAGCACCCGCTCCGCCCAAATTCTCTCCCGTATGTTGAGATCGATCCTCGATGAGAACCGCCGTACCCTCGCGCTGGCCGCGCCGATCATGGCCGGGCACGTGGGGCAGATGCTCATGGGCTTGGTGGATACCGTGATGGTTGGTCGCGTGGGCGTGGTGCCGCTCGGGGCCTGTGCGTTTGCGAACACCGTGTTGTCCGTGCCGTTTGTTTTTGGGTTTGGCGTTCTTTCCGCCGTGAGTGTCCGGGCCGCCGTGGCGCACGGGAGCGGGCGTCCGGCCGAGGCGGCAGCGGTGGTGCGGGGTGGCTTTCTCATGGCACTCGCGCTGGCCGTTCCCTTCGCGCTTCTGGCTCATCTCGCTCTGCCATGGATCGGATTCTTCGGCCAGCCGCAGGCTGTCAATGAGGCGGTTGGAAACTACCTCCTCATCTGCGCGTGGTCGATGGTTCCGGTTTTCTGGACGTCGGTCGCGAAAAACTTCTGCGAGGCGCTCGGACATCCCTGGCCGCCGTTTTGGATCATGCTCGGGGGCGTTCTCCTGAATGCGTTCCTCAACTGGATTCTCATCTTTGGAAATCTCGGTGCGCCGGCGATGGGACTCGACGGTGCCGGGTGGGCGACCCTGCTGGCGCGGATCGCAACAGCCTTCGCCGTTTTTTCCTATCCCGCCGCCTCGCGTGCCCTCCGTTCCGCCTGGCCTTCGGGCGCTCTGTTGAGCGGTGCGTTCCAGCCGGCGCGGATTCTTTTCCGCATCGGTCTTCCGGCCGGGGGACTTCACCTCGCCGAGGTCAGCGGCTTTGCCTTCGGTTCGCTCATGATGGGCTGGCTGGGCGTCACGGCGCTCGCGGCGCATCAGATCGCGATCATCTGTGCGGCGACGACGTTCATGGTCCCGCTCGGCCTCTCGCAGGCGGTTTGCGTGCGCGTCGGGCATGCACGAGGAAGCCGACGAACGGAAACGCTCCGTCCGATCCTTCTCGGCGGGGCACTCCTCACGCTGGGGATCATGAGTGTGTTTGTCTGCGTTTTTGTTTTTGGCGGACGAACCCTCGCAGGGTGGTTCATTTCCGATCCGGTCGTGGTCGCCCTGACCGCGCAATTGCTTCTTCTGGCCGCGGTGTTTCAGATTTTCGACGGACTTCAGGTCGTTGCTGCGGGGGCGCTCCGCGGGTTCGAGGATACCCGCGTGCCGATGCTCATCGGGATTCTTTCCTACTGGATCATTGCACTTCCGCTGTCCTACCAGATTGCCTTTCACTGGGGCTGGGGACCGCCGGGCGTGTGGGCGGGATTTGTCGTCGGGCTTTTCCTCGCGGCGGTTTTTCTGTCGGCAAGGGCTTGGAAAAAGTGCGCGGAATACTCGCCAAGACTGGCTGCGGCTTCGTAGGATCTCGGTCCGATGTCTGCTCTTGCCCACGAACGCCTCCGCCAGCTTCTTTGCGACTTGGGAGAGGCCATTCGAGAGGCCGTCATCGTCGGCCGAACCGGCCGGGGTGCGGCGGAACTTTCATCGGTGGATTCCCACGCGGGCGGCGATACGATTTACGCGATCGACAAGTTCAGCGAAAACGCGATCACGGCTTGGTTTGAGAAACACTGGCCGGAGGACCTGCCGGTCCAAGTCGTCATGGAGGGCGTCGAAGAGGAACTCTGCTTTCCGTGGGGAGTGTCGGTCCGCGGGACGGATTGGAAATGCATCCTCGACCCCATCGATGGCACACGGGGCATCATGTACGACAAGCGTCCGGCGTGGGCTCTCGGTGGCATCGCCCCGCAGGCGGGTGATGATACGCGGCTGTCACACATCGTGGCTGCCGCCATGACCGAAATCCCGACCTCGCGTCACTGGCGGGCGGATTCCCTGAGCGCGACCATTGACGGTCCGCTCGTCGCGGTGGCACACGATCTCCGACGTGGTGGCACGGAAACGCTCGACCTTCGGCCATCGGCCGCCACATCGTTTGCCCATGGGTTTTCGTCGTTGGTGAAGTTTTTTCCCGAGGGACGAACCCTGACCTCGCAAATCGAAGAGCGTCTCTGGGACGAACTCATCGGTCTCAACAGCTCGCCTTCGCCCACCATTTTTGACGACCAATACATCAGCACCGGCGGGCAGTTTTACGAAATCATCGCCGGTCATGACCGGATGGTCGGCGACCTCCGCCCGTTGATTTTCCGTGTGCTCGATCTGGAGTCTTCCCTGGTCTGTCATCCTTACGACGCTTGTGCAGCCTTGGTCCTTCAAAAGGCGGGCGTGGTCTATGAACATCCCCTTGGAGGATTTCCCGACGCTCCGCTCGATACCGAGTCCGGCCTCGCCTGGATCGCCTACGCCAATCCCACGCTGGCCGATCTGGCGCGACCCGCGCTCCAAAACGTGTTGTCGCAGTTCCTCCGATGACCCGCGAACGGCTCCTCGCGCAACTGGCCGCTGCGATTCTCCGGTCGCTGTTCTTTTTCATCCGGCTCGAAGTCGTGGACCGGAGCGGACTTTCATCCGGCGCCTTGCCGGGGCCGGTGCTCATTTGTTTCTGGCACAATCGCATCCTCGGCATCACCAAGGCGTTTCAAAAACGCTATCCGGGGATGAACCGACGCGGGGTGACCGTCCTTACCAGCCCGAGCCGCGACGGGGAGATTCTTGCAGGCGTTGTTGGAGCCTTCGGTATGGGAGCGGTGAGGGGATCGAGCTCCCGCCGGGGATCGCGGGCGTTGCTGGAGCTCGTCCGCCTCGTTCGCGCCGGACAGGATATCGCGGTGACGCCGGACGGTCCGCGCGGTCCGCGGTATGTCCTCGGGCCGGGCGTCGTCCAACTCGCCGCCACCACGGGCGCTCCCATTCTTCCGGTGCATGCCAGTTTTTCCCGGGCCCTTCGCATGAAAACGTGGGACGGATTCATCATCCCGTTGCCATTTTCCAAGATCTCCGTCACCATCGACTCCCCAATCAACATTCCGGCCGACCTGGACGCCGAAGCCTTCGAGGCGGCCCGAAAAAACGTCGAGGAGATTCTGAAAAATGCTGCGGATTGATGGAGCGGCGGTTGCCGCAAAAGTTCACCAAGAAACCAAGGATCGCGCTTCAGCACTCGCGTTGCGCGGCATCCAACCCGGGCTTGCGGTCGTCCTCGTGGGTGATGACCCGGCCTCCCGGGCCTATGTGCGCTCGAAGGACAAAAAGGCCGCCGAACTCGGCTTCCACTCCGTAAAAAAAGAACTCCCGGCCGAGACGTCCCAGGCGGACCTCCTTCGTATCGTGGCTGACCTCAATGCCGACCCCGCCATTCACGGAATCCTCGTCCAGTCCCCGCCGCCCAAGCACATCGACGAAGCAGAAATCGTGCGCGCCATCGACCCGGCGAAGGACGTGGACGGCTTCCATCCGATGAATGTCGCCAAACTCGCGATGGACGATTCCACCGGCTTTGTCCCCTGCACGCCATTGGGTTGCATTCGACTCCTGCTCGACGCCGGGATCGACACGGCCGGCCGCCGCGCCGTCGTCGTTGGGCGCAGCATGATCGTCGGGAAACCCATGGCCCTCCTCCTCATGCGCCGTGGTCCTGGAGGTGATGCCACGGTCACCGTCGCCCACTCGCGCTCGCGCGACCTCGCTGCCGTCACGCGCGAGGCCGATATCGTCATCGCCGCCGTCGGACGGCCCCGATTTCTCGGAACCGACCACATCCGCGAAGGTGCCGTTGTTATCGATGTCGGCATCAACCGCATTGAGGACCCCACCTCGCCAAAGGGCACACGTCTCGTCGGAGATGTGGACTACGACGCGGTCGCCGAACGCTGCGCCGCCATCACGCCCGTTCCCGGAGGGGTCGGTCCGATGACCATCGCCCTTCTCATGGCCAACACGGTTACGGCCGCCGAAAACCTCACACGCTAAGTCGGCCTACTCAAAAAACTCCCGCATCTTCGGCTCGTCCACAAACCGCCGGATTGCCGGGTCGTTGATCAGGTAATAAAACAAATCCGGCGTCAGTCGCTGCCGCGCATTGTGGAAGCTTTCCACCGCAGTGTCCGGCTGCCCCTGTCGGAGCGCGATATATCCCGCGGAGAAAAGCGTCGTGGCATCTTTGGTCGGGTTTTCAATCACCGGCAACGCGCCATCAGCCGTTTCCTGCAAGGCCATCAACGCCAGAGAAACATCCACCACGGTCGTACTGTCCACCGGCTGGAGCCGGTGACGGGCCCCCTCCAAAAGGGCTCGCGCCTCCTCATTCCGCTTCTGGTAGCGAAAAAGCGTCCCCAACTCGATCATCGGGAGCGGGTTGGCCACATCCGCCGTGATCGCCCTCCGCAGATAATCCTCCGAGCGAAGTCGCCCGTCTCCAAGAGTGGCAATCCCGGGCTCGGACCGCTTCTGGGTTTCAAGCACCGCCTGAAGCGTCAGCGCATCGGAGACCCGCTCCCGTTTGACGATGGATTCCTGGACCTTCCGTCCGGCAAGTTCGATGTCACCATTCTGCATCGCTGCCAGACCGGTCAGATAAGTCAGCGACGAAACCTCCGGGTGCTGGAGTTCCAGTTCGGAAAAGGCTTGGAGTGCCTTTGCCGGATCACCGCGGCGAAGCTCGGCCAGCGCTGCATTCAACCGTTCCAGCACCTCCGGCTTCAAAGCGACACGCTCCTTCACCGCCTCCGCCTCCGCCTCCGCCTCCGCCACTTTGCGACCGGCTTCCACCCCGGACTGATAGCTTTGAATACCCGTCCAGATCACGATCACCCCGCCGGCAAAAAGCGCCAGCCAAAGTGGTGATTTGAGTGCAGAAAACCGCCGTGCTGCCCGGATAAAGATAACTTTTCCCTTCGACCCCGAAACCACCACCCGCCGCCCGAATCGCTCGTCCGAAGCGGTTTCCACCGACCCCTCCCCGGCTTTCTCGACAGCCTCTTCCGCAACCACGTCCGATCGCGGTGAAGACTTTTTTACAGCCTTGGCTGCGTCCGCACGCTCGGACGCTTTTAGGTCGTCGACGGGTTTATCGTCATCGGAAACCTCACCATCCTCCAGCGAGATCTCGTCATCCATCTCCTCCCGCCGACCCATCTTCGCCGGGAACTTTGCCCCGCTCGGACGAAGCTGCTTTTTCCGGATCTCGGCAATCCGCGAAAGAGAAAGCCTGCGCGGGCGGATATTAACCTTCTTGTCGGAAACGTTCTCTTCAGCCATCCGACCAAAATGGCCAGCCACCCACCCTCCTCGCAAGTCCGAAAAGCCGGTTTCATATGTTACGAAATTGTAACCTTTTCCCACTGGCCCTCGGCTTCCCATTGCGCGAAAACCACTATCGTCAGCGGCCAACAGAGTCATGCTTGTTCGGATGTTCTCTCCTCCGCTGCCAAAACCAAACTAAAGCCAAACAAAATACAGCATGAAACTCTTCAAAACGAAGTTGCGGACTCTGGCCATCGCCCTCGCGGCCCTCACGGGTTCCTCGATGGCCGCCAGCGCCGCTCCGGATACAGGATACGACTCGAACGACTTGATGTTGTTCTTCCAGAATCCCACAGGGACAACAGGGACAGACCAAGTCGTCGGCTTCAGCCTCGGCAGCACTTGGGATGTCTTTCGCCGCGCGGCGACGCCCAGTGACTCGTCCTTCGGCAGTATCATCAACCTGGGAAACATCAACGCGGCTTTGAACGCGGCCTACGGTGCGGATTGGGCCAACCTCTCCTCGTCGATCTTCGCAGGCGCGGCGGGAAATAATGGTTCGACCAGTTCGATTTCGTCTGCCACGTCGAACCAGGATTACGCACGCACGGTGTATGCAACAAAGCCTCGATCCGGCGCGGGATCGGTTGGAACGGCCGCCTCGGGCGGATTCACATTGCCGTCGACGACGACTGCGCAGGGTGGCTTGGCAAACAACATCGACGCATCAAACGCTTCGATGTTTAATATCGAACCTTCGAATCCGACTGCCGAAAATCCTGAGATCTCTCTGACTGGCAACACGATCGTTGATGATCAGAACCCGTTCTTCAATGGCAACCCTGCAACAGCCTACGGACAGATCTCCGGAGGCGTTATGGGATCCATCAGCAGCGCGGCGTACTCGCTCGGATCTGTATCGAACGTCGTTCTCGGGCTTGACCTCTTTCGCGCGACGCCGGTCTTGAACGTTTCTGGCTGGCAGAACATCAACGGTATCGGCGGAGTTGTTGCCCGTGAGGGATACTACCTCGGCACCGTCACGCTAAGCAGCAATGGCGACGTCAACTTCGTTGCCGTTCCCGAGCCTTCAACCTATGCGCTTCTCGCGCTTTCCGGCATCGCGATTTTCATCGCGGTTCGTCGTCGTAAAGCCCAACAAGCCTGATTCCGTTAGCGAAACTATAATCAACTCAACGTCTCTATTACTTTACATATGAAACTCAAAAATCTCTTAGTCGGCGCTGTGGCGCTTGGCATCGGGTCGGCTGCGATGGCGCAGACGACAGAAATCACCATCACCGGAGCCACCGCGTTCCGTCAGGCCACCATGCAGGCGATCTTCAACGCCTACAATTCGGTGGGAGGTGGTCTCGGTTCCAGCTTCAACGTTTGTCACGACTTCACCGGCGCGAACGTTTCCCAGTTGATCGCCTCCAACCGGGCTGTCTTCTCGGGCACGTTCCCGGGCATCACCGGCACCACGATCATCCGCACATCCTTCAACGGATCTACGGAAGGTCTCAACGCCATCGCCGGCAACAACAACCCGTCCTTCCTTCGGACCACCACCCTCCTCAACACGGGTGCGATCCAGGACGACGCGGACACGCTGCCCAGCCCAACGGAAACCCTTCGTCCAAAGTTCAGCTTCTCGGACGTCTATCAGTCCACCTCCCCGGTTGACAACGAAGTGCTCAACCCGGTCGGCTCGTCCGCCGTCGGTGTGGTGACCTTCGCGATGGTCGCCAACGAGGGCGCTCCTTCCAACTGGACCAACGTGACGATCCAACAGGCCCGTGCGCTGTGGGAATCCGGCATCCAGCCGCTTTCGCTCTTTACGGGCGCTCCAGCTGACACGACGCTGGTGTTCGCGACCGGACGTAACGATGGCTCGGGAACTCGCTCGGCCTACTTGACCGAGTGGACCTACGGCGTTGCCAACCCCGTCCAGCAGTACATCGTCACGACGGCAGGGCAGGCTGTTAACGGAGTCATTTCCGCCATCACGCTTGTTCCAGCCGGTGGCAACGGAACGGGTAATCTCCTTTGCCCGGACGGCACTGGAAATGCGTCAACTCTCTGGGGCAACAACGTTCTTGGCAACGGTGGATATCGTTCCAGCTCCGCTCTCCGCGGAATCATGGGCCGCACCTCAACGTCGGTCGACGTGTATGATGGCGTGAACCAAACGGCGGTGGTTGAAGACGCAAACATCCTCCTTCTCACCTGGCTCTCCACAGCAGACAGCCAGAACGCAGCGGCAGCTGGCGCGAAGATTCTTGCCTTCAACGGTGTCCAAGTGACCCCGCTCGCGTTGAGCGACCCGAACAACTTCAACGGTTCCGGCTTCAACGAAGCGGATTTCCGCAAGATCACCACGGGTCAGTACTCCGCTTGGAGCTACCAGCACCTCTACCACCACGGTTCGCTCAGCGCCAACGAAGCGATCTGGCGCAATGCAATGGTGAACACCTGGCTCGAGCCTGGTCTCCAGCAGACCGCGAACGGTGTGACCCTCAGCGACGTGAGCACCCTGTCCCGTTCAGACGACGGATTCCCGATCTTCGGATCGCTCTAAGCTGACCACTGCAATCTAAACAAAGGAAGCTGGCACTGGAAACGGTGCCAGCTTCTCTTTTTTCATTCGACCATGAAACTTGGAATCATCGTTGCCGGAGTCCTCGTCATCGCCGTTGCCGTCGGGCTCATCATCCCGCTGGGGACGAAAACGAATGGGAAGCAAGCAGAGCGAGTTGATTCAATGCAGCCTGAGATCGGGCTGCCAGCGAGTTCGCCGGTTGGAGGTTCTCCCCACTCGGCGCATGCTCCGATGCCCACTTCTTCGGACGCAACCCCGGCGACCCAATTTCCAACGACCTCTGGGACAACCAGCAGTCAGCGTGTAGGAAATCCCGCGGCTGGATCCACCGCGCCGAACCGCGGGGCCGCCGCACCCACCTCTCTGCCGCTCTCCAGCGGTTTCGAATCCGGTGGGGCAACAATACCTCAACCAACCGGTATTTTTGCCGGTGGCACCTTGGTCAACCAGCAGTCCGCTTCCGGGGGAACACCGAGCGCTGAGGAATCGGAAACCACTGCACCAAACCCCGCGGCCAGCGCCTCACCGGGTGGAGCAAACGCGTCGCAGGGGGAAACGGTTGAGATCGTTCAGGAAGTGCCGCGCGGTGCCTCTGTTCCCGCGCTTTTCTACGATGAGCAACCTCGAACTCCCCAGCAATCCGCAGCGCTGGATCGCATTGCGAGAGATTTCAATGAGGCTGTTTCGAATCCACCGCCAGATGTCTCGGAAACCGAGAATTGGGAGGCTGCACGAAGGATTGCCGACGAACGCTACCTCAATTTGTTCGGATACAAGGCTTTCAATCAGCATCACCTGATGGCGGCAAAAGAGGCGGCTAAGGAAAGGAAAGCGGCAAACGCTTCCGTGCAAAGTCCCTCGTCCCCATAAAGACTCCGGCCGTGGACGAATCTCGCCGATGGTCAAGACGCTCCGTCCTCTTTTGATGGAGATGCGGTCGGAGCTGGTTTGTCTGGCAATTTTTCTGCAGCGGGCTTGGCTCCTTTTGTTCGCTGGATCAAGAGAAACCGATCTGCCTCCTTTTTGGCCGACGCAAGGAGCGCGGGAGGGAGCGTGGCGAAGATTTCTTTATAGGTCTTTTCCGCGGTGATCTCTCCTTGTCCCATCGAAACAAGGAGCCATTTGAGAGCCTCCTCGCGATGCGGACTGGCCGGTGACGGAGCGCCCAAAAGGTGGGCGAGGTTGGCCTGGGCCTTGCGGTCGTTTTGGAGCGCGGCTTTTCGGAACCACTTCTCGGCCGCCTGATGGTCCATCTCTGTTCCCAAACCGTCGCGACAGGCAACGCCCATCATGTTTTGGCAAACCGGCTCGCCGAGCGCGGCGCTCTCCGCCAGGTAGGGAACGGCTTTGGCATAGTCCTTCCGTTGAAGGGAATCGCCGGTGAAATAGAGCTGCCCCAGCACCATCTTGGCTTCAACCCGGCCGCCGTCAGCCGCCTTGTGAATCCACTCGAGACTTTCCTCATTCGAGCGTTCGATCTCTTTTCCCTGCCGCAGGAGGACACCGAGGTTGAGCTGTCCCAAGGTCGACCCGGCTTCGGCGGCTTTGCGGAACCAGGCGAGGGCTTCCTTTTCATCTTTCGGCACCCCGGTCCCTTCGAAGTAGAAGACGCCCATTTGGGTGAGCGCCTCCGGGTTCCCGCTCTCCGCGGCTTTCTTCAGCCATTCCATCGCGGTCTTAAGATTTTTCTCCACTCCAATGCCACGATAGTAGGCGCGGGCCATTTCCAATTGGGCCGCGGCATCGCCTTCCTTGGCGGCGGACTCGGTGCGGGCAAGATCCAGCGGAATGTCGGCGAAGACCCCTGAGAGCATAGTGACTCCCGAGAGGAGAAACAAAACAACCGTTTTCATAGAGCAGCCGATCATAATGAACCTCGGCCGGAACGCATGTGACAATTTCGTCACAATGGCTCGATGGCGGGCCCGGAGGCTGGGAGCCACTTTTTCCGATAGAGGAGCCAGTGCCAGCCGGAGATCCCACCATAAGGGAAGACCGCCACGAGCGTATACGCCGTGCCGTCACGGATCCAGTTCGGGGCAATCTTGTCCGGGAGTGCCTCCTGGCTGTGGCGGAGAAACCAATGTGCGCGATGGTTGGCATTCGGACGGTAGGCAATCGTCGACAGTCCTGGCCGGTTCTCCTTAACAAAATCGACGACAAGGAAATTCCGGAAATCGTGATCCGAGGCAACGGACTTGTCAGAGAATGGACTCGAGGCAATCGCGGTCAGAGTCCTTTCGTATTGGCCCCGCCCCGCCTGTGCAAAAGCAACCAGCGACGGAGTCTGCGCCGCCAGGTAGGCCGCGAGGGCGATGGCCGGACCGACGACCCTGATCTTCGAAGATCCGGCAAGAAGCGAAGCCAGGGCGAGTCCGGCGAACAGATAAAACAGCGGAAGAAGAATGAGAAAATAGCGGAAGTAGAGGATCTCCGGACGAGCGACTGCCAGCGCGACGGTCGGCACCACAAGTATAGCAAGCAAAAGAGCGCGTAAGTGAAGTGCGGGCCGGGGAAGCGAAAGTCCGGCCCAAACCAGAAGAGCAGCTCCGATTCCAACGGCGACCAAACTCGCTGGGTAAGCGGCTGGGAGCCCCAGAGCATAGGCAAAGAAGTCGCCGAGAACCTTCGGAACGGAATACTCCGGCCCGCCGCCAATTTCCATCCCCCGCAGAAAAACAACGTAGTAGGCACCGAGGAAGCCCGACGGAATGCCAAACCACGATGCCGCATGAGTGAGCGAAGTGCGCCAATTGCGATGCAGCATCCAGCCCCCCGCCAGCGTCCAGAGGCCGAGCGCCCCAATGAGGAGCACTGCCGAGGCATGCGAGAGCAGAGTTCCAAGGCAAAGGGTCCAAAAAACTACCGCACGGCTCCATGAGGGGATGAGGCGAGCCTGATAAAGGACAAGCGTGGCCGCCAACCCAAAGGCAATGGCCGACGCATAGCCACGCGCCTCGGAAAAATAGACCGCCAGCGGAAAGGATCCCAGAAACAACGTGGCGACGATCCCTCCCGAACGCCGATCAATACAACGGGCCAGACGGAGGAGCAGAATGGCCGATAGAACTCCCGAAAGAACGGAAGGAAGACGGATCAACCCCGGCACGGCTCCCGGACCAACGAGCGAAAGCCACAACGTGTTGAGCGGATGGTTGTTGTCGTGGCGGAACCGGAG
Source organism: uncultured Chthoniobacterales bacterium (assembly GCA_964516295.1). Taxonomy (GTDB): domain Bacteria; phylum Verrucomicrobiota; class Verrucomicrobiia; order Chthoniobacterales; family Terrimicrobiaceae; genus CAZEYT01. The sequence continues at coordinate 21,474 of CAZEYT010000014.1, read as the reverse complement.
AAAGACGTCGAGTGGTGACGACGCATTCTCGACCCATTGAAAACTCCAGATTTCATCGAGCCAGAGGTCGCCCTGTGCCATCAGGAGATAGAGACCGAGAGCAAGACCTGCCACCAACGGATAGAGAAACTGCGGGCGATCCAGCCTCTCAAACCATGGAGTCGGGGCCTTTGCCGCTAGCCGTGGCGACATGCCCGGCGTTCCATGCGACTTACGGGCTTTGCGTTTTCCCATCGGACTCCATTGCAGACAGATAGGCGTGCGGACGCGGGTCTTCCGGCCGGAGACGGACCGCCTCCTCGAAGAGCGGCCTTGCGGATTCGAACTCCCCGGATTCAAAGTGATACACGCCCTGGAAAAACCGGCTTTCGAAAAGATTCTGCTGCGGGAGGACGGCGAAGATCTTCACCGAGGTGGCATCAAGGCCCGCGTCGGTTGGAATCGGATACGCGAACGGGCGCAACCAATCCGGAAATTGACTGTCCGACACGATACCTCGAAAAAATGCGGTCATCGGGTCTTCGGGATTCAGGAGTCGGGCATAAGCGTCGGCAAAATTGTCCCAGGATGGAATCACAATATGGGTGACCCCGGCGGACGTCAGGCGCTCCAAAGCGTCCTGCTCATCGCGTGCCGTGAAGACCTCGGCGGCCCGCTTGAGCCCGGGTGTGTTTTCCCAGTAGAGGGTGCCGAGCGTTCGAATCCCTCCGTGATAAACGAGATCCGTGGACGAGTTGGGCCCCGTGAGGACCACCGGCACCCGCTCCGGACTTGACTGGATCAACCGATGCGCGAGATCGCGAAGGATGATTCCGTTCCCGGCCTCCGCCGGAAGAGGGTGGGCCACCAGAGCCTCGGATGCCTCGGCCGTCGCCAGGTACTGGGGGACCTGCGTGATGGCCAGGCCGATCCAACACGTGACGGCGGCTGCTCCGAGCACCCAGCGCCGGGCGCGATTCGAGACCTCCGCGTGGAAGGCGTCCACGAAGATCACCAACGCCCACAGCGCCCAAAGGGCGAACGCCGCCGAGGACCAGCGGACCTGGTGAATGGCCAGCGCCTGCATCAACAAGGTCGGAGGGGCAAGAACGAGCAGGGCGCGGGTACCCCAACGCCCCAGAGCACGTTTTCCCAAAAGGACGAGTGTTGTCGCCAGGGCAAAAAGCGGAAACGGGTAGTAGGTCAGGAATCCGAAACTGTTTCCGTATCGGCGGAAAAGGGTCGGAAGACTTTGAAACTCGAAGATAAACTTGTCATGAAGTGCGAGGAGAAATCGGTCGGAGACCCAGAACACGCGTTCGCGCCAGATGACAATCGCGACCAGTGGCAAAGCCACCAGAAGAGCTGCCGGCACCAGTGACCAAAGGGCACCCGGGCGCGGGATGGGCCGGTTTCCAGCGATCACGGCCGTCGCCTCCCGAAGGAGAATGCCCCCGCCGAGCCAAGCCAGCGCATACAAGGGATGGTTGACCTCCAAGCGCCACCCCAGATGCCCCGGGAAGTATTCCAAGATATAGAAAAACAGGCTCGCGCCTCCGCCCCATTTCGCCCAAGTGAACCAGAGTTCCGGTTCGAACTTTCCGCGCGGCGGGGACATCCTCGCCGACCACGCACAAAGGCAGGCTCCGATTCCGGCGGCAGCCAGAATCGGGAGCGCGGTTGCAGCGCTGATCCAGATCGACGCTCCGCCAAGGATCCCCGCCAGGCGAAACCATCCCCGGGCTTGTTCCGTACGGAGATCCGGGATACCGAGAGCCTTGCCTTTTGCCCGGCCGGTGGAAACAAACCCACCGTTTCCGCAGATCAGGCTGAGAACTCCCGCCGCAGCAAACGCGAGGACGATCCCGTGGTGATCCGCCTCGCCGGCTTGGAATGTTCGGACCACCGGATAGCTCGAGAGAAAAACAATCGCGAAAAAGATCGCCGGAAGGCCGCCGAAACGCCGAGCAATGATCCAAGACAGCCCGAGCAAAGCTCCGGCCTGGAGCACGGGGCCGGCGTAAAGCGCGGCTTGCGAGATCAGTTCCAAGGGTGGTTTGCCGGATGCCCACGACAGCGCGTGGGCTATCCCTGCCAGCAGCCACATCAGCAGGGAGCTCCAGTGCACTTCCCGTCCATTGGGAGCGTTGTCGCGGTCTGTATCGCGTACACGGAAGGTGCCCTGCTCGACCATCTCCCGGGTATGCACAACCCACCAACGCGCATCCATCGAACTCCCCGGCAGGATCAAGTGCTCCTCCCACGCTCCCGGCGGAATCGACAGGGTCGCCGGCGGAACATCCGTCAGTCGGATGGCGTTGATTTTTTCAACCGTCTGCCACCGCACAAGGCAGTCGGCGGCCCAGAGAAAAAGGGAGCACAGCAAACAAATTCCGAGAACGTTTCTAAGCCAGCCGCCCGATTGGAGGACCTTGGAGCCGGGTGATGTGGAGTCCGTGCGGCCGCGCTTGCGTGGCGTGGTCCGACTCATCTCCACCTCAAACGTCGCCTTGCCATGCTTACAAATCCTCGTCGGCACCGCCGCCATAGCCAACGACCTCGACCGTGATCACGGAAGGCGTTTCCACCACTTCCTGAGGTTGCTGGGACGCTTGGTTGGCGACATTTTCCGCGGCGGCGGTGGCTGCTCCGGTGGTGCTCGAGGCGGACGTGAGTCCTCCGATGTTCGGGGCGGCCACCGTGGGCGCCGACGGTACGCCGGTGGACGTTCCGCCGGACGAGATATTGTCGGCGTTGACGACGGCGGCTGCCGCGATCGTGATGTCGCCGGTCGCCCGGATGCCCGCATCCCCGGCGTCCACGGTTCCTTCTGGGGCAATCAGGGACACGGTTCCCGCTTCCACGTCGGCCACCGCCGCGAGAACACCGATACCACCACCCGTCGCCAAGCCGCCCAGATCGGTGGCGACGGCCGCCGACGGACGATCGATGGTGACACGGGTCGGGGGAGCCGTGACGACCGTTTTCGGGGCGGAACCCGCGGCAATGTCACCAAACGAGGACCAGATGGTCACGTCGCCGCCCCGGAGGGTGAACACGCGGGCCTGGCCGATGTTCAGACTCTGCTGCATGAAGATCGAAACTGCTCCGCCGAATTCCGTAACAATTCCCGGTGGGGTGAGCGGATTGCCGAAGATCGTCGGAGCCATGGTGATTCCTCCGCGGGTCGAGGCCAGCGTGATCTCGCCGCCACTCGTTGTGCGGATGTCGCGGACCCGTGTTAGAATGTCCCCGGCGGCCCCGGCCTGTTGCTGCGAGGTCCATGGGCCCCAGCCGTAATTCACTTGGGTGTTTGCCGTGACCGAGTTGCTTCCGAAGAGGGTATTTACCGCAGCATAGCCGGAGTCGTAGGATCCGGTGAGAGCCGCCTCGGTTCCGGAATCGCGGAGCACGCTGAAGAGGATGTCCAGAGCATAGATAGCCCGCATTTCGGAAGATGCCCCCGGGAGGAGGCGGCGAATCTCGGCAAGGCTGTCCACGCCGGTCGTCGGAGAGGCAGTGAGGTATCTGGCAAGGAATTCAGACGTGTTGAGCGAGCTTCCGGCGAGCCCGAGCGCCGGGCCGCCGCCCCGGGCTTCGAGCCCCGAAAGGGCGACCAGCCGCGCTCCCTCAAATGGCAGGAACGGATTTCTCGCCCGCCCGACACTTGTGATGCCGCGGCCCAGTCCGCCGAATCGGAAGTTCGAGCCGGTTCCCAGATCAATATTGCGGCCTGCCAGAACCTCCAAGGCACCCCGTCCGCTGATCTGCACGTCGCCGGCCAATGCCCGGGTTTGGCTTCCGGTCGAGGTCTCGACTTCGGGATCCACGATCATATTTGAAAGCGTGTCGTTCGAGGCCAGTGAACGGAGGGGCGTGTTTTCGTTGTAGAGAATCACGTCCCGCCCGGCCGAGACGATGCTGATGGCCGTCTGCACCGGATTTTGCAGGTAGAAGGCCACGTCGGCAATGTCGCGCGAGGCCAGGATCTGAGCCTGCTTGGCGCTGAAGAGGGTGATGCCAGAGATGTCCCCGCCCATGGCGTAGAGCCGGGTCGGATTGGGGTTGTTGCGGTGCAGGATCCCCGCCGCATGGAGCGCTGCCAGCCGAGATACGGCGGCGCGGGCCCCCTCGATATCGCCGGCTTCTTCAAACGACGGCCGGACGGTCGCGAACGGATCCACCTCGTTGAAGGTGTCGAGGAGCGAGGATTGATCGCGCGCGCCGACGATGGTTTGGAAGGCGAGCGGGGATGTGAGCGAGGGAAGTCTGGCCGGGTCGGCATCGGAGAGGTTGATGCTTGCCGACGCCCAGGCATTCACCGCCCGGCCGGTCGCCGTGGTGGTCGGTCCCGTGGGCTGCAAGCCCGGGATGGCACCGGATGCCGCCAGTTCAAGCGACCCCACAGGAGATGGGAAAAGGGTCAGGTCGCCGACAATGTTGATGTCGCCGGCGAAGGCCGTTGATGAAAGATTCGGGGCACCGACGGAGAGAATCGTGCGGTAATTTTCAACGCTTGTTTCCGAAATCCGTAGCCACGGTTGTTCGTTGGCCGATGAACTTGGCGAGCGGACGTTTTGGTTTCGCGTCCAGTAGTAAAGCAACGGAATGGCATCGAGATCCCCCGGCAGGGTCACGCTCAGGCGGTGTGTGATGCTGCCGCCGTAGGCAGAAATGCTGGCTCCGGAGTTCGGCGAGAACGTATTAAACTGCGTCTTGTACCAGAACCGATTGTTCATGCCTTGGGGAAGGAGGAATGGGTTGGTCATCGGTCCGACGAGAGCACTTCCCCGCGCCGCGATGTCGAGGCGGGAATTCCCCACGTAGAAGAGCGTCGGCATCCAGGTCAGACTATCTTGGACAGCCGCCGGGTCGGTGAGAATTCCTTTGGAGAGGGTGCGGGTGGAATTGGTCGTGATGTTCCGGCCGGCAAAGATCGACCCGCGCCCCCGCTCGACATAGTAGGAGCCTCCCACGATGTTTCCTCCGGCGCGAGCCGTGAGGTCGCCGCCGCCGTATTCGACCAGATTGTTCAGGCTCGGTGCAATGTTCTGGCCGGTCAGCGGGTCGCGTCCGGCCATCCGGGCATTCGTCGGGATGAATGCGTCGGCATTGACCAGATCGTTCCCTGACTCGACGAGAACATCGCCGCCACCCAAAGCACCAAATCCTTGGAAGAAATTGCTGTAGTCGATCCACCATGTTGTCGAGGCAGAGGCATCGTTGACCGAGCCGACGGCTCCGGTTACCCCTCCGGGTGCGAAAAGCGGATTTCCCGCTGCATCGCTCGTCGCTGGGTCAATGGCAGCGCGCCGATATAGCCAGTTTGTCGGAAGCTGTCGACTGACATCGGCAACTATCGCGCCGTTCAGGAGAGTGAAGCGCCCGATGTCGCGTCCGGCGCGGATCGAGAGATCCCCGCCCGAAACCGCATAGTTCACGAAGTAGGCCTGCTGAACCGCGCCGAGGTTCCCGTCTTGCGGCGGATTTCCCAGACCCAGGCTTCCGCGATTGATGACCGGCGAGACGAAGTCACCCGGCGCAAAAATTCGAGCATTGTCGGGAATGGCGACCCCGGCTGTGTAGATGGAAGCGAATTGGTTTCGGAGCTGGACATCGCGGGCCGCATCTACGCCGATGGATCCCGTGCCCGTGCGGATGACCTCGAAGCGGGTTCCGCGATTCACCGTGTCGTTTGCAGAGTTCACGAAGCGAATCGTGTCTGCCGTCTGACCCACTGCGCCGACTCCCGCGGCCTGGCCGGTGGTAAAGGGATTCGGGACCGCCGGGTAGAATTCGCCGACCAGAACGGAACCTTTGCCAGCCGACAGCGCTGTGATGGGGAGGTTAGCTGACGTTTTCGCCGCGCCCAAGTCGGCTCCCGCCGTGAGTTGGTAGCTCCAGGACTGAGTGTTGACCGGAAGCGCGGCATTGATCGTTGCCAGGGGAGCCAGCCACATGCGTGACCATCCGTTGTTTGCGTTGGCTGTAACGGGCGTGAACCCGTCGCTCAACGTGTTGTTGAAAATCAGATCACCTGTCGCGCGCAGCGTGAGCACGCCCGGCGCTCCCTTGGATCCATACCGGAAGGTTGAGAGATCCCAATCCGCTGCCGTGTGGGCCTGCTGTTGGTCGATTGCGGCGGTGGAACCGAGCGGATTGGCACGTCCGAGGACGAGGTCACCATTGGCATTCACGATTTCCACACCGGGGGCGATGACGAGCACGGGGTCGATCGCTGTTGCCGAAGGAGCACCGGTGAGGAGAGCGGCTCGAATCGCCGTCTCATTGGCATTGCCGACGCCCGCTGCGCCCAGGAAGGCGGCTGCGTCAGTGTTGATCTGGTTGCGAAGAGTCGTGTCCATTACGCCATTGGTTGGCGTGTAAACGCGGAATCCTTCGACCACGATGGCCGATGCGCCGGAGATTGTTCCGGCCAGGGGACCGACCCCGACGTTGGAGTTGCCCGCGATCTGAGGGGCCCGAAGGTGCAGCGTGCCTTGGAATTGTCCGTTGAATGCGCTGGAACGGCTGCGGGACCCATCGGGGTTGGTGACGAAGGTGTTGATGTCGCCGGGCACGAAGGAAGCGACCGAAAGGTCAATCTGCGAGTTGGCGAGAAGCGAGACGCGTCCCGCAAGGTTAGGGCTGCCGTTTGAGGACGCTCCGGCTCCGAGGAAGATTTCGCCGCCTTTTCCAGCGCCGTTGAATCGTCTCGCAGCCACCGTCAGCAGCGAACCAGAGTCCAAGAGGATGTCATTCCGTGCCGACAAAGCGATGCGTCCACCGGTTGGCCCGCTGGCGTCGAGCGTTCCGACGACCCGGACGGAGCCGCCGTCCGCCGAGATGAAGATATCATTGAAACGGGTCACGCCGGTCATGGTGATGTCGCCATTTCTCAAGCGGAGGTCGAAGGACTCCGAGATGCCGCCCAGCGACAGCAGATTGCGGAGCGCTTCGAAGGAAGCGAGCGAGCCGGCATCCAAGGAGAACGAGCCGGTTCGGAACCCGGAAGACGCCTGTCCTTCGAATTTGCCGAGCGCGTTGAAGATGCCCGCGGCCGCTTTCACGTCCACAAACCCGGCATTGCCGCCGAAGGGGTCTGCCGCAACCGAAACATCGCTGCCGGGTTGGAGGATCACATCCCCGGTGAGGGACGTGAGGCGAATCTCGCCTGCGTCGGTGAAACGGATCAGATCGTGGAATCTCCGGGAGGTTCCCCGGGCCAGAAGATTGCCGCCGATGACCACGTCATCCTGGGCTTCGAGATCGATGCGTCCGCTTGCCGCCACGATGTCTGTAAAGACTTCAATCCGGGTTCCGCGAAGGGCAAGGGAACCGCCGAGGCCGCCGCTCACCATCGCGGGCGATCCCGACCGGTCTAGGCGGAGGAGTCCATTCCCTGCGACAAGGGAGTGATCCGCGCCTTGGGAGACGGCAAGCACTGCCGTGGAGGCCCGCAGATTTTCCTGCGCCGTCAAACGACCGGTGCCGGAGAAAAGGATTCCCCCGGCGGCATTGAGAACCACGTTGGAATACCCGTCGATCCGGACGTTGCCCGAGCCGGCGAGGATGCTGCCGGCGTTGATCAGCAGTGATCCCGCGGCAGCGGCGGCGGTAGGGGCAGTGATGGTGCGGGGGTTCGAGAACATGACCTGGCCGGCGGTGATCTGTGTGGCAAGCGGGCCTTGGTTAAACCCTCGAATGGCTCCGGTTTCAAAGGACAGGCGGGAAAGACTAGCCGAGCCAAACAAGCCGGGACCATAGATGTCGATCGGGCTTTGGTAGGTGATGAGGGTGAGGCTCTGAGACCCCTCGAGCTGTCTCAAGACGTTGCCAGCAAGAACCAGTTGGGGATTCAACAGGTCGATTTGCCCGGTGAGCGGCACCGGAGCACCGAGGAGGAGAGAGATTTGACCGGCACCCAGGGTCACATTGGAGGAAGTGATCCGAGCGGAGCTGTCCAACGAGAAACCGTATGAGGAATCGAGGGAGACGGTAGTGCCGTCGAGCAGCGCGCCGGGCCCGATGCGGATGAGCGGGGTGGTGGATGCTGTCGCCCCCGATCTGGCCATGCGCCCGGAGGCGTCGGATGAGACATGGACAAACACACCGTTGCCGGTCACCGCGATCTGACGCCCGGTTTCCGTCTTGTTGCCACGGCCGAGGATCTGTGATCCGCCGGTCACGTCAATGGAGGCGAGGGCGGCAAGGGTGACTTCCGGTGCCGTGAGCGGTGCACCGGCGTTGGCGACGGTGATCCGGTTCGAGCGAACCGCGAGGGTCGAACCGTTGGAGTTGAACGTCCGCAGGCCACCGATCACCAAGCTTTCTGCCTCGAATGCCGAGAGGGTGGACGCATTGAGAACAATTCCCGGACCGGCGGAAGTGCCGGCAATGGTGATATCGGCAAAGCTGCTCACGTCGACGCGGGCACCGCGGTTGCCGTTCGCGGGTCGTGAGAGGACCGTTCCATCCAAGCGAAGCCCGGTGTTGCCATGGAAGGAAAGATAGCCGGCATCGCCCGGCACGTATTGCACGGAGGAGAGATCGTTCCGCCCGGCAGCCGTTCGAATGAAGCGGCCTGCCTCAAAGACTTCATACTGCGCACGCTCGCCGAGAACGTCGGGCGAGAGGACTTCGTACACCGTGCGCACGGGGGATTGCGTGCCGGGTCGGACCAAGGCATTGGAAACATAGCCAGTCGCGAGCTGGGATCCATCGGCCCGCTCGATGGGCCGGAAGCGGGCACTGGTTTGCGGGGACACCAGGAACGCCCCCGGGAGGAGGGCGTAGCGACGTGGGAGGAGCGTGAACGTCCCCGAGGGGCGTCCGTCGCTGCCATCGAGCGTGATCCGGTCTCCGATTCTCAGCGAGGCGGATGTGTAGCCGGGGTCCCCATTCAGAGCGGAAGCCGCTGCGTTGAACGGGGAGAAAGGCGCGAAGGTTGAAGCGTACCCGGGAACGATGGCATAGGACTCAGCGACCTCGGACCAGTAGCGATTAATGCCGGGCGTCGGGCCGGTGCCGTCGAAGTTGTTTGGATCGATGGCCACCCGGGCGGAGTAAGTTCGGTTTTGATAGGTGACGAGATCTCCGGCGCGGTACTGGGTTCCAGAGGCCCAGTTGCCGCTTGCCGTTCCGAGGACATCAATGGCTCCGCCGTTTCCGCTGACCCAGCGGTAGGCGTAGAGCTCGCCGCCGCCGCGAATATCTACCAGCGACCCGGACTCGGCTGTCACCGATTCTCCGGCGATTGCCACGGATTTTTCCGGGAATCCGGACGAGGTCACGTCGATGCCGCGCGGATCCAGAAGGGTAAGGCCGTCGGGGCTTACGCCAAACGGAATGAGCAGTTCGCGCCCGGTAAGGGGATCGATGCCGGAGACGGAGGTGAGGCTTCCGAAGGAAAGCGTGATGGACTGGGCGGCCGGGCTCTGGAGCACGGCTCCAACGACGGCATTGGAAGGTCCGTTGACCCCGGCAGTGGCGGGATCCTGATCTTGTCCATCCCATCCGATGACAATCCGGCCGAAGGGAGCGATCAGAGTTCCCGCTTGGCGGATCTGCGAGCCGTAGAGGGTGAGTGTGCCGCCTGCGGACAGGGGGGCGGCGGTTCGGCCGCCGTTAGAGATGTTGATCGCGCCGGTCGTGCCCGGGCCGTCGTAGGCAAAGATTTCAAAGCGGCTGAGGGTCGACGGGTAGATTTGGCCGGCCGAGAGGTTGAGGGTGCCCTGGACGTTCAGGATCCCGCTGCCGCGAATGTCGCCGCCTGGTGCGGAGAACGAGACGTTGGAAGCGTTGCGGAAAACGAGGGTGCCGACATCGACGAGTCCGGCTTGGAATGAAATGTTCCCGGCACCACCGGTGGGAGCGACGAATTCGCGGAAGCCGGGAATGCCGGGTTCGTCCTTTTCGAAAGGAATGTAGTTCTCGCGCTCGGAAGGCGTCAGAGGGGCGAGCATCGGCTGGCCTGCGGCGATGTAAGCGGCTGAGAGAGCCACTTGGGAATCGGCTCGAATCACGCCACCGGAGGCGATGCGAAGGAATCCCGGGGCGTTGATCCTCACCGGGCCCACGAACTGAACGTTTCCTCCCCTAGCCAGCCCCGAACCACGGACGCTGTTGAATCCCAGATCGAGGGAAGCGAAGCCGCCATCCTGGAAGCGATCCACAGCAAAGAATCCCATTCCGGGAAGGATGGAACCATCCGAGGCCCGGACCGGGCGTCCGATTGTGACGGGGTTCCCGGGGAGGGATGGCGTACTTTGGGTGACCTGAAGATTGATGTCGCTTCCAAACTGGGAGCTCCCCGGCGAGTAGAAGCGGCCGGACGAAACGGCGAGGGTGCCGCCAACGGCCGCCGGACCACCCGCACGTCCCAGCAGTTGGGCATCGACCAGAAGCATTTCATGTCCGGCAAGAACAATGCGCCCGCCATTGGTATCGATGCGCTGCTCGACGGTGCGGATACTGTAAGGCTTCGAGGTCAGACCCGAGTTCAGCGGCACGGCTGTCGACGTCACGAGACCGAGTTCGGACGGATGAAAATCTGCCACGGCGGACGTCCCGGAGACATCGAGCAAGGCACCGGATTCCGCGACGATGTTTCCGGAGACCGAGATGGAGCCACCATCATAAAACCGGGTGGTTCTCCTGCCGAACGAGTCCGGTAGCACCACCGAGGTTCCGGTCGCCAGAACCTTGGCACTCGAGGCCAGATGAACGGTTGGCCGTGCGAAAGTGGCCAGATCGGCCAGCACCCGGTCGAGGGGAAAACTCGTGGCTCCCCGGATTGTGACTGTTCCACCGGGAGCGGACAGGGCGCCGAAAACACTGACGGTGGAGCCGGTGAGGGAAATGGATCCACCCGGCTCGGTGATGATCGAGCTACCCGCCTCGACCACAACATCTCCGCGCACCGCCACACGTTCCGTGGCAAGCGCTGTCGTAACAGGATCCCGGAAGCTGTTGCGGATCGTGGAGGATTCGAGCGTGATGGACGCTGCCCGCCTTTGTCCCGGCGGCCGGGTCATGATGCCCAGAGTCGGGCCGCTTCCTCCTTTCGGGAAGGGCTGGTAAACGAGACTTTGGACGATGGGAGCAACCTGTGCGCCGGCGGCGACGCGGACGGCGGGAACAAAGGCGGTAAACTGGTCGGGATCCGCAGGGGCCCCTGCGACATGTGGCATCGGTGCACCGATGCCCGTGATGCGAAAGGTCTGGAATCCACCATTGCCGAAGAACGATTCCGGCAGGTGCAGCGTTCCTCCGCCCGGTGCCGCGCCGCCGATTTGGACGAGAGGAGCCTTGATGGCGAGCGTGCCTCCGGCAGCGCCGAGCCCGGCATACCCGGCAAGTGCGGCCTGCAGTTGAAGTTGGCCCCCGAGGATCGAGGGGTAGGTGAGATCCTGTCCTGCACCGATGGTAATGCTTCCTGCACCGCCGTACGAGACCCGCCGGCCATTGGTGCTGACGGCGGCACCGCCGGAGACATTCAGCCGGCTGCCTTCCGGCAGAAACACGCTGTAGCCGACGAGACGAACGGATCCACCTGTGGTGACCACCGGCCGGGCCTGCTCGCCGGCCGTGGGGAATCGGTCGTCGGTGATGGTGCCGGCGACATCGAGCGTCGTATTTCGGCCGAGTTGGATCGTTCCTGACTCGGCAACTGGAATCGGCTGGGCCATGAGGGGATCCCGGGCGAGGTTGATGGGGCCTTCGTAGGGGGAGATATTGTAAGCCGTGAAGTCCAAGGAGCCTCCCGGGGCACGGATGCTGCCGACAATTTGGATGGAGCGGCCGGTGACCTTGAGACGGGAGAGTTCCGGCAGTTCGAGATTCACAGACTCAGGAAGCGTGAAGCTGCCGTCGCTGTTGACGATTTCCACCGAGCCAAAGCCCGTTTTGGTATAGAAGTCGGACGGGAGGAGGACCTCCTGAAGTCGATCTGCCGGGAGAGCGGCAACGGAATCTCCGGAAGGTGACGAGGGGGACGAGAGCGTGCCGCTGCTGCCAAACGTGATAGCGGGCGGAGTCTTTGCGGTGGTGAAGAAGGTCGGAACGCCGAGGGCGACCTCGCGTGTGCCTTCGAACGCCAGTCTAAGCGTGCTGGCTTTGGGGAGTTCGCTGCTGGGGATGGTATTCCCGGACTGTGTCTTGACGCGAATTTGGTTCGGGCCGGCGACGGTCGAGCCGAAAAGCCCGCCGTCGAGAGCCATGGCGGGCGCGGAGATTGCAAGGTCGCCGCCGTCGGCACCTTGGATATAGGCGGCTTCGCTGAAGCCGACGGTCGGAGAAAGCGGGAGAGAAAAGGTTTTCGAGACCCCCCATTTTGCCTGGGTCCTCGTGCTTTGCCCGGTGAAGAGGCCGTCAAAGACCTGATCCGGCAGAGCATCGGCGATATTGACCAGTCGCGATCCCTGGCGAAGGATCGATGTACGGACGGGGCCGCCCTCGTTGCGGAAGTAGCCTCCGGAGACGTCGATGACCGAGTCTCTTCGCGTGACCACCGAGGAGCCGGCTTGAATGACCAAGGATCCGCCGCGGGCTGTCAGTTGGCCGACATTTTTATCGAGGACATCGGCGAAGCCGGTCGCGTCTCCGAGCGGGGTTCCCATCCAATACTGTCCGCGGTAGGTCCCGGTCCGCCGGATATCAATGATCAATTCTTCTCCGCGAATGGGTCCCAGGCGTTGGAGCGGAGACGGTGCGAGCTCGCTTCCGCGGAGCTGAACGGAAAGGAACCGATGCGAGAGCGGGACGAAGACGTCCATGGAGCCGGCCACATCGATGAAGGAACCTTTCTCCATGAAGAACTGACCGGAGGTAAAGGCGAATCGCTCGTTTGTTTGTTGGGCGACCGGCCGCCATGTGCCGGCCGCGATGGCGATGTCCCCGCTGGGAGCCTGAACCATCGCGCTGTTCTGGAGGTGGATCAGGTTTCCCTGGATATTGATCTGGGAATTGATCGGGAGGCGGCTGCCCACGGTGGTGGCTTTGCTGCTGATGTCGGGAAGGATCCGGGTAACGCTTCGCTCTCCGAGTCGCACCGTGCCGGTACTGAGGTTCAGAAATGCCAGTTGCCCGCGGATGTCGGGATCGTAGCTGGGATTGGGGACGGCGTTGTAGTTGGCGAGGAGATCGATGCGGCCGTTGAGGGTGACGGTTGTGGTGCTGTCAACGATGCCCGCTTGGTCGATCGTTTTCCCGACCATGATGAGGTTGCCGGTGGGAATCTCTATGAGGCCGGAGTTCACGACAAGGCCGCCGCCGGGGCCGACGTCTCCCACATAAGCGTCGATTCCCCGGAGGCTGGGATCGTCATCCGTGCCACGCGGGAGTTTGCGGTTGGGAACGGCTGGATAGGCCTGGGAATGGGCGTCGAAGCCGATTTGCAGACCGGCGGCAAGGATGGTTTGGCCTGAGGGGGTGGAAATGGTGCCTTGATTGACAACCGTGGGCCCGGCAAGGACGACGCGACCGCCGCTGCCGGCTGCATCGAGGGGTGCTGAGAGGATGGCACCCTGCTCCACGACGACAGCCCCGCCGGTGGTACCGCTGAAGAGAAACTCTGCGGCGTTCCGGTTGTTGTTTAAAAGCCCCCGCTGGATCAGGTTGTCATTGATGGGGAGGGAGGAGGCGACGAGGGTGCGGGCGTTGACTTGGGAGCCGGCGCCGAAGATGATGCCGTTTTGGTTGATGATGTAAACTTGACCGTCGGCGCGGATCTGGCCGCGGATCTGGGAGGGGGCGGTGGTGCCGAGGACTTTGTTGAAGGCGATCCATTTGCCGGCGTCGGCACCCCCGGCGCGTTGGTCGAAGTAAACTTCGGTTTGTTTGCCGACGTTGAAAGATTTCCAGTGAAGGACGGCCTGCTGGAGGTTTTGCTGAATGGTGACGGTGTTGCCGTTCTGGGTGGGGGCGGAAGCGCCATCCCAGCGGAAATTCGTTTCGCCGGGTTCGAAGCGTTGGAGTCCACCGGGAGTGAGGCCATTCGGGACACCGCCATCGGTGGCGGCGGCGCGGGCGGCGGCTTGCAGGGAGCGCATGTCGTTGACCGCCTGCGTGGTGCGGGCGAGGCGGTCGCGGGCGCGGGTCTGAGCGGCTGCGGCGGCGTCGGCTCCGGCATTGGCGCGGGCCTCGGCGTTGCGGCGGCTGGCGGAGGCGCTGGCTCCCCCGCGGAGGATATCCCCCGCTTGGGCGCTCAGCGCAAGCAGGATGCCGACTCCCGCTGCGAGGGGCAGGGCGCGACGAAGGATCCAGCCATCGGCAGCGGATTCGGCTGCCGTCGGACACGGGCGTCGGAGCCGCTTGGAGCGGCGGGTGGGAAGAGTCGGCTGGCGCATGGGTACGGTCAACTGAGATTCTCCGATCTTCGCCCGGCGGGCGAAAGTGCGGGATTGTTACATCTTCGTCGCAATTTTTCACTTGCGAACGGCTGCGGACGTGCGTTGCAGCCAAACGTCCGCGGGACGGGAATCAGCGCCGGGCTTCGATAGGAACGTAATTCCGTAAGGTCGGCCCGGTGTAGACTTGGCGCGGGCGGTAGATGCGGGATTTCGGATCGTCCATGACTTCCTTGAAGTTGGCGATCCAGCCCGGCATGCGGCCGATGGCAAACATGACGGTGAACATCTCGGTGGGGATGCCGAGAGCACGCATGATGATCCCGCTGTAGAAATCGACGTTTGGGTAAAGCTTCCGCTCGAGGAAGTAGGAGTCGTGGAGCGCCGTTTCCTCGAGTCTTTTGGCAATATCGAGGAGGGGGTCGCTGATCTTCAGTTTGGCGAGGAGGCGGTCGCAGCTGTCTTTGATGATCCGGGCGCGCGGGTCGTAGTTTTTATAAACGCGGTGTCCGAAGCCCATGAGGCGCTTGCCGCCCTCCTTGGATTTGACGCCTTCGAGAAAGCGGGATCCATCGTCGCCTTCAGCGCGAATTTCGGCGAGCATTTCGAGAACGGCTTGGTTGGCACCTCCGTGGAGCGGTCCCCAAAGGGCGCAGACTCCGGCGGCGGCGCTGGCGAAGATGTTGGCCTTGCTGGAGGCGACCATGCGCACGGTGGACGTGGAGCAGTTCTGCTCGTGGTCGGCATGAAGAAGGAAGATCTGGTCGAGTGCGGCGACCGCCTCGGGCTGGAGCTCGACATCCCCGTAGGGCATCGAGAACATCATGTGCAGGAAGTTCGCCGTGTATTTGTATTCCGGCTTCGGATAAACAATCGGTAGGCCGAGCGACTTGCGGTAGGCGAAGGCTGCGATGGTGCGCACCTGGGAGATGAGACGGGCGGAATGCCGCTGAAATTTGTCCGGATCGTAGGGCCCGGTGAGCTCGCGTGTGAAGCATCCGCAGGCGTTGATCATTGAGGAGAGGATCGCCATCGGGTGGGCGTTCGGCGGGAAGCCCTCGAAGTGGTACTTCATGTCCTCGTGGAGGACCTGGAATTCGGTGAGGAGATTCGAAAAGTCGCGGATTTCGTTGCGGCCGGGGAGATTGCCGTGGACGAGGAGCCAGGCGACTTCGATGAAGGTGCTCTGCTCGGCGAGTTGCTCGATGGGATATCCCCGATAGCGAAGGATGCCTTTTTCGCCGTCGATGAACGTGATGTCACTTTCGCACGAGCCGGTATTGCCAAACCCGTCGTCAAACGTGATGAGACCGGTCTGGTCGCGGAGTTTCGCGATATCGATCCCGTGTTCATTCTCGCTCCCGACGATGACGGGGAGCTCTGTCGTTTGGCCGTTGTAGGTGAGGGTGGCTTTTTCGCTCATGGGATTGGAGAGGTTCTGGAAAGACGTTTGCAGCGCGCAGGTGTTCCTGCGTCGGCGCGGAGCATATGCATTCTACGGCGGGCAATCCACCCCTGATAAAAAAAAACTTCCCGAGCTTTGATTCAGGGTTCTTTGGAGCCGGGCGACGGACGGAATCGGGACCAGAAGTAGAGGAGCGATGGCGTAGAGTTTCTCGGCGGGGCCGCCCGGAAGGCGACGGACTCGATTTCTTCGTCGCGGATGGCAAGCGGAGCGGCCTCCCGAATGGATGCGCGAAAAAGGATCGTGAGGTTCGCCTTTTCGTTGCGGTCGTAGAAATCACAGGCCGTGGCAGAGTTCAACCGGAGTCCGGTCTCCTCGCGAACCTCGCGGGAGAGAGCATCGAGCAGGGCTTCGCGGGCGCGGACCTTGCCGCCGGGGAGTGTCCAGAGCCGCCGTCCCTGCCGTTGTTTGACCATGAGAACTTTTCCGTAGGCATCCTCGATCCAGGCCATTGCGGAGACTTCCTTTCCGGGTTTTTGGGGAGAGGGGGGCGTGGATTTAGGCGGATAAGACGTTGCCATCTGTCGTTCAATAAGGAATTGGCGGCGCTCCGCAAGTGGAATCCGGGAGGACGGTTCTCCGGGCCGGTGGAATTCCCGGTTTTCTCTTGCTCCAGCCGGGTCCTCCGCCGATACGTTGTCAAATCGAATCCGCACTGGCGCGCGGACGGTTTTTGAAGCAAAATTCATTTTTAAACATGAGCGGAACGGCAACGGAAGTGGCGATGGTCAATGTGCAGGTCGATGGCGAATGGAAGCAGTTTCCGAAAGGAACGCGTCTCATCGAGGCCTGCATGCAAAGCGGAAAGTTCATCCCGCATTACTGCTACCATCCGAAATTGAGCTCGCCGGGCAATTGCCGCATGTGTCTCGTTGAACTCGGCATGCCGAAAATGACGCCGGATCGCAAACCGGTGGTCGGTGCCGACGGTCGGCCGGAGATCGCGTGGGGTCCTCGCCCGGCCATTTCATGCGCGACCGAGGTCAGCGAAGGCATGGGTGTCCGCACCGACTCGCCGATGGTCCAGGAATGCCGCAATGGCGTGATGGAATTTCTCCTTATCAATCACCCGCTCGACTGTCCAATTTGCGACCAAGCCGGCGAATGCCGACTTCAGGAGTTTTCCGTCGAGTTCGGCAAGGGCGAGTCGCGCTTCGTCGAGGAAAAGGTCAAAAAACCCAAGCGGGTGGATATCGGCGAGCGCATCGTCCTCGACGACGAGCGCTGCATCATGTGCTCGCGATGCATTCGCTTCATGCAGGAAATCGCCCACGACGACGTCTTGGGCTTCGTGAACCGCGGCAGCCACACGACACTCACGGTCTATCCCGGCAAGCGCCTCGACAGCAATTATTCCCTGAACACCGTCGACATCTGTCCGGTCGGCGCGCTCACCAGCAAGGACTTCCGCTTCAAGATGCGCGTCTGGTTCCTCAAGGAAACGAACAGCATCGACGTCACCTGCGGCATGGGGAGCAACATTATCATCTCGAGCCGCGAGAATGTCGTCTATCGCATCACCCCGCGCGAAAATGATGCCGTCAACTCCTGCTGGCTGCCGGACAGCCATCGGTTGAATTTTCACTATCTGCACAGCGAGGACCGGCTCCGCGACGTTGTTCTGACGGGTGATGAGCCGCCGGTGCGCTGGGCGGATGCGATTGCGTCCGCCGCGGCGAAACTCCGGATAATCCCCGCCGGGGAGCTGGCGATCATCGCCTCGGCCCGCATGACGAACGAGGAACTTTACCTCACAAAAAAACTCGCCGAATCGCTGGGCGTCACGATGCTCGACGTGCTCCCGCGTCCACAAAAGGGCGACGGCTTTTTGGTCTCTGACGATGGGAATCCGAACACCGCCGGGGCCAGGCTTCTCGGCGTGGCCACCGGTCTCCTTCCCAAGATCGCCAAAGGCGTCGACGAGGGACGCATTACCGGGCTTCTCGTGCTGGGCGAAGATGCGGTGGACTGCGGGATTCCGGCCGTCGCTCTGAAAAAACTCGATGCCTTGGTTTGCATGGGAATCTTGAAAAACCAAACCACGCCGCTGGCCTCCGTCATCCTTCCGTCGAGTGCTTGGGCGGAGAAGCGGGGCACGATGATCAATATCAAAGGCCGCCTCCAGCGCCTCAACCAAGCGATTCAACCCCCGGGACAGGCGCGCGATGATTGGGAAATCCTCCGCGACCTCCGGCAGGCGGTCTGCGGGACGAACGGTATTTACGCCATAGAAGATCTCTTCAAACAAATGGCCGCCGAAACACCGGCGCTCGCGGGACTTACGCTCAGCCGGATTGGCGATCTCGGGGTGGAACTCAACCTCCCGGCCTGATCCGTGCGCATTCGGACGTTTTCGTTTCTGTCGGCGCTCGCTCTCCTCCTCAGCGGATGCGGCGGACGGGAGCAGGTGACCTCGGCCGCGGATCAACGCCAGGTCCGCATTGACTGGTTGGGGAACCAAGCCTTCCGCATCTCATCATCGATCGGCACGTCGATTTTGACGAATCCGTTTGCGGCCGGCACCGGGGGACGCACCCTGCCGTCGCCGCTCAAGCCCGACATCGTTCTCATCAGTCACGAGAGCCCGGGCTCGAACAACATCGACGCGACCGACAACCAGCCCACGGTTTTCCGCGGCAGCCCGGCGATGGGCATCAACAATGCCTCCGGTCTTTCCATCCGTGGCATTGCCACATTCCGCGACGCAGAGTCCGAGAGCATCGCGGGAATGAACATCGTTTACGTGTGGACGATGGATGGGATTCGCTTCTGTTTCCTCGGGTCGCTCGCCAATCCGCTCACACCTTACCAGCTTTCGCAAGTTGGCGTGGTGGACGTGGTTTTTGTTCCGGTCGGCGGGTCGTTGTCGCCATCGGCGCGTGACACCGTGTTGGCCCAGATCCGCCCCCGATTGGTGATCCCAATGGGACGCGGTGCCGGGTGGACGACCGGAATGGTGCGAACCGTATCCGGAAATTCCGTGCTCCTCTCGCGCGGGACCATTCCTTTGCAGCTTACCACGCTTCTCTTCGGCCAATGAACGTGCTTGTTATCGGATCGGGCGGACGCGAACACGCGCTGGCTTGGAAGCTCGCCCGGTCGCCCCGCGTCTCGAAAATCTTCGTCGCGCCCGGCAATGCCGGAACGTCTGCCCTTGGGGAAAATGTCCCGATTTCTGCCTCGGACATTCCGGCTCTTCTGGAGTTTGCCCGGCGGGAGAACATCGAACTCACCGTGGTGGGTCCCGATGACACGCTGGCCGCCGGGATTGTCGATGTCTTCACGGCCGCCGGGCTTCGGATTTTTGGTCCCACGGCATCTGCGGCGCGGCTGGAGTCCTCCAAGGCGTTTGCGAAGGATTTCATGACCCGACATGGAATCCCCACCGCCGCGGCCCGCGAGTTTACCGACAGTTCCGAAGCGCAGGCGTGGTGCCAGAAGGTATCGTATCCGGTTGTGATCAAGGCCGATGGACTCGCGCTCGGGAAAGGCGTGCTCATCGCCACGACCCCGTGGGAAGCGGCCCTGGCGATCTATCGTTGCATGGATGCCGGGATTTTTGGCGCAGCGGGACGCCGGATCATCATTGAAGAATTTCTCGAAGGCGTCGAATGCTCGATCCACGCGCTGGTGGACGGCTCGAGTTACCTCTTGCTGCCGGATTGCAAAGATCACAAGAGGGCTTTCGACGGGGATGCGGGACCGAATACCGGCGGCATGGGAACCATCAGCCCGTCGGGCTCTTTGGATGGCGAGGGACGCGAGCGGGTTAAATCCGAGATTCTCGACCGTTTTCTTGCCGGTCTTCGCGCCGACGGATTGGATTTTCACGGCATGCTCTTCCCGGGCCTCATGCTGACCCCGGATGGCCCGAAAGTTCTGGAATTCAACTGCCGGTGGGGTGATCCCGAGACGCAGGTTTTGGTGCGACGACTCGAATCGGACCTTGTCCCGCTTCTCGAGGCCTGTCTCGACGGCACACTTTCGCAACAGACGCCCGAATGGACGCCCGATGCGGCCGCCTGCATTATCCTCGCCTCGGGCGGATATCCCGGTGACTACCAAAAAGGGAAACCGATTTCCGGGATGGAGGAGGTGCATGGGGTGGGGGACTTTGTGGAGGTCTTTCACGCCGGTACGGCGTTACGCGACGGGGTGCTGACCACCAATGGCGGGCGTGTGCTCGGTGTCACTGCCACCGGTGCCGACCTCGGGACCGCGCGCCGGCTGGCCTATGAGGCCGCGGATCGCATTTCGTTTCAAGGACTCCAACGCCGGAATGACATCGGCGCAAGTCTCCCCGTGGCATGAAATCGCATCTCGCCATTGTTTTCTTCTGCTCCGGCTCGCTGGCCCTCGCCACACCGGGAGCGGCCTCTCCGAGTCCGTCTCAGACGCCCCAACCGACGACCACTCCGGCTCCCACGCTTCGAGAATCGGTCAACGGACTCGATCTGCCCCAGATCCAGAAGGCTTTGGAAACATTGCAGTCCAATTTTCTCGCGCCGGGATCGTTCGATGAACTCTCCCGCCAAAGAGCGCTGCTGGAGGGAACAATCCGGCGTCTGGCGCCCGGAGCGTCGATTGTCGCGGAAAATGACACGACTCCGTCGCGGCCCGCCTCTCCGTTGGTGGTCGAGATTTTGGACGATCGGGCGGGTTATCTCCGTCCCGGAGCCCTCGATGCCGCCAATCTGGCCCAGGTTGACACCGCGCTCACGAGTTTTTCGGAAAAGAAACTTCCGGCCGTCATCGTCGATCTCCGGGCGATTCCAGCCGGGAGCGAATTCGACATGGCGGCCGATTTTGCGCGCCGTTTCGCAACCGGGGGGAAGATTCTTTTTACGATCCAAAAGCCCAGCGCCAAGCAGGAACGTGTTCTCACCTCGGAGCAGGCTCCGCTCTTCACCGGGGTTGTCGTTGTGCTTACCGACTCCGATACATCCGGGGCCGCCGAAATCCTCGCCGCCGCGCTGCGCCAGCAGGCCGGGGCCATGATTGTCGGCACGGACACCGCCGGCGAGGCCGTTGAGTATTCCGTTTTCCCCATCGGCGGCGGACGCGCCATCCGCGTCGCCGTGTCGCAGGCCGTTCTTCCCGACGGGACCGCCATTTTTCCCAACGGCGTGAAGCCGGACGTCGCTGTCTCGCTGACACCGATGGTTCAGGACGAAATCTTCGCCGCGAGCCGCGAGAAGGGAGTGAGTCAGTTTGTTTTTGATGCCGAACGGCCCCGCATGAACGAAGCGGCCCTCGTCGCGAATACCAATCCCGAAATCGAGCCCACCACCGCCCGCCCCGACCGCGCACGTCCCCCGCTTCGAGACACCGTTCTCCAACGCGCGATGGATCTCATTACCGCGATCGGATTTTTCCGAAAAATCAACTAATGCAGGATGACGGTGTCATCTGACAGACGGTGTATCATAGTCCGCATTCCGGCGGCTTCTTGATGGAGTCCCCCAGAACGGCACGAGTTGAAAAAGACCAATTCGGCCGGAGTGGCGCTGGCGGATCCCTCGGCAACAGCGTACAAGCCCCAATACGGTTGACTTAAGAGTTGCGGAATTGATTTTCCCCTGCCGTGCTTTGCTCTGCGATGGCAAGAACCCCAATGATGATGAGCACTGGGGGCAGCGCCATTGCGGGTATTGTGGGCTGAAAGTGCGGTACCCCTTGCAC
>CAZEYT010000013.1:0-46124 GCA_964516295.1 uncultured Chthoniobacterales bacterium | reverse complement strand
CCGCATCCTCACTCTCCACCGTGCTAAACACACTTTTTGCGGATGAACCGGTTTTTTGCACCATCGCTTGTGAGCGCGCATGTTCCCGGAGACGAAAGTGCGATCATCGGCAACTACCGACGGACCAACGTTCGCGAGATTCACCTCCACACCGTCCATGACGCGCCACAGACGGCGTCTGCCCTCTTGCGATGGGATCTTTTTCATCTGGATGGACGTCGGCTGATCACGGGGAAAAAAGCGATCATCCTCCGTCCGGGCGAGAACCGTGCGTGGAAAACACTCGATCTGGAAAAGCCGATGAAGATCCATGGTCGCGACCATCTCCATCTTTGGATCGCCCTTGAGAAAAATGGGAAGGTTGTGAGCGAAGATACCGTCTTTTTAACGCCTCCGCGCTTCATGCTGCTCCAGAAAGCCCGTACCCGCTTTCAGCTCCGGAAGTCCGGGCCGGAGGAAATCCATCTTGGCGTCACGTCCGATGTTTTTCAGCATCGGTTTCACTTCGAATTTCCCGGCGTTCCAGTGATGGCCACCGACAATTTTTTCGATCTTTATCCGAACGAAACAAAACACGTCCTGCTGACGATCCCGCGCGGCGTGTCGATGGCCGCGCTGCGGCAGGCTCTCACGTTTGGATCGCTCGTTGATACTTACCGCTGAGTTTCTTTGTGCGGCTGGAGCGTTCACCGCATTCCATAATATTCGCATTGACATATATATTTCATTGCGAATAAACGAGGACCGTGGAACTGATTCAAATCTACCAATGTCTGTGTGATGCGACGCGGTTGCGTCTGGTGCATCTCATCAGCAAGGGACCGCTCTGCGTTTGCCATTTTCAGGAGATCCTGGAATTGCCGCAGACGAAGGTGTCGCAGCATCTCGCGTATTTGCGAAAGCGCGGGATGGTTGAGACGACGCGGTGTGGTCAGCGCATCATTTACCGACTGCCGGTACGTCCATCTGCGGAGCTCGAGGCAAATCTCCGGTGTTTGCAGGACTGCATGTCGTCCGACCCGAGATTTCGTCGGGACTTGAAGCGCCTCGATCGTGTACGGGCGGCCAACTCATGGATCGACGAAACCCTGGCTGAGAATCCCTGTTGCTGACATGAAACCATTTACCGTCCTCTTCCTGTGCACGGGAAACTCTGCGCGGAGCATTCTTGCGGAGTTTCTTCTTAAGAAAATGGCGCCGGACCGCTTCGAGGTTTACAGCGCCGGGTCGGACCCAAAGCCGCACCCGCATCCCATGGCGATTTCGGTTCTGGAGGAGTCGTTCCAAATCGACGCGACGGAGGCCCGGAGCAAGTCGTGGGAGGAGTTTCGCGGCCGATCGTTTGATTTTGTGATCACGCTTTGTGACAGTGCGCGGGAGACGTGTCCGCTCTGGCCCGGGCAGCCGATTGTGGCGCATTGGAGCTCGCCGGATCCGGTCGGGGTTGACGGGGACGCGGCGGCGGTTCGGCGTGCATTCTGGCAGGTGGCTTCCCAGATCCGCCGCCGGCTGGAGTTGTTCACGTCGTTGCCGTTTGAAAAGCTGGATGCGCTCCGGTTGGAAGCGGCAACGCGGGAAATCGGCGAGCAGGAAGAGATTCAACTTTCGGAGCCCGCGTTGTGAAGACGATTCAAGTCTATGATCCGGCGATGTGTTGCTCCACGGGCGTGTGCGGACCGGATGTGGATCCCACCCTGGCGCAAATGGCCGGCGTTTTGCACCGGCTGGAGGAACGTGGGGTGAAAGTGGAGCGGTTCGGCCTTGCGCGGGAGCCGATGGCCTTTGTGCAGAACGCTGTCGTGAAAGCGGCTCTGCAAACGGAGGGGCCGGAGGTTCTGCCGCTGGTCTTCGTTGATGGCGAACTGGTGCTGAAGGGGCGGTATCCGGATGACGCGTTACGGGACGCCTGGGAAAAAGCGCTGGTCGCCGGGGATGTCGCGTGAGCGGGTCGCTTGAGAGTCTGTGGCGCAGGGCCACGCGGTTTTTGTTCTTCACCGGCAAAGGCGGGGTGGGAAAAACCTCGCTCGCCTGTGCCACGGCGGTAGCTCTGGGCGATGCGGGACGTCGCGTACTTTTGGTCAGCACCGATCCGGCGTCAAATCTCGATGAAGTTCTGCAAACCCGACTGACGTCCGAGCCGCTGGCGGTGGCGGAGGCTCCAGGGCTGTTCGCTCGGAATATCGATCCGGAAGCCGCCGCGGCGGCCTATCGCGAAAAGCTGGTCGGTCCCATGCGCGGGATTTTGCCCGAGGCGGCGCTCCGCAGCATGGAGGAACAACTTTCGGGGGCTTGCACGATGGAGATTGCCGCGTTTGATGAATTCGCACGGCTTCTGGGCGATCCCGAGGCGACGGCCGATTTTGAAAATGTGATTTTAGACACGGCCCCGACCGGTCACACCCTTCGCCTGTTGAAGCTTCCGAAAGCGTGGACCGGATTCTTTGACGAAAACAAATCCGGCACGTCGTGTCTGGGTCCGCTGTCCGGGCTCGCTTCGCAGCGGGCGCTTTACGAAGGAGCTGTTGCGGCGCTTGCCGATGCCGGCCGGACGACGTTGGTGCTCGTGAGCCGCGCACAGCAGGCCGCCCTTCGGGAGGCGGAGCGAAGCAGCCGGGAACTGGCGGCGCTTGGCATCGCTAACCAGCGGCTGGTGCTCAATGGAACGTTTTCTGCAAATGACCGCACGGATCCCTTTGCGCTTGCCCTGGAGCGGAGGGGCTTGGACGCGTGCGCGGCGTTCCGGGCCTGGATCGGTTCGCTTCCGACCGTGGAGGTGCCGCTGCGTGCGCAGAATCTTCTCGGACTTGAAGCGCTCCGGGCCGTTTTCCAATTGTGTCCTCCGCCAAGCCGGGAAACCCCGAGTGAATGGCCGGCGCCTGTTTTTGAACCAGTGGATGATCTGATACGGGATCTTACGGCTTCCGGCCGGGGTGTGATCCTGACCATGGGCAAGGGCGGGGTGGGGAAAACCACGATTGCGGCGGCCTTGGCCGTGCACTTGGCCCGGAGCGGTGCGGCGGTTCATCTTTCCACCACCGATCCCGCCGCCCATTTGATGGAAGCTTTGGCGGGGGATGTCCGTGGTCTGACGGTGAGCCGAATTGATCCCGCTGCGGAAACGCTGGCTTACACCAAAGAAGTCCTGGAAACACAAGGGGCGTCGCTGGATGCGGACAGTCTGGCTTTGTTGGAGGAAGATTTGCGTTCACCATGTACGGAGGAGATCGCGGTCTTCCGCGCTTTTGCCCGGACCGTTGCGCAGGCTCAGGACTCGTTTGTCATTTTGGATACGGCTCCGACAGGTCACACCCTGCTGCTTTTGGATGCGGCCGAGGCGTATCATCGCGAGTTGGGGCGTCAGACCCGCGAGGGAATTCCGGAGGAGGTGCGTCATCTGATCCGCCGCCTGCGGGACACGGACTTTACGAAGGTTTTGGTCGTCACGCTCCCGGAAGCGACGCCGGTGCATGAGGCCGCGGCCTTGCAGGGTGATCTTCGCCGGGCCGGCATCGAGCCATTTGCCTGGGTGGTGAACCAAAGCTTTTCAGCGTTGGCGACCGGCGACGTTCTTCTGCGGGAGCGCGCGGCGAACGAGATTCCCTTTCAGCGCGAAGTGCGGGACTCGCTTGCAAAGCGCTCAATTCTTTTGCCTTGGCTGATCGAGGAACCGGTCGGAGCCGAGGCGTTGCTTGGAATTTTCAAAAACCCGAACCAACCCATGCCCACCTACATCTACGAAACAACTGCCTGCTGCGGAGAGACCCGGTATTTTGAACTGAAGCATGCCGCCGATGATGCGCCACTGGAAAAACATCCGGAGACCGGCGAGTCGATCCGGCAAGTGATGGTCGGCTCCGAGCCCCTTCAGAAGCGCGAGGAGAGCTCCTCGTGCTGCGAAGGCGGCGGTTGCTGCTGAGCGGCGGCGACCGCGCGGACGGCGGTCGGGAATAGTGGTTGTCAAAGCCCGCGGCGACGTGGAGATTTTGCGGACATGATCGGGATCGTCGGAGCAGGGCTTTCGGGGTTGGCGTGCGCGCAGGAGTTGCATCGCCAAGGCCGCGACTTTGTTGTTTTCGAGGCGACCGACCGCGTGGGCGGCCGCGTGCAAAGCGACGTGTGCGACGGGTTTGTTCTGGATCGGGGCTTTCAGGTTTTGCTCACCTCCTACCCCGCCGTGTCGCGGGCTGTGGAGATCGGAGCGCTGGAACCGCGGTATTTCGAATCGGGCGCCGTGCTGGCTTTCGACGGAAAGACGAGCGGGATGTTCCACCCGCTTTTTCATCCCGACCGCATTGCGGATCTGCTGACCACCTCCGCGATTTCGTGGATGGATCGATTGCGCATGGCATGTCTGGGGGCCGGCGTGCTGACAGCCTCCGACGACGCGCTTTTGCGGCGCTGCGCCGCGGGCGACGATCGCGACGTCGCGGCGTTGCTCGAGGCCGAGGGCTGGAGCCGCGCGGTGCGGGAGCGGTTTGTGGAGCCGTTTTTCGGTGGCGTTCTTTTGGACGACAGTCTTGCGACAAGTGCCGCCCTGTTTTTGTATTACTTCAAAAAGTTTGCTACTGGACGGGCGTGGGTTCCGGCTGCGGGGATGGGCGCGTTTTCGCAGGCGCTCGCCGCGCGGGTTCCCGCTGAGCGTTTGCAACTTGGTACACGCGTCGAGGGGTGGGAAGCGACCGGAGACCGCGTGACAGCGCTTCGCCTGGAAGACGGGAGAAAAGTGCCGGTGGAGGCGATCGTCGTGGCGCTCGACCCGGTTTCCCGTGCGCGGCTGATGGGTGTTGAACCGCCACCCATGCGCGATGTGGCGGTGCTTTATTTCAAATCCCGTTCCTCGCTTTACTCCGGCGGGCACTTGATCTTGCCGGCGGGGAGCCATCGCGTCGTCCGCCACTTTGTTCAAATCACGAATGTGGCTCCGGAATACGCTCCGGCGGGCTGGCATCTGATTTCCGCGACCGTGTTGCAGCCCGGGCGCTTTGCGGATGGCGATCTCCTCTCGCGGGCGACGGTCGAAATTCAGGCGATATTTCCCGAGGCCGCCGTGGAGCCGCTGGCGGAGATTCGCGTCCCGGAGGCCTTGCCGGTGCAGGGTCCCGGATTTGCGAAGGACGGGTCCCGAAATCCGTGGCGGAATGTTTTTCCGGTTGGTGACGGGCCGCGTGGGGCAAGCATCCAGACGGCGTTGGAGTCCGGCCGGGAGGCAGCTTTTCTCTGTTCATGAAGCTGGCCTTTTCAACGTGTTGGAATTCCCGGCGTCACTCGTGCGGACGGGCGATGATCGAGGAGATTTTGGATTTGGGATTCCGGGAAATCGAGTTGAGCCATGGGATCAAAAGTCCGCTTCTGGAAGGCGTGCTCGAAGCGCGGGAGCACCACAAGTTCACGGTGAGCAGCGTGCATAATTTTTTGCCGATGCCGGTGGAGATTCTGGCGGATGCACCGGATTGTTATGAGTTCAGTTCGCACCGGGCGAGCGACCGGGCGCGGGCGGTCCGGTTGTCGCGTCAAACGATCGATTGGGCGGCGCGACTCGAAGCCCCGTTTGTGGTGGTGCATTGCGGGCGGATTCCGTTGCGGCTGACCGAACCGCTCCGGGACATGGTCGAAGGCGGTGGGATTTTCAGCAAAGAGTATGTGCGAAAAAAGCTTCGGGCCGTCGAGTTGCGCGAACGGGCGGCGGAGGGTTACACTCAACGCGTGCTCGAGTGTTTGGTCGAGATTGCCGACTACGCCGGGACGAAAGGGGTGAAGATCGGCATCGAGAACCGGGAACACTATGAAGCGATCCCGACCGAGCGGGAACTCATTTCCTTTCTTCGCCGTCTCGACTCGGGTCATGCGGGGTATTGGCATGACTTTGGCCACGCCCAGATCAAGCAACATCTCGGCTTGTTGGATCATGCGCAATGGCTTACGACGGCCGCGCCGCACCTCCTCGGCTGCCATTTGCACGATGTGCGCTGGCCGTTTCGGGATCACTCGCCGCCATTTTCCGGAGAGATCGACTACAAAAAACTGACCGCGCTTCTCCCGGATTCGTGCCGAATGGTACTCGAGCTGTCACCACGCACCGACCGGGCGGAAATCCCGGTGGCGGTGGAAAAATGGAACGCCCTTTTCGGGCGTTGAGTCGGTCAGTTCCCGGCTCCGACGTATTGGGCGGAGTAGGTGTCGAACTTGGCCGTCTGTCCGACCTGTGGTGAAGATTTCAAATCGTAAACATTGTTGCCGACGATCTGATTGCTCTGTGTATCAAAGACCATGACAGCCGCCTGGCCTTGGTTTTGTTTGGTTTTCTCGGTTTGGACGGCGATATAGCGGGGCTTCTTGGCTTTTTTCTGGCCGGCCGCAGCGGCGGCTTCCTGCTGCTCCTGAAGGCGGGCCATGTAGATCCGAGCGCGCTGCTCGGCGATCTTCCGCTGGCGTTCCGTGGCCTGGTGCTTGGCGATGATGTAGCTGCCGGCGGCGGCGAGGGCGACGGCACCGGCGGTGACGGGAATGGTGACGGCAGGATCCACGCCGGAGACGGCGAGCGGGATGCCGACCGCGAGACCCGCGGCGGCTCCGAAGAGACCCGCGTTCTCACCCGGGGTGAGATTTTCGCAGGCGGAGGTGAACAGGGCGAGGGACGTGACGGAGACAACGAGAAGTCGGGTCTTCATGGTTCCGGCGTAACGTCCCCGGCCGGGTTTGGCAAGAGCAGATCGCCGGGTCACCCGGTGACACGGACGGCGCGGGTCTTGTCGAGTTTGAGAACACCGATCTCTCCAGGTGCCAGGACCGCTTTGGCATCGGTGAGCTTTTTGCCGCACCACTGCACGCTGCCGGCCTCGACCAAGCGACGGGCATCGGACCGGGAACGCGTAATGGAAAAACACTTAGCGTAGGCCTCGACGACGACAGCCACGATATCGCGGGCCGTACCGGGCTCGAACGTCGGCAGGTCGGCCGCGTCGAGATCGCGGGCGCTGAACCGTGTATTGAAATCCGCCAGCGCGCGCTCCGCGTCTTCGTCGGAGTGAAAGCGGGCCGTGATGCGCTGGGCGAGGGATTTTTTGGCGTCCATCGGATGGACGTCCGCCGGCAAATCCTCGCGGAGAAGGATCTCGTAAAAACGGGCCATGAGCGTGTCGCTGATGCTCATGATTTTTCCGAACATGGTCTCCGGCGCCTCGTTGAGAGCGACGTAGTTGCCGAGGCTCTTGCTCATTTTTTGTTTGCCGTCGAGGCCTTCCAAAATCGGCATGACCATCGCGACTTGCTGGGGCTGGCCTTCCTCGCGCTGGAGATCGCGGCCGACCATGATGTTGAAAAGCTGGTCTGTGCCGCCAAGTTCGACATCGGCCTTCACGACAACCGAGTCCCACCCTTGCATGATCGGGTATTGGATTTCATGAGCCCGGATCGGCTGGCTGCGATCGAGGCGGTCGCGAAAATCCTCGCGGACGAGCATCTGCTGCAAGGTGACGCGGCTGTTGAGTTTGATGACTTCCTCGAAGCTCATGGCCTCGAACCATTCACCATTGAAGACAATGCGGGCGCGCTCGCGGCGAAGAATTTTAAATGCCTGCTCCTGGTAGCTTTTGGCATTCGAAAGAACTTGGTCGTGCGTGAGCTGCGGACGTGTGGCGGAGCGGCCGCTGGGATCGCCGATCATGGCAGTGAAGTCGCCAATGATCAGTATGGCCTCGTGCCCGAGATCCTGAAAATCGCGGAGTTTGGTGAGGGCGACGCTGTGGCCGAGGTGGATATCCGGAGCGGTGGGGTCGACCCCGAGCTTGACCCGCAGAGGCCGACCGAGGGCGAGCTTGGCCTTGAGCTCCTCTTCATTGAGAACCTTGGCGCATCCGCGCAGGAGAAAATCGAGATCCGACATCAGCGATTCTTGTTCAGGAGCTCGCGCACTTCGTCAATCGTCATCTTCTCACTGATTTTGTCGGTGACCTGGCTCACAGCACCTTGGGCGGCTCCGCGAGCCTCGAAGGGTTGGACCGGCACGATGGAGTTGCCGAGGTTGGCTGGTTTCTCGGAATCGTAAAAGGCGGTCGCCGGTGCGGTTCGGACATCGACGGTTTTGTCCGCACCCCACATGGATTTCTGCTGCCAGTCACCGGGCGTGCCGGTTTCGAAGACTTTGTTTCCGAACCATGGGTTTTTGATGCCCAGGAATGAGCGCGTGAACGCGAATTCCTTGATATTCGCCTGCTTCGCAGGATCGAACCCCTGGCTGGAATAGGACGCAGCACGAAGTTCCATGCTGCCGCCGGGGTTGAATTCCTTGGTCTGGAGCGGGTTGCCCAAGTCCATATCGGGTTTGAGCATGCGGTCCAACATCTTGCGATCCTGCGTTTGGGCGCAGAGGGACCCGCAAACGGCGAGCGAGGCCAAGATCACGAGAGGGAATTTCATGACTTATGAGACTACCACGCCTTGTGGGTAATGGCAATCGATCCCTCGGAGGTCGGCGAACCCGGGCGTCGCGCCGACCAGTCTGCGAGCCACAAGTCAGGCGTCTGGCGCCATCATTCCGGCGTCGGGTCCGGCTCCGGGCGGGCGGTGTTTGGGAGGTTTGATGGTTTCCAGCACCGGGCCGAGCGTGGGATCGGCCTTGAGGAGTGCGTCCCGCATGGCCTTGTGAAATTCCTCGCCGGCGGCGCGTCGTTCCTCGGGTGTTCTGGCGGCGTCCTTTTTCTGTTCCGCCGCGAAAACGGCTGGGTCGGCCTTGGCCTTTTCGCGGGCGGCCATGAGCTTTTGGCGGTCGCCTTCGCTCAGATTTGCAAATCCCGGCCCGCGATCGTCGCCGCGTTTCCCGCCCCGGCGGGCATTTTCCTTGATGGCCTCGGCGAGTTCCGGATCGGCCTTGATCATGGCATCGCGCATGGCGTTCCGGAATTCCTCGGAAGCGGCGTCCGCCTTTTTTCTGAGCTCTTGGATTTTCGGATCCTGCATGACTTTATCACGCACGGTCTCAAACCGTTGGCGGAGTTCGGGCGAGAGGCCATCCATCATGCGGGCGCGCATTTTCTCACGCATCGGCGCTCCGGGTGGCGGTGAGCCCGGGGGACCGTCCATCGCACCTGGGGCCTGGGCAAAAGCGAAAGCGGGGGCGGCCAGAACGGCCAGAAGAAGCTTGGGTGTTTTCATGACTCCCATGCAACCCACGCGGCCGCGGGAAGTTGCGAAACAATCCGGGGCTTTCGCCTTTACAGAAGGCGTGGCTGTGCGGCGGTGGCTTGAAGGGCAGGGAGAATCACCACAAACGTAGCGCCGGCGCCCGGCGTGCTACTGACCGACACGCGCCCGCCGTGGGCCTCGACCACGCTGCGTACGATGGACAGCCCGAGACCGGTGCCGCCGGCGTCTCGCGAGCGGCCTTTGTGGACGCGGTAGAACCGCTCGAAGATATGCGGCTGGTCGTCGTAGGGGATTCCCGGACCGTTGTCGGCAAAGTCGATCTGCACCTCGTCTCCGACCCGGCGGGCGGAAACTCGCACGACAAGCTTTTGGGAGTCACCGTAGCGCAGGGAGTTGCCGATGAGATTGGAGTAGACCTGCTCGATGCGGATCGGGTCGACCTCGGCGAGACGGGCGTCATCGGCCCAATCCACCTCGATCCGCGCGCCACGCTCGGTGATGTTTGGCTCGAGATGTTCGAGGACGCGATCGAGGATTTCGCGAAGGTCGCCGCTTTGAAACTCCATCAATTTCGCACGCTCCTCGATCCGTGAGATGGTGAGCAGGTCATCAATCAGGAGCGTCAATCGCTGGCCGTTTTTGTGCATGGTCCGGAGCGAGTGGATGACCATCTGCGGATCTTCGGCAGCGCCGTCGAGGAGTGTCTCGACATAGCCGTTGATGATGGCGAGGGGTGTCCGAAACTCATGCGAGACGTTGGCGAGGAACTCCCGGCGCATGGCTTCGAGGTTTTTGACTTTGGTGACCTCGTGAAAAACAACGAGAGCCGCGGTCGGTCGCGCCGCCGGTTTGGGATTGAGGCCGGCGACGTGCACCTCAAAGTGCCGGACTTCGTAGCCATGCGGGGCAGGTGTCTCGAAAGCGAGCTCGATGCGCTGGGGGCGGGCACTTTCCAGAACTTCCTCGAGCGCCTGCTGAAGTTCGTGCTTCCGGAAGACCTCCATCACGCTGCGGTTCACCGGCGAGGCGGTCAGCTGAAAAAGTCCGGTCAGCGCCTCATTCACCAGCCGGATGCGCTGGGCGCGGTCGGTGATCAGGACGCCCTCGACCATGCTGGAAAGAATGGCTCGCAGGCTGAACCCTTCATCCAAAATCTGCCGGTCAAATTGTTGGAGCGTCTCCGCGATCACCCGAACGTCCTTGGTGGATTCGCGGAACATCCATGGCGCCCGCGGAAGAATCGCCGGGCGGAAATCCCGTCGTGCAAGGCGCGCGAGGGATTCGCAAATCGACCTCCATGGGCGGAGGACCTGACTGTAAACGAACAGCAATCCGAGCAGAACGACCCCGCCGCCGCCCAGCGCCCATAAAATGACCTCGAGGGAATTCAATCGTTCGGAAGGGCAAGGAATCGGTAGCCCTCTCCGCGCACGGTCTCCAGACGCGGCGAATACGGTCCCAATTTTTCCCGCAAGCGCCGCATATGCGTATCCACCGTCCGGGTATCCACCGTGGATTGGTATCCCCACACATCGCTGAGGAGGGTTTCGCGGGACATGGTCCGGCCGCGCCGTTCCAGCATCAGGCTCAGGAGTTTGAATTCCGTTGTCGTCAGTTCCAAGCGCCGTCCGTCGATGCGGGCCTCGAAGCTGGTTTTGTCCAAATAAAGTCCCTCCACCTCGACGAGGTCGGTCCGGGCCGAAGTTCGCAACCGCCGCAAAAGCGCCTGCACGCGAAGGACAAGTTCGCGCGGGCTGAAAGGTTTCGTCACGTAGTCATCCGCTCCGAGTTCCAGCCCTTTGACCCGCTCCTGGGGCTCTCCCTTGGCCGTGAGCATCACGACGGGAATCGGCTGAGTGTTCTGGTCCCGCTTCAACTCCCGACACACTTCATGCCCGCTCATCCCGGGGAGCATGAGATCCAACACGATGACATCGGGCCGATGTTCCTTGGCCATCTTCAGCCCGAGATCCCCCGTGCCGGCGATCAGAACAGCAAAGCCGGAACGGCTCAGGTTGTAACGGAGGAGATCGACCACGTCGGCCTCATCTTCCACGACCAGAACGGTGTCTTCCATGCGCCCGACCGGATACCCCATCCCGGACCCTCGGGCAAGCCTCGTGTACAAGATTCGGGCCACCAGCGATGATTGCTCAGAACAAAGGAAACTGAACCGCGGTGGCCCGAATTGCTGCCTTAACCGAGAGATTTGACCCCCCCGGGTGGGCGTTGTTCAAAAAAAGTTCAGAAAATTTCTTCCGCCCCTGGTCGCGTCGGCGCAAGTGCTTGATGGACAGGGGTTTTCCGGCTTCAAAAATTTCACCTATTCATCGAGCACGATGCCCACCGGACAGTGATCGCTTCCCATCACCTCGGGCTGAATGAACGCCGAGAGCAGCCGCGACCGCAGCGGCTGCGAGAGGCAAAAATAGTCGATGCGCCACCCGATGTTCCGTTCACGCGCTCCATTCATGTAGCTCCACCACGTGTAGTGTCCGCCGGACGGCTCCATTTCCCGGAAGGAATCCAAAAAACCCACGGCCAGCACTTGGTCGAAGGCCTCCCGTTCCTCGATGGTGAATCCCGCATTGCGGGTATTCTGCTTCGGCCGGGCCAAATCGATCTCGCGGTGCGCGACATTCATGTCCCCGCAGAAAATCACCGGCTTTTCCGCCTGCAAACCCGCCAGAAACGCGGCAAATGCCGGTGTCCACTCCCGCGTGCGATAGTCCAGCCGGGTCAGTTCGCGTTGGGAGTTCGGCGTGTAGACATTCACCAGAAAAAAGGATCCGAAATCCGCCGTGATCACGCGCCCTTCGCGATCGTGTTCCGGCGCACCGATCCCGTGTTGGACCGAATCCGGCTTGCGCCGCGTGAGAATGGCCGTTCCGGAGTAGCCGGGTCGGTCGGCGGCGTTCCAGATCGCTTCGTAGCCGTCAAACCGGTCGCTGACCTGCTCCGGCCGGGCCTTGGTTTCCTGCAAGCACACCACGTCCGCGTTGGCCTCCCGGAGATAGGTGGCAAATCCTTTTCCCAGCACCGAGCGGATGCCGTTGACGTTCCACGAAACCAGCTTCATCCCGCGAAAGAAAATTCCGCCCGCACGGCATGGTGATCCGACGACAGGGTCGGCACAACGGCCTGATTCTCCAGCCGCAACGGCGCATTGAAGAAAATGTGATCCAGCACGAACGGCTTCCGCCGCCAGGTGATCTCCTCATTTTGCACCGGCCGAAAACCCGCCGCGCCAAATTGCTCGACGACGCCCTCGCCGGGAGCCGAGTTGAAATCCCCCGCCAGCAACGCCGGGCCCGTCTGCTCCCGCAACACGGCCTCCACCGCATCCCGCTGCCCGCGGTGCTCGGCGCTGGAGGAACCGATCATGAAATACGCCTGCAAATGCGTATTCAGCAGCCGCACCTCGCGACCGTCGATCACCGTGGACGCCGCCAAAAGAAGCCGGTGGGACGGACGTCGCTTTACTCCCTGATACTCGAACTCCACCTCGGCCGGTTCCAGATCCACCCGCCGGATGTCTCGGAGCTTGCTCTTGGAAAAAATCGCCAGCCCGAGCCCGAAGGGGATCTCCAGTTCGTTCGGCAGCGGATACGCAAAAGTCGAGTCATACCCCTTCAGCGCCTCGCGGAGCTTGGAGTAATTCGGCGGCGGGTCCATCTGCCGGCCGCCTTCGTAGCCCCGCTCCACCTCCTGCAAAAAGAGAAGGTCCGGACTTTGTTCCCGCAGAAACTCCACCGTCCGCTCTAGATGGATCTCCTCGCAATCCGGTTGCGCGTCATTCCACGGCTGCCCGTTTTGCATGTTAAAGGTGAGGGCACTAAAAATCATGGGCTGCGTATTGCCAATATTGCGGCGGGCTCTGTATAACCACCAGTCGCATCATTTTGCAAACTTCCCATGTATAAACTCGTTCTCATCCGTCACGGCGAAAGCACCTGGAACAAAGAAAATCGATTCACCGGCTGGACCGATGTGGAGCTCAGCGACAAGGGCCGCGCCGAGGCCAAAGCCGCGGGCGAATTGCTCAAAAAGGAAGGCTTCACCTTCGACATCGCCTACGCCTCCGTCCTCAAACGCGCCCTCAATACCCTCTGGTCCGTCCTCCAGGAAATGGACCTCGTCTGGATTCCGATTGAAAAAGACTGGCGTCTCAACGAGCGCCATTACGGCGGTCTCCAAGGCCTGAACAAAGCCGAAACCGCCGCGAAATACGGCGACGACCAAGTGCTCGTCTGGCGTCGCAGTTACGACATCCCGCCGCCGCCGCTCGAAAAATCCGACGAACGCTGGCCGGGCCACGATCCCCGCTATGCCGGTCTTGCCGAGTCCGACCTCCCGCTCACCGAATGTCTCAAAGATACCGTCGCCCGCTTTCTCCCGCTCTGGCACGACAAGATCGCGCCCACCGTGAAATCCGGCAAGCGCGTCATCATCGCCGCCCACGGCAACAGCCTCCGCGCCTTGGTGAAGTATCTCGATAACGTCTCGGACGAAGACATCATCAATCTCAACATCCCCACCGGCGTCCCGCTCGTTTACGAACTCGATGCCGACCTCAAGCCGATCAAGAACTACTACCTCGGCGACCAAGAGGCCATCGCCGCCGCGATGAACGCCGTCGCCAAGCAGGGCAAAGCCAAGTAGGGCTCAGACAAAAAGCGGCTCGATGTGCCGCCGGAGCAAATTGTCATGCACCCGGCGGCCGACGACGCCCCGGTGCTCGCCCAGCGCGTCCGTGAACCGGCTCCCCATCTCGGCAGCAATCCGGAACGAGACATGCACGAATTGCCGGAACTGGCGGTCATAGGCCGGGCAGGAGGGCACGTGATCGAGCGCCGCGACAAACTCCGCGGAGGACCACCCGGCCACTGTTTCAACCGAAGGCAGCTCCGCCACGACAATATCCACCACCGGCCCGTACGGAGCGATCAGTTCCGCCGCCCGCGGCAGGGCGCCGGCGTAGATTTCCTTGGCAATGGCAAGCCCGGAGCCCCCGGATTCGGCCAGGCCGATCACCTCCTCCAGCCATGTCGTTCCCGCCGTTTTCAAATGCAGGCCGGCCCCGTGCTTTTCCACCAACCGGCGGATCACCGGATACAACGAAAATTTGTCGCTGCCGGAGTGCACACTGATCTTCAGTTCGGCGGGCAACCCGAATTCCTTCACCGCAAACGCGATGACCCCGAGATCGGCCTCGAACTCGCGCTCGAACGCGCCGAGGTCGCCGACGTAATCCACACCTTTGTTGAACCGCCCCGTGAATTTCGGCGCAATCGTCTGCGCGGGCACGCCTTCGGCCGCGAGCATCGCGAGAATGAGGAGCAATTCGACCGGCGTCTGCGCGGCGTCGGTCTCATCCACCGAGACTTCGACCGCAAACGCCCCCGCTGACTTCGCTGCCGCGATATGCCGGTAAATGCGCCCGGCCTCCTGCATGGCCCAAAGAAATTTTCCCGCCGTGCGCTCGAGATCCTCGCGGCGAACTTCCACCGCTACGTTCAAGCCGGGTAGCGCGTGACGCCCGATCAACGACTCGTGTCGGGCGAGAAATTCCGTCGCATCGGACGGCCTCCCGACATAGTCGGCGACATCGATTGTAAAAAAGTCGCTCGCGTCCAGAAATCTGTCGACCGTGGTCAGGTTGATGTGGTCGGCATCGACGAAATACGGCGCGTTCCAGCCCAATTCCTGCACCGCGGCATCGGCTTCGCGGCGGACATCGGCGGGTTCGGTTCCGATGATCGTGTGCTCGCGATTTGATTTGTTCCAGACGGGCGAAAGCGGGACCCCACGGCGGGCGGCTTCCTGAATGGCGGAAAGCTGGGCGATTCCTTCGCGGGCAAAGCGGTCACCGACACCAAGCGTGAAGCGGGGAAGAGATTTCATCCCCTCCTGCCTGTCACGATTCCCGGCCCGCAGAAATGCCAATGTGCTAGCGCTTTGTTTTCCCGTGACATAAATTGCTACCATGCCGCCGGAGATTCCCCGCCACGCCATCCACCCTCCGCCGGACCGTCCCAGCTGGGGGGCGGAGGGAAATCTGCCATTGATTTATCTGGGTTGGGGACGCCGGGACTTCCACACCCACCCGCTCGCGGTGCATTACGATCTCGGCACGCACTATTTCCTGCTGGTCAGCGGATCGTTCGAACTGCTCTCCGGCAATCAGGTGCGTTCCGTGCGTGGTCCGGCGATGATCGTGATGGACGAAGATTGTCCGTTTGGCATCCGCCAGAAACGTCCGGGGACCGTCGAGGTGCTCGTCTGGGTCTGGAAAGGCCATTCTCCCACGCCCGCCCTGCGGCCGCCATCGTCCGATGCGCTGGTCCTGCGTCTGCGGGCGGGAGGCCTCGAGGAATTCCGCCATTTGCACCGCCGCTGTCGACGCGAGGTCTCGTTGGCGGATGAGGCCCTTCATACCACGCTTCCGGCGCTGCGGGGACTTTTGGAGGCGGAGATTCTCCGTTCGATTTCGTCACCCGCCGCCACGCCCGACGTGCGCTGGAAACTCGCGCACAGTTGGATGACGAGCCACCTCGCCCTCCAAGCCCCGGTGCCGGCTCTCTGCGAGTACCTCGGCATGTCGCCGAGCACGCTGCACCGGTTTTTCTGCGAGAAGACCGGGTGTGCACCGGGCGTGTATTTTCGACGTCTCAAACGGCGCGAAGCCCGGCGTCTCATCACCACCGGCGGCTGGCAGGTGAAGGCCGCGGCCTATCATCTCGGCTACCGTCACCCGAACGATCTCTCCCGGGCTTTGCGCGAAGAAAAACGCTCAGCGCAGGACGAGTTGACGTGTGGCGGACCCGGCGAGGTCGCCCAACCACACGGCGGCCAGACAGAGCACCACACTGGCCACCACATACCCGCCCGCCGCGATCCAGGCTCCTTCGCGTGCCAGCAGAAGCGTCTGCAGGCTGAATGACGAGAAGGTCGTGAACCCGCCGAAAATCCCCATCATCACAAAAACCTTGGCCGTGGGAGAAACGGACAAAAGTCCGTCGCCGGGTGTGAGGCTGGCGAAGAGCCCGATGCCGAAGGAACCGACGACATTCACGAAAAACGTGCCCCATGGGAACGTGTCGCCCCAGCGCTCGACGAACCAGACGGAGAGAAGATAGCGAAGAAGGCTGCCGAGCGCCCCGCCGGCCATCACGGCGAGCGCCAACTTCACAGCCGCGGAACCGTGATGCCCCGCTGGCCCATGTATTTTCCAGCCCGGTCGGCGTAGCTTGTCTCGCAGACCTCGTCGGCGAGAAAAAACACCACTTGGGCGAGACCTTCGTTGGCGTAAATGCGCGCCGGGAGCGGCGTCGTATTTGAAATCTCGAGCGTCACATGCCCTTCCCATTCGGGCTCAAACGGCGTGACGTTCACAATGATCCCGCACCGGGCGTAGGTGGATTTCCCGACGCAGATGGTGAGAACCTCGCGCGGGATGCGGAAGTATTCGACGCTCCGCGCCAACGCGAACGAATTCGGCGGGACAATGCAGACATCGGTTTGGAGGTCGACGAACGACCGGTCATCGAACGCCTTCGGGTCCACGACGGTGTTGAAGACATTCGTGAAAACCTTGAACTCATCCGACACGCGCAGGTCGTAGCCGTAGCTCGAAAGACCGTAGCTGATGACGCGGCCTCCGGATTCGGTTTGCTTGACCTGTCCGTCCACGAACGGGTCGATCATGCCCCGTTCGGTCGCCATGCGGCGGATCCACTTGTCGGAACAGACGGGCATGGCTCAGAGACCGGGAATTTTGAGTCCGCCGGTGAGTTTGCCCATTTCTTCGCCCGCGAGATTGCGCGCGTCTTCGAGCGCCTGCTTGACGCCGGCGAGAACGAGGTCTTCCAGAAACTCCACATCGTTCGGGTCCACCACCTGCGGGTCGATTTTGATGGAAACGATATCGCCGGCTCCGGTGGCGACGACTTTGATTTTTCCGCCCCCGGCGCTGGATTCGACCGTGCGGCCGGCGAGTTCTTCCTGGGCCTCGGCCATGCGTGCCTGCATGCGCTGGGCCTCTTTGAGCATTTTCTGGATGTTCATTTACGAGGCAGTTTGCAGGGTGCTTTTGAAAACTTCGAGGGCTTTCTTGATGAGCGGGTCGTTTTTGAATTCCTCCATCGGATCGACCGGCTTGGACTCGGCGACCGGAGCCGGCTCGGGCTCCGTCTCGCGGGGCTCGATGACCGGGGCGGCTTCCGGCTCGGGCTCGGCGGACGGCGTGAGGGTTTCATCAAACTCGAAGACCAACTTCACCGGCCGCCCCAGCGAACGCGTGAAGGTTTTTTCCATGTCACGGATCCCCTGGTCCATGAAAACACTGGAGGACGAATCGGCATCCGCAGCCGGGAACTTCACGCGGAGCACGCCATTTTCATAGCTCTCGAAAACCCCGTCGCGAAGCCAGCCGAAGCGGATGAAGGATTCGCGGGCGATCTCTTCCGAAATCCGGGTCCATTCAGTCGAGGCGGAAACTTCGGTCGATTCCGCAGGAGCGGCCGGTGGCGTGATGGCCTTTGGTGCGGGCTTCGGAGCCTCGACCGCAGCCGGACGCGGTGGCGCTTCTTTTGCGGGAGCAGCCGCTGGCGCGGGTGGATTTGGTTTCGGCGGCGGCTCGACCGCGACGGCGCTTCCATCCTGCAAGCCGGCAAGCGTTTCGATGACGTCGGTGAGACTTGTCTCGTCGAGGAGGTGGAGAGCCTTGATGACGGCGACGTCGAGCTGAAGTTTTTTGTCCGCCACCCACTTCATGCGGGTCTCGGTCTCGCCGAAGTGCTCGATGAGATCCAACAACTTCCCCTGCGGCACGGAAGCGGCTCCGCCGGTGGCCTGCGCGATGAGCAAATCCCGAAGGTGGGCGATGAGATCCGCCGTGAGACGCGAAAGGTCTTTCCCGGCCTCGGATTGCTGCGAGACGATTTCGAGTGCGCCCGTGGCATCACGCTGGAACATCCGGTCCACCAACGACGTGACCGTTTCGCGGGCGGTGAATCCGAAGACGTCCATGACGTCGTCCGCACCGATTTTGTTTCCGCAAAACGCAACCATCTGGTCCAGCATGCTCTCGGCGTCGCGGAGCCCGCCCTCGGCCCCGCGGGCAATGGCATCGGCGGCGGCCGGGTCGAGGTCGATGCCTTCTTTTCCGGCGATGAAGGCCAGGTGGCGTGCGATGAGTTCGCCCGGGATCCGCCGCAAATCAAACCGCTGGCAGCGGCTGGTAATCGTGGCCGGGACCTTCTGCGCCTCGGTCGTGGCGAAGATGAATTTCACGTGGGCCGGTGGTTCTTCCAACGTCTTGAGCAACGCGTTGAAGGCACCGGTACTGAGCATGTGCACCTCGTCGATGAGGTAAATTTTGTAGGGTCCGCGGGCCGGGGCGTAGGCGGCGTTGTCACGCAGTTCGCGGATGTTCTCGACGCCGTTGTTGCTCGCACCGTCGATCTCGATGACGTCCAGGCTCCGGCCGTCGGCAATCTCCCGGCACGCATCGCAGACGCCGCACGGGGTCGTCGTCGGGCCGTTCACGCAATTCAGGGCCTTGGCGAGGATCCGCGCCGTGGAGGTCTTTCCGATGCCACGCGGCCCCACAAAAAGATAGGCCTGCGCGAGACGGTTCGCCGAGACGGCATTTTGCAGGGTTCGGGTGATGTGGTCCTGACCGACGACTTCGTCAAACGTCTGGGGGCGGTATTTGCGGGCAAAGACACGGTAACTCACGCGGCGAAGATAGTCGTGCCCGGCCCGGCGTGCCAATCGGATTCCCGCATCGGGTCAAAGATCGGCCGCAACGCTGGACATTCGTCCCGGCATTCGTTCATCCTCCGTCTCATGGAACCCCCCGATCCAGAACGCCGCGACCTCACGCCCGAATCCGCCGCCGCGACCGACATCGCCCCCCTCGGCCGGAGTGGCGAAAAGCCCGCCCATGAACGCACGGGCGAGGAGGAGGCGCGGATGGCCGATTGGAATGCCATCGCCGCCGATCCGGATTTTCTTTCCCTCCTCCGAGAAAAAGCCGTCTTCATCATCCCGGCCACGGTTTTCTTCATCGTTTACTACTTCGCGCTGCCGATCGGGGTGGGGTGGTTTCCAGGGCTGATGGAGACGCGGGTGATCGGCGACGTGAATCTCGCGTATCTTTTCGCGCTCTCGCAATTCTTCATGGCCTGGGTGCTGGCCCTGGTCTACGCCGCCGTGGCCATGGGCTGGGACCGACGTGCCGCGGCGCTGCTGGCCAAATTCGAAAACCGGGAGGTCCGCTGAAATGAACCCATTCCTCGCCGCTGCCACACCGGTCGTCGATCCGGGGGTCGGGAGCACCGCACTCTGGATGTTCCTTGCCTTTGTCGTCGCTACACTCGTCATCACTTATTTCAGCGCCCGGAAATCCGCCGGAGCCAGTGCTTACTTCGCCGCAGGTCGCCGTATCACCGGTTGGCAAAACGGGCTGGCCGTCGCCGGCGACTACATGAGCGCCGCAAGCTTCCTCGGTATCGCGGGGATGATCGCCTTCAATGGCTACGATGGGTTCATGTATTCGGTGGGATTTTTGGTCGCCTACCTGACCGTGCTTTTCATCGTCGCCGAGCCGCTCCGGAATGCGGGAAAATACACGATGGCCGACGTGCTCGCTTACCGGCTGAAACCCCGCCCGGTCCGCGCCATGGCGTCGCTGAGCACGTTGACGGTTTCGGTTTTTTACATGATCGCGCAAATGGTCGGCGCAGGCACGTTGGTGCGCCAACTCATCCCCGGCGTCAGTTACGAGGTTGCGGTCGTCGGCGTTGGCATCCTGATGGTGATCTATGTCGTTTTCGGAGGCATGCTCGCAACGACCTGGGTGCAGATCATCAAAGCCATTCTTCTCATGACCGGCAGTTTGTTTCTCAGCATCCTAGTCCTGAACCGCTATGATTTCGATCTCGGGAAGTTTTTCTCCTCGCTCACGGCGATCAGTCACACGGCGGCCGATGGTTCCACCGTGACGCGGAATTTTCTCACGCCCGGACTCCTGTTCAAAAACCCGTGGGATCAGATTTCGCTCGGCATGGCGCTGGTGCTCGGGACGGCCGGTCTGCCGCACATTCTCATTCGCTTTTACACAGTCCCGGATGCCAAGACGGCGCGCGCGAGCGTGGTATGGGCGATGTTGATCATCGGGCTCTTTTACATCATGACGACGTTCTTCGGCTTCGGAGCGGCGAGCCTGCTCGGGCCGGATCACATCAAGGCCCATGGCGGAACGAACATGGCCGCGCCGGAGCTCGCGCGCATCCTGGGCGGTGAGATTTTCTTCGCGTTCATCAGCGCGGTGGCCTTTGCCACGATTCTCGCTGTCGTGGCGGGGCTCACGATCAGTGCGAGCACGAGCTTTGCGCATGATTTTTTCACGAACGTCCTCCACCACGGCAAGGAACACCGGCCGGGCGAGGAAGTGCGTGTCGCACGGATCACGGCGTTTGTGGTCGGGGCGGCTTCGATTGTCATCGCGATCGTGCTTGGACCGAGCGTGAACGTCGCGTTCCTGGTCGGCCTCGCTTTCGCCGTCGCGGCGAGCGCGAATCTGCCGGTGATCGTGTTTTCGATTTTCTGGAAACGCTTCAACACGACCGGTGCCGTGGTGGGACTGCTCACCGGTCTGATCTCCAGCATCGTGCTCATCCTGCTCAGTCCCGACTTCATGGCGCAGCCGTTGTTTCCGCTGAAAAATCCCGCATTGCTCAGTGTGCCGATCGGGTTTGTCGGAGCGATTTTGGGAACGCTGCTTTCGCGCGAACCCGAAGCTGAGGCGCGGTTCAACGAGCTTACGGTCCGGGCCAATACCGGCCTCGGCTCGGAAAAAGCGACGCACCACTGAGGCGATTGCACCGCGGTCGCCGTCGTGCGATTCTCCGGGGCCATGCCCGAGACCGCCACCCAGCCCCGACCATCCGAGCCACAGGTGATGTGGCAGCGGTGGACCGATCTTCTCTTTCTCCACTGGAGTTGGGAGGCATGCGAGGTTCAAAAAACGTTGCCGCCGGGGCTGGAGGTCGATTGCTGGGACGGGCGGGCCTGGCTTGGGTTTGTGCCATTCTTCATGCGCCGCGTTCGACCGGTCGGTCTCCCCGCCGTGCCGTTGCTCTCGGACTTTCTCGAACTCAACGTGCGCACTTACGTGCGCGACCGCGAAGGTCGTCCGGGAGTTTGGTTTTACTCGCTCGATTGCAACCAACCTGTCGCTGTCCGCGTGGCGCGGGCGGGATTTTCCCTGCCCTACTTCGATGCCGCCATGAGCGCTTCGAAGACCGGCCGGCGAATCGATTATCTCTGCCGACGGGCGGGATTTTCCGAAACCTGCGCGGTGGGCTGGAACGTGGCGGGAGCGGCCCGCCGGGCTCAGGCTGGGTCGTTCGAGGAATTCCTTGTCGAGCGCTACCGGCTTTTTGCCGCGCGGAAAAATACGCTGCTCACCGGACGCGTCTGGCACCATCCGTACGACATCGCGCCGGTCACGTTCTCCGGGTCGGCCCGGGTTCCGCTCCGGCAGGCTGGATTTGATGTTGGCTCGCGCCCACCCGAGCACGCGGTGGCATCGCCCGGGGTGGACGTGCGGGTCTTTCTGCCGTCGGTGGTCCGCGGCGGCTGACTCAGGCCCGGCGCGTGCGGATCGCCTCGACAATGTCGGCGACCGCCTCGGCTCGCGGACGGCTGCCGAGGTTGCCTTTTCCGTGAACCCGAAGGCTCACCGCCCCGGCTTCGACATCGCGTTTTCCGACGACAAACATCGTGTGGACCTTCTGCTGCTCGGCGCGGGCGACTTTGGCATT
This sequence comes from uncultured Chthoniobacterales bacterium, assembly GCA_964516295.1. Taxonomy (GTDB): domain Bacteria; phylum Verrucomicrobiota; class Verrucomicrobiia; order Chthoniobacterales; family Terrimicrobiaceae; genus CAZEYT01. The sequence goes on along the minus strand of CAZEYT010000013.1, from coordinate 24,150 downwards.
CACCTTGTCCGGCGACGCATCCTTGTCGCAACGCACCCCGGCGGCGCGGAGTTCGGCGACGAGTGCGTCGGTGAAGGCCACGACCTCCGGATCGTCATTGATCGGCAGCACGCGGACCTGCTCCGGCGAGAGCCAGAGGGGGAAATTCCCGGCAAAGTGCTCGATGAGGACGCCGGTGAAGCGCTCCATGGAACCGAACGGTGCCCGGTGAATCATCACGGGAACATGGTCTTTGCCATCGCTGCCGACGTAGGAAAGGTTGAAACGAATCGGCAGGTTGTAATCGACCTGAACCGTCCCGAGTTGCCATTCGCGACCGAGGACGTCTTTGACAACGAAATCGATCTTCGGGCCGTAAAAGGCGGCCTCGCCGGGTTCTTCGGTGAAATCGACACCCATCGCCCGCGCGGCATCGCGACAGGCCGCCTCGGCTTTGTCCCAATTCGCCGGATCGCCCGTGTATTTCTTCGAGTCCGGATCCCGGAGTCCGACCCGCACGCGGTAATTGGTCATGCCGAGTGTGGTGAGAACCTTTGAGACAAGCGAAAGACAGCCGTTGATTTCCCCGGCGACCTGTTCCTCGGTGCAGAAAATGTGTGCGTCGTCCTGGGTGAAGCCGCGGACGCGGGTCATGCCGTTGAGTTCTCCGCTCTGTTCCCAGCGATAGACGGTGCCAAATTCCGCGAGGCGGACCGGCAGGTCGCGATAGCTCCGCGGCTGGGCATCAAAAATCTTGATGTGCATCGGGCAGTTCATCGGCTTGAGCAGGTAGCCGTCGATCTCGCCCTTCTCGGTCCGATTGGAAAGATCCGCACACGAGCAGCCTTCGTGGGCCAGGTGCGACATCGTTTCGCGATCAATGAGGGGAGGAAACTGCGAGTCGGCGTAATACGGGAAGTGGCCGGACGTGCGGTAAAGTCCCAAGCGGCCGATGTGCGGCGTGAAAACCTGGCTGTAACCTTGCAAACGGAGTTCCTCGCTGATGAAATTCTGCAATTCTTGGCGGAGGATCGAGCCTTTCGGCGTCCAGAGAATGAGCCCCTGGCCGACAGATTCGTCGATGTGGAAAAGCTGGAGCTCGCGGCCCAGTTTGCGGTGGTCGCGTTTCTTCGCCTCTTCGAGCAGCGTGAACCACGCCTCCATCTCGGTTTTGTTTTTGAAGGCCGTGCCGTAAATGCGCTGGAGCTGCGGGTTGTTCTCATCGCCCTTGTAGTAGGCGCTGGCGACATGGGTGAGCTTGAACGCTCCGATATTCCCGGTGCGCATGACGTGCGGCCCGGCGCAGAGATCGGTGAATTCGCCATTGCGGTAGAGGGTGATTGTCTCGCCCTCCGGGATGTTCCGGACGATGTCGAGTTTGAAGCGCGAGGCCTCCGCACGCGGCCCGAGGGCGGCGAGTTCGCCCCGCTCGGCCATCGCGACGGCTTCATCGCGCGACACTTCGATGCGCTCGAAGACATGATTCGCCTTCACTTCTTTTTTCATCTCCTCCTCGATCCGCGCAAAGTCCTCGGGCGAAATCCGGTGCGGCAGATCGACATCGTAATAAAACCCGGTCTCGACCGGCGGACCGGCGGCGAACTGCGCCTCCGGCCAGATCTTCAAAATCGCCGTGGCCAGCACGTGGGCGCACGAATGTCGGATGCGTTCGAGTTCAGTCATGGGTCAAAAAAAACGGGCGATCAGCGTGCGGGAGGATTTCCGGTGCGTCAATCCAAGAGCGGCCTGCCGGTAGATCTCCGGAAAAGCCGCCTTGCACGTCACAGGGTTTCGGGTGAGCGTGCCGCCATGAGGCAGCGGGACAAAATCATTCGCGAAGGAACCCTTCTCACCGTGGCCGTCGCCATCATGACGCTGAAAATCATGCTCGGCGTGATTTTGATCCACCGCTGGAGACTTCGCGCCGCAAAGGACCACCTCCCGTTCGGCGACGCTGAGGACGAATAGTCAGCGCAACGGCTGGGCAAGGGGAATGGCTGCCTCGCGGAGGAGCGAGGGAATGCCATGTGTGACCGGGAAAACGGCCGAGCCGTCGGCGCGTGCCAAGGCCTCGGCGAGTCCCGCTGCCCGGCACTCGTCGGGCGTGGCCTCGCGGATCGGTTGATGCGTTTCCGGGCAGCGGAGGATTTCCAACAGCGCGGGGTCCACGGTCAGTATTTCGCGACCGAGGGGTCAACCAGATCCGCCCAAGCCAGAATGCCGCCTTCGACGTTCTGGAGTTTGGAAAAGCCGGCCTTCTGGAGTTCGCGCAGGGCCTTGGCGCTGCGGATGCCCGATTTGCAGTGGATGACAATCTCGTCGGCGGAATCGAGTTCGCTCATGCGCGAGGCCAGGTCGCCCAGCGGGATGAGCTTGGCTCCCGGGATCCGGGCGATGTCCCATTCGAACGGTTCACGAACATCCAAGAGGACAAACTTGTCGCCCCGGTCGAGACGTTGCTTGAGCTGTTCCACGGAGATCTCAGGAACGGGCGGCTCCGCCTCCTCCGCGGCTTGGGCCTGCGGGATGCCGCAGAACTGCTCGTAGTCGATGAGCTCGGTAATCGTCGGATTTTCGCTGCAAACCGGGCACTTCGGGTCCTTGCGCACCTTGAACTCGCGGAACTTCATCTTCAGCGCATCGAAGTGGACGAGGCGTCCGATGAGCGGTTCGCCGATGCCGACGATGAGCTTGATGGCCTCGATGGCCTGCATCACACCGATCACGCCCGGAAGAACGCCCAACACGCCGCCCTCGGCGCAGCTCGGAACCATCCCTGGTGGTGGCGGCTCGGGGTAGAGGCAGCGGTAGCAGGGGCCGCCGAGATGCGGTGCGAAAACGGTACACTGCCCGTCGAACCGGAAGATCGAGCCGTAAATGTTTGGCTTTTTCAGAAAAACACAGACGTCGTTCGAGAGGTAGCGCGTGGGGAAATTGTCGGTTCCGTCGATGACAATGTCGTAGGGAGCGACGATTTCGATGGCATTCTCCGCGGAGAAGAGGGCGTCGTGGAGCTCGACTTGGACATTCGGATTCACCTCCTTGATGCGATCCCGGGCGCTGTTCAGTTTTTTGCGGCCGACATCTTTCGTGCCGTGGAGAATCTGCCGCTGGAGGTTCGAGTAATCGACCACGTCAAAATCGACGAGCCCAAGTGTGCCGACGCCGGCGGCGGCGAGGTAGAGGGCGATGGGAGAGCCGAGTCCGCCGGTTCCGATGCAGAGGACCTTGGCGGCTTTGAGGCGCTTCTGCCCCTCGAGAGTGACCTCGGGCATGATGAGGTGGCGCGAGTAGCGGGCGATCTCATCGTTGCTGAATTCCACGGCTTCGAGCCGGGACGGGTCCAAAATGCTTTTGCTCATGTCTTTTTACGCGGGAGGAGGAGGATAGCCGCCCCGGGCGGGATTGCAAGGCCCGGGCTTGGGCCTTGCCGCGGAACGAAAGCCGGATTACCCCTCTTGGAAGTCATGCTCGTTTCCCGAAAAACCAAACGCGTCGTCCTCGGCTTTGGGGCAATCGGGCTGGTTGTTTTGTTTATTTTGGTCGCCTCGGCCCGTTTCCTCACCTCCGAGCGCGAGCGCCAGCGCTACGAACAGCAACGGGCGGAGATCAAGCCGCCGCCACCGGTTTCCATCGCGATCGAGGAAAAGCCCCTCACCCGCACGCGGCGATTCTCGGCGGAATTGCTCCCGTGGACCGAAGCCGATGTCCCGGCGGAGGTCGCGGGCCGGGTCACGGAAACCCTCGTCGAGGCCGGTCAGGCGGTCCAAGCGGGGGATGTCCTCGTCCAACTCGATCCGACCCAGGCCCGGATCGCCGTGGATCTCGCGACGGCCCGCCACACCGAGGCCGTCCGCCTGCTGGGCGAGGCTGAACGGCTCCAAAAATCCCGCGTAGTTTCGCAAACCGCCTTCGAGGCCGCCAATGCCGAAGCCCGCGCGACGCAGGCGCAGTTGGAAGACGCCATCGAACAACTTGCCGACCACACGATTCGAGCCCCGTTTGCGGGAATCGTCAATGAACGCCTCGTCGACGTGGGCGATGCCGTGACCGCTTTCGAAACCGTCGCCCGCGTGGTCGATCTCGAACGTCTCCGCGTGCGCTTCCACGTGACCGAGCGAGATCTGGCAGCCTTCCAATCGGGCGAAACGCTTTCCGTTCGTCTCCTTTCCGGCCGTCACGAGCTGCTCAACCCGGTGATCCGGTTTGTGAGTCGCTCATCCGATCCAAAAACCCGCCTCTTCCGCGTCGAAGCCGAATTGGATAATCGCACCTTGCGGCTCCCGGGCGGACTTCAGGCGGTGGTCGAGGGCGACATCCAGGTTTATCCACCGGGTCCCGTGGTCCCCGCAGCGGCGGTTCGGTTTGCGGGAAGTGATGCGACGGTGCTGAAAGATGATGGCTCGCCCGAACCCGTTCCGACCAAAATCGTCATCGGCCCCGAGGTCGGCGGCGTCTTTCCCGTGCTCGACGGCCTCCAGGTCGGGGACAAAGTTTTCATCCGGTGAGTCTTCCCACTTGGAGCGTCAAAAACCGCGTTGCGGTCAATTTGTTCTGCATCGTCCTCCTCGTGGCGGGCTACATGGCCGCGACCACACGCCTGAAGCTGGACCTCTTCCCGGACGTCTCGACGAATTTCATCCAAGTCACCACCCTCGATCCGACCACAAGCGCGGCGGAAGAGATCGAGCGGACGATCACGGTTCCGATTGAAGAAGAGCTCGCCAGCGTCCGCGGCCTCAAAAAGATCCGCTCGATCTCGGAAGACAACTTCTCGAACATTTTTATCGAAGTCGAAGCCTCGGTCACCGACATCGACCCGGTCCTGAACGAGGTCCGCCAAGCTGTCGACAAAGCGCGGGGAAAACTCCCGCCGACCATCGAGCCGCCGATCATTGAGGAATTCGACATCCCGCTCCCGCTCATCACCTTCACGATCTCGTATCCCGCCGGCTACGACCCGATGCAGATCCGCGAACAACTCGAGCGCATCGAGCGTCGCCTGAGAATCATTCCGGGCGTCTCCAACGTCCTTGCCGACGGCCTCGACCGTCGCGAAGTCTGGATCGAGGTCGATCCCTTCCGCCTCGAGGCGTCGGGCGTCTCGCTCGAAGAGGTTGCGGAAGCCGTTCGGCGAAAAAACCTGAATTCGGTCGGCGGACGCCTCGACGGCGCGGGCGGTCAGCGGCTCGTCCGGCTCCTCGGGGAAATCCGGAGTGCCGAGGAACTGGCCGACATCCCCGTGACCACGGCCGACGGCCGGACCCTCCTGCTCCGCGACGTGGCGACCTTCCGCGATACCACCGAGGAACCACGCACCTTCGGACGTGCCGACATGCGCCCGGCCGTCACGTTTACCATTGTCAAAAAGAAAGGTGCCGACGCCCTGTTGACGGTCGCCCAGTGCCGCAAAGTCTTCGCCGAGGAGGTCAAACTCCTGCCCCCGGAGATCGAAGCCCGCGCCCTCAGCGATACGACCCGCTTCATCCGCGTCCGCATCAATACCGTCGTCCAAAATGGCGTCCAAGCCCTGCTGCTCGTCACCGTTTTGCTTCTGCTCACGCTGAACTGGCGTCTCGCCCTGCTCGTGGCCATCGGCATCCCGATCTCGTTCGCGGGCGCGATGCTCGTTCTCTACATCGGCGGCTACACGATCAACATGCTCTCGCTTTTCGCAATGATCATGGCGCTCGGCATGGTCGTCGACGATGCCATCGTCATGGCGGAAAATTGCTACCGTCACTTGCAGAACGGGCTCTCGCCAAAAGAAGCCGCCATCCGCGGCTCGGAGGAGGTCATCTGGCCGGTCATCGGCAGCGTGAGCACCACGGTCGCCGCTTTTCTTCCGCTCATCTGGGCGGAGGGCATCATCGGGAAATTCCTCATGATCGTCCCGGTCGTCGTCATTTCCGCCCTCATCTTTTCAATCATCCAGGCGTTTCTCGTCCTTCCGAGCCATGTGGCGGATTTCGTGCGCCGGGGCCTCACGTCCGATGAACTTCGCGCCCTCCCACCGGCCCGCGGCTGGGCGGCCGTGCCGCGCACCATTGCCATCACCTACCGCGACATGCGCGATTTGGTGGATCGCGGGCTCGACTGGCTCATCGCACTCTACCGTCACCTCCTCACCATCGCCCTCCGAGTTCGCTACATCGCGATCTCCGTCTTCATTGCCTTGCTCATCGGGGTCGGCTTTTTGGTCGCCGGCGGGCTTGTTCCCTTCAAACTCTTTTCGACCGACTTCGCGGACACCCTGTTTCTCAAAGCCGAACTCCCGTCGGACTACAGTCTGCAACAAACCCAGGACGCGATTGCTCGCCTCGAGCGCCGCGTGGCGGAGGTTCTGCCGAAAGACGACCTCCTCGCCATCGTGACCCGCATCGGCGCCCGCCTCGATCCCACCAACGAGTTTCTGGAATACGGCACCAACCTCGCCATGATCACCGTCGATATCGACGAGGAAAATCCCGCCTGCCGAAAGCCCTCCGAGATTGCCCGTTCGCTCCGCCGCATCCTCTCCGAGTTCCCGGAGTTTGTTCTGCTCACCGTGCAGGTCGAAGAGGGCGGACCGCCGGTTGGGCGTCCTGTCAATGTCGAGCTCAGCGGACCCGATTTTGCCGAGCTCCTCGCCGTTGCCGAAGCGGTCGAGTCCCGCCTCGCAGACGTCTCGGGCGTCTTCAATATCGGCAATGATTTCCCGCGCGGAAAAACCGAATACCGCGTCAAGGTCGACCCCACCCGTGCCGCCGAAAACGGCCTGGATTCCACCAGCGTCGCCCGCGCGCTGCAGGCCGGGTTTTTCGGCCTCGAAGCCGCCCGCATGCGGTGGGGAAATGAAGAGGTCATTCTCCGCGTAAAAGTCTCCGACCGTTTCGGCCACGATCCGGAGTTTCTTCAAGGCCTGCGCATCATGAACCGTGACGGCCGCGCCATCGACATCTCGTCCGTCGCCACCGTCGAGCCCACCACCGGCATCGCCCGCATCAAACGCACGAATCAGGAACGCGTCCTCACCGTCTCGGCCGACATCGAATCCCAGATCACCACCTCGGCCGCCGTCAATGCCCTCATCGCCGGGTGGATTCCGGAAATCCTCGCCAATCACCCGAATGTCAAAATCAGCCTCGCCGGCGAGAGCGAAGACACCGAGCGCAGCCTCGCGAGCATGCAGTTTGCCGCGATGGTCGCCATGCTCCTCATTTACGCCCTGCTGGCCGTCATTACGAATTCCTTCATCCAGCCGCTCGTGATCATGTCCGTGATTCCCTTCGGCATCGTCGGCGTGATCCTCGGACTCCTCGTCATGGGCGAACCGATCGGGCTCATGGCGATCATGGGAACGGTCGCCCTGGCCGGCATCGTCGTGAACAATTCCGTCGTCTTCGTGGATTTCATTAACCAATACCGCCACGCCGCCACCGGAGCCGGCCCCGAAACCGCCTCACGCAGCCAGCCCCTCCACCTCCGGCGCTTCACTCGCTGGCGATCCATCCTCGCCAGTGCCGGCACGCGGTTCCGTCCCGTTTTTCTCACGACCGCCACCACCGTCGTGGGACTCATGAGCCTCGCGTTTGCGAGTTCGGGCCAGGAACAATTTCTCGCCCCCATGGCACAGGCCATCATCTTCGGACTCTCCTTCGCCACCATGATCACGCTCGTTCTCATCCCCTGCCTCTACTCGGTCGTGGACGATCTCCACGGCCTCGTGGGCGGACGGAAATCCGGCGACTGATTCTCTCCTCGCCTCACCAAAGGCCTTGCCTCCGGGGCCGAAAGCCGCGAAAAATCCCGCCCCATGGTTATCGCTCCCCGCATCCGAGGTTTCATCTGCACGACGGCGCACCCTGATGGTTGTGCCGCCCACGTCCGCCAGCAAATCGACTATGTGAAATCCCAGGCCCCGCTCACCAATGGCCCGAAGCGCGTTCTCGTCATCGGCTCCTCGACCGGCTACGGCCTCGCCTCCCGCATCGTTCCGGCTTTCGGCGCCAGGGCCTCAACCATCGGCGTCTTTTTTGAAAAAGAATCCGCCGACGGGAAAACCGCCTCCGCTGGGTGGTACAACAGCGCGGCCTTTGAGGAAGCCGCCCGCGAAGCCGGTCTCTACGCACGCAGCTTCAACGGCGATGCCTTCTCGACCGAGATGAAACAAAAGGTCGTGGAAGCGATCCGCACCGACCTCGGCCAGGTTGACATGGTGGTTTACAGCCTCGCCTCCCCCCGTCGCGTCGATCCCGTCACCGGCGAGATCTACAAATCCGTCCTCAAACCCACCGGCGACACCTACACCAACAAGAACCTCAACACCGACAAGAAGCAGGTCGATTCTGTCACCATCGAACCCGCCACCCCTGAGGAAATCGAACACACGAAAAAAGTGATGGGCGGCGAAGACTGGCTCCTCTGGATCAACGCCCTCTCCGACGCCGGAGTTCTCGCCCCGGGCTTCAAGACTGTTGCCTATTCCTACATCGGCCCCAAACTCACCTGGCCGATCTACACCGACGGCACCATCGGCCGCGCCAAGGTTCACTTGGAAGAAACCGCCCGCGATCTCAGTGCCCGCTTCGGTCCCGGCACCGCCCTCGTTTCGGTGAACAAGGCCCTCGTCACCCAAGCCAGTTCCGCCATCCCCGTCGTCCCGCTCTACATTTCCATCCTCTACAAAGTGATGAAGGAAAAAGGGCTGCACGAAGGCTGCATCGAGCAAATCACCCGTCTCTTCGCCGACCACTATGCCCGCCCCGGCGGACCCACCCTCGACGACGGCGGACGCATCCGCATCGACGACTGGGAAATGCGCCCAGAGATCCAAGCCGAAGTCGCCCGGATCTGGGACCTCATCACCACCGAGTCCATCGACGCCCTCTCTGACTTCGCCGGCTACCAAAAGGAATTCCTCCGCCTCTTCGGTTTCGGTCTCGAAGGCATCGACTACGCCGCCGACACCGACCCCGCCCGCCCCATCCCCAGCCTCGTCTGAGCGCTCCGTCTGCTGGGGGGTGGCAATCGATTGCATTGGGCGACACACGGATCACACACGGCCAAGCGGATCGAGAGGATTTCGTGATCCCCTTTGCCTGCCCGACTTCGTCGTTGGGATCTCGGAAAACTTTCGAAAGGGGACCCAACGAGTTCTGGTTTGCGCGCGGGCGGGGGGGGCGGGTAAGTTGGGAGGACTATGGGAAGACAGTGGTTGCACGCCAAGCGTGAGGTCGCGAACCTCAAAAAAGGCCAGGTTGTTGGAAAGCTGGTCAAAGAAATCATGGTCGCCGCGAAACACGGCGGCGCGGATGTGGATGGGAATCCGCGGTTGTTTGCCGCGGTGGAGAAGGCCCGGAAGGCGTCAGTGACGCGGGATGTGATCGAACGGGCGATCAAAAAGGGGGCCGGGATCGGCGATGAGAAGCTGGTCCTGGAGCACGTGGTTTTTGAGGGCTATGCTCCGCACAAGGTGCCTGTGATCGTCGAGGTGTTGACGGATAACATCAATCGCAGCGCGCCCGAGTTGCGGGTGCTTTTCAAGCGCGGCCAGTTGGGAACGGCGGGGAGCAACAAGTTTCTTTTTGATCATGTGGGCATCGTGGAGGCGCACCACCCGGATCCCGCGACGGATCTGGAGGCGGCGGCCATTGAGGCCGGGGCAAATGATTTTGTGCCGCTGACCCATGCGGAGAACGACGACATTCCCCAAGGCGCGGCCGGTGCGCGGTTTCTGACCGAGCGCACGGCGACCGCGGCCGTCTCGAAATGGCTGGCGGAGAATGGCTGGTCGGTGGTGACGAGCGAACTTGGACATGTTGCGAAGCAGTATCCGGAGCTCTCCGAGGAGTTTCGCGCGGATGTCGGGGAATTTCTCCAAGCGCTGGAGGATCACGACGACGTCCACCGCGTGTGGGCTGCGGTGAAGTAGCATGGAGGAGACCGCCACGCGGATTGTCCGACGGCTCCGCGACGCGGGGCATGAGGCCCTTTTTGCGGGTGGTTGCGTGCGGGACCGGCTGCTCGGGCGGGAGGCGCACGATATCGACATCGCGACCAGTGCGCGGCCCGAGCAGGTGCAGGCCGTTTTTCGAAAAACGTTTGCGGTCGGTGCGCAGTTCGGCGTGGTCGTGGTGGTCGAGGATGGAAAAGAATTTCAGGTGGCGACGTTCCGGGCCGACGGCGTCTATATCGACGGACGCCGACCGGAATCGGTGACATTCACCACCGCCGAGGGCGATGCACTGCGGCGGGACTTTACGATCAACGGTTTGTTTTTTGACCCGGTGGACCGGCGTGTGCTCGATTTCGTCGGCGGCGAGGCGGATCTGCGGGCGGGGGTGGTGCGGGCGATCGGTGATCCGGCGTCGCGGTTTGCGGAGGACAAGCTGAGACTGCTGCGCGGGGTGCGGTTTGCGGCGGCGCTGGGTTTCGAGATCGAGGAGAAAACTTGGTCCGCTCTCTGTGCGCTGGCTCCGGAGATTTTGAGTGTGAGCGCCGAGCGGATCCGTGAGGAACTGGTGAAGATTTTCCTGCATCGCCATCGCGTGGCGGGGTTTGACCTGCTCGACCGGAGCGGATTGCTGGACGTGATTTTGCCCGAGGTGGGGGCTCTGCGCGGGTGCGAGCAACCGCCGGACTTTCATCCCGAGGGGGATGTGTTTGTCCATACGCGTCTGATGCTTTCGATGTTGCCCGAGGAAGTGTCCGTGCCGCTGGTCTTTTCCGTGCTTTTCCATGATCTGGGAAAACCGCCGACGTTCCGGCGCGACGAGACCGGGCGGATTCGGTTCAACGGGCATGAGAGCGTGAGTGCGGTGATGACCGAGGCCATTTTTGAGCGCCTGCGTTTTTCGAATGCCGAGACCGAGGCGACCGTGGTGGCGGTGAAAAATCACATGGCGTTCAAGGACGTGCAGAACATGCGGACGGCGACGCTGAAGCGGTTCTTGGCGCGACCGACGATCGAGGATGAGATGGAACTTCACCGCGTCGATTGTTCGTCCTCCCACGGCCTGCTGGACAACTACGCCTTTTTGCGGGCGAAGCAGGAGGAGTTCTCCCGCGAGCCGCTGATTCCACCGCCGCTGGTGACCGGCCGGGATCTGATCGCCGCCGGACGCCGGCCGGGGCCGGATTTCAAAAAGATCCTCGATGCGATTCAATCCCGCCAGTTGGAGGGGACGCTGCGAACCAAAGAAGAGGCGATGGCGTGGATTGCAGAGAATCCGGACTTCGGCGAAGAAGAAGGACCCTGATGACGAACCGATTGATTCATGTGGCCCGCGACGGGAAGGTGATCGGCCGGTATCCGCCCGAGCAACTCGCGTCACTTTCCGAGACGGGCCATTTTCTTGAGACGGACCTTTGCTACAGTGAGGCGCGTGGGGAGTGGATTTCGGTGACGGAGTTCTTGAAGATCGAGGACGTGCCCCGCTTCGCCCGGATTGGTCGGCCGGAATCGGTCGATGAGCCGTCCGGCGTTGCGGAAGCGAAGGACAAGGCGCGCTCGCGACGCCATTCCCGGCGTTCATCGCGGAGGAAGGAAAATGCGGCGATGCTGGGCGGCTGGATCGCCTTTTTGCTGGCCTTGGCAGCGCTTGCCGGCGCCGTGGTGTGGATCACGGTGCTCTACTCGGAGATCGGCAATCTCGGCGAGCAACTTGTGCAGTCGAGGGAGAAATTGGCGGCGAGCGAGCGGGAGTATCAGCGTTTGCTTTTCGTTTCCCGCGAGACGGCGGAGCCCGGGTCAGCGCGGGGCAGAGTGATTCTTCGCAACGAGAGTGGCAAGCGGATCGCCGTGCCCGGGCTCGCGGTGTCGCTCTACAAGCGGCAGGACATCGAGAACTTTCTGGATCGGAAATTTGCGGAGATGACCTCGCGTCCGGCCGACACGAACCCGGTCGCTTTTCTTTTGGAGAACCTTCCGGCCGCGCTGGCCTCGACGAGCACGGATGCGAGCGGGCGGTTTGAGTTCACGATTCCCGAGCCCGGGGAATACGTTGTGTTTTCAACCATGGGCGGAACGGAGGCCAGGGGTGTCCGTTTGTGGTTTGTCGGGTTTGACTCGAGGGACCCGATCAATTCGCTCATTGAGGTGAACGAGTCGAACTCCGTGCAGCAATTGGTGCGGAGTCTGATGGTCGTGCAAGGGCGCTGAGGCGGTTAGCGTTTTTTGAAGACGATCATCTCGGCATCGATGCCGATGATCGTGTCGACCCAGCGGCGGATATAGCCCGGTTGGAAGACGGGGATGTAGCGCGGGTAGCTCTGGTAATAGGTCTGGCCGCCCTTTTTTGTGACGATGACCGGGCCGGGGACGGAGACCCAATCGGTGCGGGGCGGCACTTCGGCAAAGCGAACTTCCTCACGCGAGTCGGTCGAGCGGAGGATGACGGCATCGGCACCGTTGACGCGGGCATTGTAGAGCATGCTTTCGCGCATGAATTTCCAGCCGAGATCCGAGCGGAAGCGGAGGCGGCCGATGACTTTGTGCGGCTCCGCCGGGGCCTTGGCGAGGATCGGAATCGGAGCGTCCTTCGGCTTGGGTGGAAAAGTTTCGGCGGAATAGGAGAGGTAAAAATCGGCGGTGGATTCGACCGAAACGCACCCCGCGAGCATCGTGGCGAAGACCGCCGCCACGGCGATTGAATAAAGTCGGGGCATGAACGTTAGTTTAAGCAAGGAACCATGAAACTCAAATCCACACTCCTCGCAGTCGGTCTTCTGGCCGCTGCCGCCACCGCCGCGCAGGCGGGTCCGCAGATCAGCATCTCGATTGGCGGGGGATGCGCGCCGCGTCCGGTGTATTATGCTCCCGCGCCCGTCTGTGCGCCGGTGGTCTATGCGCCGCGCGTTGTCTACGATCAACCGTCGCCGGTATTTTATTCAAATCCCGGCTGGTCGAACCGCCGGGTGGTGCAATATGGACCGCCCGTTTACCGGGTGGCGGCTCCGGTTTGTGGAGTGCCGGTGCGGACCTATCCGCGCAATACTTTCTACTGGCGGAACTGATCAGCAGCCGCGGAAAACTGCGGGGGTGGAACGCACCATCGGATTCGACCCGAAGGAAGGTCGGGGGCATGGTTTTCGTCCCATCCCTGCGGGGACCGACTGACAAGGCTCGAATCGTGATTTGCCCGGGGGTCGGTCACGGCGTATGACAACGGCGTGATGACCTCTCCCGAATTGTTTCAGGCGGCGAAGCGACGGATTCCCGGTGGTGTGAACTCGCCCGTGCGGGCGTTTCGCGGTGTCGGGGGTGAGCCCTTTTTTACCAAATCGGCTGCCGGGTGTCGGCTGACGACGGTGTCGGGGCGGGAGTTGATCGACTTCGTGGGAACGTGGGGGCCGGCGATTCTGGGTCATGCGCCGACCGTGGTCGTTGAAGCTGTTCGCGAGGCCGCCGGGCGGGGGCTGAGTTTTGGAACGCCGAATCCCCTCGAAGTCGACATGGCGGAAACGATCTGCCGTTTGGTGCCGAGTATTGAAAAAGTTCGCATGGTGAACAGCGGAACCGAGGCCACGATGAGCTGCATCCGGCTCGCGCGCGGATTTACGAAGCGCGACAAGATTCTCAAATTCGAAGGCTGCTATCACGGGCACGTTGACTCACTGCTTGTGAAGGCCGGGAGCGGGGCGCTGACCAACGGGCATCCCGACAGCGCGGGGGTGCCGGCGGCGTTTGCGAATCTGACGATCACGGTGCCGTTCAACGATCCCGAGGCGGTGCGGGCGGCCTTTGCGGCGAATCGCGGCGAGTTGGCGGCGGTCATTCTCGAGCCGGTGCCGGCGAATGCGGGGCTTTATCTACCCGAGCCGGGATTTTTGGAGCTCTTGCGAACGCTTTGCACGGAGGCAGGGACGGTTTTGATTTTCGACGAGGTCATGACCGGATTTCGTCTGGCGCGGGGCGGCGCGCAGGAGATCTATGGCATCCGGCCCGACCTGACCGCACTGGGAAAAGTGATCGGGGGCGGACTGCCGGTGGGGGCATTTGGCGGGCGGGCGGAGATCATGGATGGCCTGTCACCCGACGGGCCGGTCTATCAGGCCGGGACGCTTTCGGGGAACCCGCTGGCGCTTGCGGCGGGATTGGCTCAATTGCAGGAGCTGGAGCGCGTGGATGGGTGGGCGCGGTTGGAAGAGATCGGCGCGGCGTTTGAGGCGGAGGTCCGCGACATGATCCATGGCCGGGAGCTTACGTTTCATCGGATCGGCTCGATGTTCTGTCTGTATTTTGGCGCGGGGCCGATCCGGAGGTTGTCGGATGCGATGACGTGTGATCGCGGGAAGTTCGCGACGTTTTTTCACCGGTGTCTGGAGGGCGGTGTTTACTTCGCGCCCTCGCAATTCGAGGCGGGATTTTTGTCGCTGGCACACAGGTTGGACGACCTCCGCGAGGTGGGCCGGATCACCCGGGGTGCCCTCGCCGGTTCCTAAGGCTGCGGGGGAGCGCTGACGAGGCGGGCGAAGTCGATGAGGCTTTTTCGCGCGGGGTCGGATTCGGGGCCCAGCTGGACGAGGTGGCCGGCGTAGGGAACGGCGACGACGGTGGCATTGGGAATCCGGGCGGCGGCGGCACGGACGGCGTCGATGGGAATCACAGAATCCGCTTCGCCGTGGATGAAAAGCACGGGAACGGTGATGGTGGCGAAGGGAAACGGGGGGAAGGCCTTGATCTGGAGGAGATCATTTCGCAGTCCGTCTTCTCGGGGACCCATGGGAGCGACCGACCCGACCAGGGCCTGGAAGGTGTCGAGTTGGGCGGGGTTCGAGATCACGGATCCCACCCATCCTTCGCGGACGGCCTCGCCGCCGGTGTGCGTGAGATCGAAGGCCGTGCGGAGCGGGATGGCGGGATCGCGTTCGGCGAGGTTCCGGGCGAGCCAGCAGCCAATGTCACCGGTGAGACGGTCGTTGAGGGCTTGGGGGAAGAGCTGTTTTTCGGTGGTGGGCCGTTGCTGACTGACGACCGCTGAGAGAAGCACCAGGGCCGTCGTGCGCTGCGTATGCCGCCGGACGAATTCGAGGGCGGCCGGACTTCCGAACGAGGCTCCGACGATGATGACCGAGGGGATGTCGAGTTCGTCGAGAAGAGCGGCCATGGCATCGGCCTGGCTTTCCGGGGTGAGGCCCGAGCGGAGGGGCGTGCGGAGGTAACCCGGACGGGACGGCGCAATGATCTGAAAGCCTTCGTCTTCCAGTGGAGCGGCCAGAAGGGCGGCCTGATCGTAGCCACCGGGAGTCGCGTGAAAAACCAGCACGGGCGCTCCTTCTCCGGTGTTGGAATACTCGACGGGGCCGGCTTTGGTTTCCGCAATGGTTGAAGCCTCCTGGAGTTCGACCAGTTTTCCAGCCCGCCAGGAGCTGAACCATGCCAGTGTGCCGCCCATGGCCAGGAGCACGGCCACGACGATCAAGAAGACCACACGAATCAGCACGCGCACAAACGTCATGGCGTGATGACAGGCGATCGATGCGGGATTTCCAACTTCAAAACGAGAAAAACGCAGTCGCTACGCCGCCGGGGTCGCCGTTCGACGGGACGTGAGCGAGCGGACGATCACGTAAAAAACGGGAGTGAGAAGAATCCCGAAGAACGTCACGCCCAGCATGCCGGCAAAGACCGCTGTGCCGAGGGCTTGGCGCATTTCCGCGCCGGGCCCGGACGCGATCACCAGCGGGAGAACGCCGAGAATGAAGGCGAATGAGGTCATGAGAATCGGCCGCAGCCGGAGGCGACACGCTTCGACGACGGCGTCGAGACACGATTTTCCGGAGTCTTCGAGCTGTTTGGAAAACTCGACAATGAGGATGGCATTTTTCGACGCGAGGCCAACGAGGACGATGAACCCGATCTGGGTGAAGATATTGTTGTCCAAGCCGCGGAGGAGGACACCGGCGATGGCGGAGAGAAGGCACATCGGCACAATCAGAATGATCGCGAATGGCAGCGACCAGCTTTCGTATTGGGCGGCGAGGGTGAGAAAAACGAACAGGACGCAGAGCGGGAAAATGAAGATGGCGACGTTGCCGGCGAGCATTTGCTGGAGGGTCAGGTCCGTCCATTCGAAGCCCATGCTGCGCGGGAGGTGATCTCTGGCGAGGTCCTGCATGACGGCGACGGCTTGGCCCGAGCTGGTGCCCGGGGCGGGGGATCCGACGATGTCCGCGGCTGGGTAGAGGTTGTAGCGCAGGACGGTGGCCGGGGCGGTGATTTCGCGGACGTCCGCCAGCGTGGCCAGGGGGACCATCGAGCCGTTATTGCTGCGGGCCTGGAGTTTGAGGATGTCCTCGGGCAGGACCCGGAATTTGGCGTCGGCCTGGGCAGTGACCTGGTAGGACCGGCCGAAGAGCGTGAGGTCATTCACATAGGATGAGCCAAGGGCGATCTGGAGCGTGGAAAAGATACTGCTGAGCGGCACATTAAGGGCCTTGGCTTTGACGCGGTCGATGTCCACGTAGAGCTGAGGGGTGTCGGCGCTGAAGCTCGAGAAGGCACCGGAGATGGCGGGGCTTTGGGAGGCGAGAGCAGCGAGGTTCTGGGTGGCTTCCTCGAGCGCTGGGAACCCCGCCCCGCCGCGGTCCTGAACCATCAGGCGGAAACCTCCGGTGCTGCCGAGGCCGTCAACGGGGGGTGGTCCGAAGACGCCGGTGAGAGCTTGCGGGAGGGTGGAGAGTTGGGCGTTGAGCGAGGCGGTAATGGCCGGGCCGGAGAGCGAGCGGTCGTGGCGTTCCTCGAAGGGGTCGAGGATGACAAAGATCGTGGCAGCATTCGGGAGGTTGGAGCCGGCCACGACGGAGAGTCCGTTGATGACGAGCGTGTGGGCGACGCCCGGGGTGTTGCGGATGATTTCGTCGGCGGCGGCGGAGACGAGGCGGGTGCGTTCCACCGAGGCGGCGGGTGGCAATTGGACGTTGGTGATGAGGTAGCCTTTGTCCTGTTGCGGGATGAAGCCGACCGGGGCCGTGATGAAGCCGAGGGCGGTCAGTCCGAGAAGTGCGAGGTAAATAAGGGCGACGAGCGCGGTGAGCCGGATGAGCTTGGAAATCACGGCGGAATACCCGGCGGTGAAGCGGTCGAAGATCGCGTTGAAGCCGCGGAAGAGCCATCCGAAGAGCCGGTCGAGAATGCGGGCCGGCAGATCGGCTTTGGCCCCGTGTGGCTTGAGCAGAAGAGCAGCGAGAGCCGGGCTGAGCGTGACGGAATTGAACGTTGAAATGGCGGTCGAAACCGCGATGGTGAGTGCGAACTGGCGGTAAAATTCCCCGGAGATGCCGGTGATGAATGCCGTGGGCAGAAACACGGCGATGAGCACCAGACCGACGGCAATGATCGCGCCGAAGACTTCATCCATGGCCTTGCGGGCCGCTTCGCGCGGGGCGAGGCCGAGGCTGAGGTTTCGCTCGACGTTTTCGACCACGACGATCGCATCATCGACCACGATGCCGATGGCCAGAACCAGGCCGAAGAGCGAGATGTTGTTGAGCGAAAACCCGAAAGCGGCCATCGCGGCGAAGGTTCCGATGAGCGAGACCGGCACGGCAATGAGCGGAATGAGCGTTGCCCGCCAGGATTGCAAAAACAGGAGCACCACCAAAATCACGAGGACCACCGCTTCGAAAAGCGTGTGGATGACGGAGTTCACCGACTCCTGGACAAAGCCGGTCGTGTCGTAGTCGATGCGGTATTCGAGGCCGTCCGGGAAACGGGTGGCGAGATCGGCCATGATGCGCCGGATTTCCTCTGCTGTCGCGAGGGCGTTGCCGCCGGGTTGTTGGTAAATGGCGATGCCGACGGTGGGAAGCCCGTCGAGCGTGCTTTCGATGCTGTAGTCGCGGGCTCCGAGTTCGGCGCGGCCGACATCGCCGAGGCGGACGATTTCGCCGCGGGAGCCCTGTTTGACGACGATTTGCTCGAATTCCTCCGGAGTGGTCAGGCGGCCCTGGGTATTGACCGTGTATTGAAAGGCCGTTCCGGCCGGTGCGGGCGGGGCTCCGACGATGCCGGCGGCGACTTGGACGTTTTGCTCGCGAATGGCAGCGACCACATCCTCGGGCGCCAGACCAAGCGCGGCGAGACGCTCGGGATCGAGCCACACGCGCAGGCTGTATTCGTAGCCGAAAATACTGATGTCGCCGACTCCTGCGACGCGGGCCAGCGTGTCCTTGAGCTGAAGAATGGCGTAGTTGCCGAGATAGAGCGCGTCGAACCGCTGGTCGGGCGAGACGAGGTTCACGATCATCATCATCGACGCCGACTGCTTTTTGACGGTGACGCCCGTGCGGCGAACATCTTCCGGAAGTAGGGGGAGGGCGAGATTGACGCGGTTTTGCGTGAGGACCTGGGCCGTGTCGAGATCGGTCCCGAGTTTGAAGGTGATCGTGAGGCTGTAGCTGCCGTCGCTGTTGGATTGCGACGACATGTAGAGCATGTTTTCGACGCCGTTGACCTGTTGTTCAATCGGTGCACCGATGGTTTCGGCGACGGTCTGGGCGTTGGCACCGGGGTAGCTTGCCGCGACTTGGATGGTCGGCGGGGTGATATCCGGGTATTGGGCGACCGGGAGCGTCAGAACCGCGACGGCCCCGACGAGTGTGATGATGATCGAGAGGACCGAGGCAAAAATCGGCCGGTCGATGAAGAAATGGCTGATATTCACAGGGGCGCGGCGGTTGCCGTGGAAGCGGGGTCGGCCCAGGGCTTCGTGAGAACTTTTTCGCCCGGTCGCGTTTTCATCATACCCTCGACGATGACGTTTTCGCCGACTTTGACCGCCCCCTTGATAACCCGCCAGCCGTCATCCTGAATGGCCCCCGGTTCGACCCGGCGGTAATCGACCGTTCCGTCCGCTTGGACGACGAGAACGTAGCGCTGGCCTTGGTCCACGCCGATGGCTTCCTGCGGGACGAGGACGGCTTGGTAGGCCGGTCCACCCGGAAAGCGGAGTCGGACGAAGAGACCGGGTGCGAGCACGTTTTCCTTGTCCTCAAAAATCCCGCGGATCGAAATGGTGCCGGTGTTGGGATTGACGCGGTTGTCGGCGAAGTCGATGACGCCCTCGTGTGGGAAGCCTTTTTCGTCCGCAAGTTGGAGGAAAATCGGGGTGACGGCTTTCTTCTCCGGCTCCGGGTTGGATCCATGTTCCTCGTTGTAGAGTCGGATGTAGCGCAGGAGCTGGCGCTCATCGATGTCTGCGTAGGCGTAAACGGGATTCGTTGAGACGATCGTAGTGAGGGGTTCCTCCATCTGGGGGGTGATGAGATTGCCCGGGGTGACGGCGGCGCGGCTGGCCTGGCCGTCGATGGGGGAGGTGATGTTGGTGAATTCGAGGTTGAGCTTCGCGGTGTCCAGCGCGCCACGGGCAGCGGCGAGACCGCCGCGGGCTTTGAGGAGTCCGGCGGACTTGGCGTCGAATTCCTGGGCGGCGATGGTGTTTTTGGCGCGAAGATCCGAGGCGCGCTTGAATTCCAGCTCGGCGAGTTGGTAGTCGGCGGCGGCGCGGTCGTATTCGGCCTGGGCTTGGTCGAGGTCGGCTTGGTAGGGGCGCGGGTCGATGACAAAAAGTACGTCGCCTTTTTTGACTTCCTGGCCGTCCTTGAAGCGGGTCTCGGTGAGATAACCGCTGACCCGGGCACGGACGGCGACGGTTTGGACCGCCTCGGTGCGGCCGGTAAAGACGACAAAATCTCGCACCTCACGTTCGACAGCCGGGGTGACCAGCACGGTCGGTAGCGGCGGGGCGACTTTGTCGGTCCGCCCGCAGCCCGGGAGCGACGCCAGCAACAGGAAGAAAAACGAAACGGGCCGGAGGATCGACGGCGGGGGATTCGGGGAATGTCCGCAAGGTGTCATCGGGGCGAAAGGTAGGGAGATTTCCTGCCGCTGTCGAGGGTGGGGGGCCACGAAAAAGAAAAACCCCGCCGGGCCGAAGCCGGGCGGGGTTTTTGGAAACGGGAAACCCCGTTTATTTGAGAGCGTAGCGGGTCGAGGCTTTGACGCCGGTGACCTTGAGGCCCGGGACTTGTTTGATGGCATCGCGCACCGCCGAGGCGGATTCTCCGGTGCGGGAGGCGATGTCTCCGAACGAAAGGGGTTCTTTGGAGGCTTTGATGATGCCCGTGACGGTCTCCACAAGGGCGGCTTTTTCGCTGGTGGAGAGGCGTTTGCGCGAGAAGGTGGCCTTTTCGCCGGTGAGCGTTTTGCCGGTGAGTGCGGCGTATTCGGATTCGAGTTGGGCGAGTTCGGACTTTGCAGCGGCGATGCGCTTGACGAGTTCGGTGACGGCTTCCTGCTTGAGAGCTTCGATCTTGTTTTTGGCGTCCGCTTCGATGGCGGCGATTTTTTCCAGAGCTGTGATGGACATAAGTGGAGGGACGGAATAGCGGGCAGAGGGCATTCCATCAAGAATCATTGTGCCCGGTGCGGGTGGCTTTTTCCTTGCCTCGTCCCGGGTGAGGGCGTTCTTTCTGGCAGGAACGGCACGCGCGGAGTCCTTTTTTGCGCCCGTAGCTCAGTGGATAGAGCACCGGTCTTCTAAACCGATGGTCGCTGGTTCGATCCCAGCCGGGCGCGCCACTTCATTGCCACACTCTATCGCTTCTGCTGGACAGCTCTGTCGAGCGCGGTAAAAGATGACGCTCATGAAAACGCTGATCGTTGTTTTTCTGGCCTTGGTGGCCGTGGGTCTTCCAGTAAGGGCGCTTGATGATGTCGTGATGTTGCCGACCAAGAAGACCCTCGATGCCTCCCGCGAGCGCGAGGGGGGCAATACGACCGTCCGCGACAGCGAAGTCGTTTACAATGTCAAGGTGACGAGCAAGACCTTCAAGGAACTGCGGGATGTGGTGATCAAATACAACATCATCTACAAAGACGAGCAGTTCGGCAGCACGGCGAAGCCCGAGATCAAGTCCGTCGCCGGGAAGCACAAGATTGATCTGCTGATCACGAACAAACCGGTGGAATTTGAAACCGAGCCAGTGAACCTCTCGCGGGAATCGTTGGATGGTAACTGGTATTTTACGGGTGGTGGAAACCGGTCCGCGCGAGATCGTGTCGTGGGACTTTGGTTCAAGGCGTTCAATGCCGACGGCGAGCAGATCGGGGAGTACGCGAATCCCTCGTCGGTGATCGCAAAACAGAAGTGGAAGGACTGAGAATTTTGGGGCTTCCGTTGGAAGGCCCCGGTGGTAGTGTCTCCGGGGATGGAACCAATCACGCGAGAAAGCGTGCGGGAGATTCTGCATGAGTTTCTCGCCGGGAAAGGCCTGAGGCGCACGGCGCAGCGTGATGCCATTATCGAAGCGGCATTTGCCACGCGGGAGCATTTTCATGCCGAGGATCTGCTGAAAATGGCGCGCGAGATCGACGACTCCGTCTCCCGTGCGACTGTTTACCGGACGCTTCCCCTGCTGGTCGAGAGCGGACTCTTGCGCCAGCTTGATCTGGGTGGCGACCGGACGGTTTACGACCCGAATTTCCTTGAGCACCCCACGCACAACCATCTCGTTTGCGTGGACTGCAACAAGATCATCGAGTTTGAGGACACCAACATGGAATTGCTCGAAAACTGCATCACACGCCGGCTGGGATTTTCCCCGGCCAACAAGTCGGTGAAGATCGAGGCGCATTGCGACGAGCTGAAGATGCGCGGCACCTGCGGCAAGCGTCCGGCTCCCAAGAAAGGCTGACGGCGCATGTGGAAGGGACGATTCAAGCAGGAGCAATCCGATCTCCTGAAATCTTACGGTGAATCGGTGTCAGTCGATTGGCGGCTGTATCGTCACGACATCCGCGGAAGCATCGCCCATGCACGCGCGTTGCAGAAAGCGGGCATTTTGACCGAGACGGAGTTTTCTTCGATCCACAACGGCTTGGAGGGAATCTGGGCGGACATCGAGGCGGGGAATTTTGAGTGGAGCGAGGCGCTCGAAGACGTTCACATGAACATCGAAGCCGAGCTTACCCGGCGAATCGGTGCGCCCGGGGCAAAACTTCACACGGCCCGCAGCCGGAATGATCAGGTGGCTCTGGATTTCCGGCTTTACCTGCGCGAGGCGGCGGGGGATTTGGAGGAAAAAGTCCGGGATCTTCAGCGGGCGTTGGTGGGATTTGGCGGGCGGCATCGGGGGGCGATTCTGCCCGGTTACACGCATTTGCAGCGGGCTCAGCCGGTTTATTTGGCGCATCATTTGTTGGCGTATGTGGAAATGCTGGAGCGGGATCGCGGACGGCTCCGGGATGCGGCGGCGCGGATGGACGCGATGCCGCTGGGATCCGGGGCGATTGCCGGCTCGACGATTGTTTTGGACCGCGAATCGGTCGCGGCCGAGCTGGGATTTTCACGCGTGACAACGAACAGCATGGACGCGGTGGCGGATCGGGACTTCGCCTGCGAAATTCTGGCGGTGTTGGCGATTTCGGGAATGCACCTCTCGCGCCTGAGCGAGGATTTTATCTTGTGGGCGTCCGCGGAGTTTGGGTTTCTGGAATTGAGCGACCGGCACACGACCGGATCGAGTCTGATGCCGCAGAAGAAAAACCCGGACATCGCGGAATTGGCCCGCGGCAAGACCGGCCGCCTTTACGGCAATCTCGTCTCGATGCTCACCACGATGAAGGGCCTGCCGCTGACTTACAATCGCGACATGCAGGAGGACAAAGAGGTCGTTTTTGATTCCATCGACACGGTCGCGGCGACGCTGGCGATTTTTGCCGAGATGGTCGACGCCGCGACGTTCCGGGAAGATCGAGCCCGCGCGGCGGCCGGTGACCCGCTTTTGTTGGCGACGGATCTCGCGGATCGATTGGTTGAAGGCGGGGTGCCGTTTCGCGAGGCGCATGAGATCGTCGGGAAGCTCGTCGCGACGGCGCAGGAGCGGGGAATCCCGCTTCATGAACTCGGCGACGATGTATTCTCTGCCGCCTCGCCGGTTTTCACCGCGGAGGTGATCCGGCGTTCGTTTGTTCTGGAATCCGCGATGGCGGCGCGGCGCGCCGTGGGGGCTCCGTCCCCGGACAATATCGCCCGCGAACTCGCGGAGTGGACCCGTCGGCTGTCGTGAACGATCTGACGACTAAAGCGGCCGGATGGCGCGTTTTGGACTCGCGCCCCTTGGTGGAAACGCCATGGATCAGCGTGATGGCGGAGCGGATTGCGACGCCGACGCGGCCCGCGGGGGTTCCGTGGACGGTGGTTCGCCGGCCGGTGGCAGCGGTCGTGGCGCCACGCGCGGCAGATGGCTCGTATCTGCTCGTCCGACAGGAGCGGGTGGCGGTGTGTGCCGAATTCTGGGAATTCCCCGCCGGGCAGGTCGAGGGAGCGGTCGATGAAACATCGATTCTGGCGACCGCCCATCGGGAACTCGGGGAAGAAGCTGGCGTGTCGTGCCCGTCGGGTTTGGTGCCATTGGGCCGCTTTTTTTCGTCAATCGGTTTCACGGACGAATGCGCCCACCTTTTTCTCGCTCCCGGTGTGGTGGAGCGTGAAGACCTGGTGCAACACGATGAAAACGAGGCGATCCATGAAGTGCGGGCGTTCACCCGGGACGAACTTCGGGCCGCAGTGGCGGGTGGGGTGATTCAGGACGCGAACACACTCGCGGTCTTCGCGCGGCTGGTGGCCGGAGGGCTTTTCTGATGGGCGGGCTGCGACGCATTTTTGAGTTTCGGGAGACGCGCGACGAGGCCAAGCCGTTTCTGTCGCACCTCGAGGACCTCCGCGTCACGCTGGTGAAAATCGCCATCGCCCTCGGCCTCGCGATGATCCTTTGCTTTGTTTTTCGCACGGAGCTGGCCGCCCTGATCCAGCGGCCGTTGATCGCGGTCGATCCCTCGCGGGCGGCGAATCTGCAATCGCTGGGCGTGGCCGACTCGTTCACGATCTCTCTCGAGCTCGCGTTCTATGGCGGGTTCGTGCTGTCGTTTCCTTTCATTCTGTGGTTTCTCGCGGAGTTTATTCTGCCGGCGCTGACTCCGCGGGAAAAAGCGGTTCTGTTTCCGGCTGCGATGACCGGATTCGGGCTGTTTCTGCTCGGGGTGGCGTTCGCGTATTTTGTGGTGCTGCCGCAGACGCTGGAATTCTTCTTCAAAGACGCGAGATCGATGAACTGGCAGCCGACGTGGACGGTGCGGGAGTATTATTCGTTCACCACGCAGTTCCTCATTGCGTTCGGGCTCGCGTT
>CAZEYT010000012.1:0-48904 GCA_964516295.1 uncultured Chthoniobacterales bacterium | reverse complement strand
AAGCCATACTTGAACAACACCGACACAATCTCCCGATATCGGGGCAGGTGGCTGTAGAGGTCGACCGCCGAGCGCAGGGTGTTCAGAATCACGCCGGGAATCGTAGCGGACGCCGGGCCCCTGCAAAGCCGAGATTTGCAGTTTCCATTCGACCGGCGCTCGATTCGAAGGCATCTTCCGATCCATGACGTTCCAAGCCCGTATCGACCAGGATATCAAAGCCGCCATGCTTGCCCGCGAAACTTCCAAGCTGGGGGTCCTGCGCATGCTCAAGTCCGGCCTGATGAATGCTGCGATCGAGAAACACGGTGCGGGCGGGGCTTTGGATGACGCGGATGCGCTTGTGATCCTCCGGCGCGAGATCAAGAAACGCCACGATTCCGTCGAAAGTTTCGAAAAGGGCGGCCGTCCGGAAATGGCGGCGAATGAGCGTGCGGAGATTGAGATTCTTTCCGCCTACCTCCCGCAGGGGCTTTCCGAATCCGAGCTGGCCACCCTTGTGCGCGAAGCCATCGCGGAAGCAGGTGCCACCAGCCGCCAGCAAATGGGCGCTGTCATGAAACTCGTCAATGCCCGCGCGGCCGGCCGTGCGGATGGGCGGACACTCAGCGCCGAGGTGCAGAAACAACTCGGAGCCTGATTCCCCCTTAAGACTTCGGCGTCGCAACGACGCGGTGGAGTACGAGCCAGGCTTCGCTGGAAAGCGAGCGAGCTTCGGTCCAGTTTTTCTCATCGGCGGCCTTCATGGCGCGAGCGAAAAGCTTGGCGGCCGGGAGCATCTCCGACGTTGGCCGGTTGTAGAGGACTGCCAGCATCTCAGATACCGCAGCCGTGAGCGTCGCCCGGCGCGAGTGGTCGGCGACCAACGTCCAGGTGGTCACTTCCATCTTTGCGACCACCGCGGGTTCGAAGGGAAGCTTCGTGGCATGCTTCAAGTGGACGAAGGCCGTTTTCAGCGGCTCCGTCGCCTTTTCCTGATCCGCCGGATCCGGGGCGAGTTCAAACATCCAACGCGCCTTGGAGATCTCAAATGCCATCATCGCCGAAGCGATCGGTGGCACGCGGTATTGACGCTCGAAAATCTCATACAGCGTGAAAAACATCGCCGTCCGACTCCGCGCTTCCGTCTGTTCCCAAAGCTGAATCTGTAATTCGGCCATTCGTGCCGGATCAAAATCGGTCAGTGAGGTGGAGCGAGGCCACAAACAATATGCCGCCACGGCAATCAGAAGAACCACCACCAGTCGTCGGAGGGCGAACAACATAGCGTTGATCATCGTGAAGCCGATTTCCTGCTGATGAAAGAAATATCCGCGGGACGACTTCGCAGCCCCTCTTCCCATGAACCGCCGCTCAGGTTGTGCCCTGAGCGGCAAATCGGTCAGGATTCATCCGCTTTCCCCCCAAAAAGAACGATGTCCTGATCCACCGGGCCCGTTCGTCAGACCCTCGAACAATCCTTATGAAAGACTCTTCTCCATCCACAGAATATCTCCTGCTTTTCCGGTGTTCCGATTGGGATCGCGGACTCTCTCTCCCGAAGACCTCCAGCGAATCATGGACAAAACCATGGCTTGGTTCGAGCGGGAGTTTGCAAAGGGATCCGTCCGTGCCGCACAGCCATTGGAAGACAGCGGGCATGTGCTTTCGGGAGCCAGGGGGACATTGGTTTCCGAAAGTCCTTTTGCCGAGTCGAAGGAAGCCGTCGGCGGTTATATGATTCTCCGGGCCGGATCGATTCGCGAGGCCATGGATGTCGTGGCGAGCTGGCCCCTTTTGGAGCACGGTTCCTGCGTGGAAGTGCGGCCGATTGCGGAAGAATGCCCGATCTCCAGACGAATGCGCGCCCGATCCGAATCCGAGGAAGCCCTTTCGGTGTCCTGACTTCAGATTCCCGTTCGTCATCTCTTTAAAACCCAATACCAAACCATGAGCAAATACATCGACGGGTTCGTCCTTCCCGTTCCCAAGGACAAAATTGAACAATATCGCAGCATCGCTTCGAAGGCCGCAGCCATCTGGAAAGAACATGGCGCGCTGGAGTACATCGAGTGTGTCGGCGAGGACATGACGGGAATGTCGGACCTCGTGAGATTTCCCGATCTGGCCAAGGCTGCACCCGAGGAGACCGTCGTCTTTTCCTGGATCGCCTATCGGTCGCGGGCCCACCGCGATGAGGTGAATGGCAAAGTCATGGCCGACCCCCGTATGAAGGAAATGTGTGGTGGAGAAAACTCGCCGTTCGATTATCGCCGGATGGCTTACGGTGGCTTCGAGGCGATCGTGGAAGCTTAGAAACCATGATTGCGAATCGTTCCAGCCCGACGCGCACGCTCGGCGGTCACCCGGTTGTAGCGCGTGAAGTCTGGACTGCGATGCGGACGGAGCTTCTTCACGCGGAAAAGGATCTCACCCGTCGCCGGGACGCCTTGTGCGCCCGGCGGCGCGAGCTTCCCTGGGTGCGCGTGGAGAAAGACTATCGTTTCGAAGGGGCGTGCGGGATTCTCTCGCTCGCCGAACTCTTTGGCGACGCCGATCAGTTGATCGTCCAGCATTTCATGTTTGGACCGGACTGGGACGAGGGATGCACGGG
Source organism: uncultured Chthoniobacterales bacterium (assembly GCA_964516295.1). Classification (GTDB taxonomy): domain Bacteria; phylum Verrucomicrobiota; class Verrucomicrobiia; order Chthoniobacterales; family Terrimicrobiaceae; genus CAZEYT01. The sequence continues at coordinate 46,311 of CAZEYT010000012.1, read as the reverse complement.
TTGTTCGTTCACGGCGGACCATGTGGACGGCGCGAATCTGCATCTTCGCCACCACGGCATCCGGTTTGTGGCCGTGTCTCGGGCACCTTGGCAGAAAATCGAACGCTTCCGTACGCGCATGCAATGGAAGTTCGACTGGGTCTCCTCGTACGGAAGCGACTTCAATTTCGATTTCCATGTCTCGTTCACCCCCGAGCAACGTCAATCGGGTCAGGCTTTTGCAAACTATGCGTTTTCCGATCCGGGAACCGATGAACTGAGCGGGCACAGCGTTTTTTTCCGGGACGAAGACGGGGCGATTTACCACACGTATTCCACCTTTGCGCGCGGTGATGAATCGGTGATGGGCGCGTACGCCTATCTCGATTTAACTCCGCGCGGCCGGAACGAAACAGGCCCGCATTACGATCTTCGGGACTGGGTGCGCCATCATGATTGCTATGGCGAAACCCTCCACTCCGCCTGTGCCTGTTCACACGAATCACACCAACCCACACCATGAAAACCGACTGCGACTACCACACACTCACTCCCTACATCATTCTCAACGATGCCGAGGCGGCGATCCGTTTCTACAAAGATGCCTTTGGTGCCACCGAACGCTATCGTCTCACCGGCTTGGAAGGCCGCGGGATCATGCATGCCGAAATGAATTTTGGCGACACCGTCCTGATGCTTGCCGACGAGTGCCCGCAATGGGCAACGAAAAGCGCGAAGAGCCTCGGCGGCTCGCCCACCCGCTTCGTTCTGGCGGTGCCCGATGCGCACAAGGCCTTCGAAAAGGCTGTGCAGGCCGGATGCAAAGCCATCCGGCCGGTCACCGACATGTTCTACGGAGAGCGTTCCGGCTGTGTCGAGGATCCCTTCGGCTTCGTTTGGACCGTCTCCATGCATATCGAAGATGTCGCGCCTGAAGAAATGCAACGCCGCATGGAGGAAATGTTCCGCACCGAGGCTTCGTAAAGAGAGACATTCTTTTTGGTGGCACTTCCAGCGCCCGCGGTTCGACCCACCGACCGCGGGCGTTCGGCTTTCACCAAATCGCGACGCCGCGCCCGGACCTCAGCGAATGGACCGACGGTGAATCCAGATGCTTTGGGCGATGCCAAAGCTCAGAAGAGTGATCATGACGAATGACCCGCCGTAACTGATCAAGGGGAGGGGCAGACCGGTGATCGGCGTTACAGAAATCGTCATGCCGATGTTCATGAATGTGTGCGTGAACAGAAGCATCACAATGCCAACGGCCAAGAGTCGACCGAGATCATCTTCCGCCTCCGCAGCAATGTGGAGGATGATCAGGAACAACAGTGCAAAAGCAACCAATAAAGCCACACCTCCGATGAATCCGTGCTGCTCGCCAAGCACGGAGAAGATAAAGTCGTTGTGGACAATCGTGGATGGCAGGAAGCCGAGCTCGTTTTGGGTATTTGGAGCCTTGAACCCCTTGCCGGAAAACCCTCCCGAACCAATGGCGATGAGGGATTGCGTGATATTCCATCCGTCGCCCTGCGGGTCGGCCTCGGGGTTCAAAAACGTGGTAATCCGGGCGTATTGATAGGGCTTGAGTCCGAAATGGACCACGATGGGAATGAGGGTCAGACCGATCACCAGCATCAAAATCAGCCAGCGTTTCGGGATGCCCCCGATGAACATCATCGAAAGTACGACCGGCACCCAGACAATGCAGGATCCGAGATCCGGCTGGATAAGAATCAAGATCCAAGGCGGCCCGACGATTGCCCCGCAGCAAAGAATCCGCAGGGATGGCGACATGTGCCGGGAGTTTTGAAGAAAAACCGCCAGCGTCATGATGCCGGCAATGATGGCCAACTGGGAGGGCTGGAAACTCATTGGCCCGAGGTCGATCCAGCTTCGGGCGCCGTAGCGTTTTTCACCGATCAACATCGTGGCCACCAGCCCGAGCATCGAGACCATGTAGAGCGGAATCGCCCCGTAACGGATCCACCGGTAATCGATCAATGACACGGCCAGGAAGATCGGGAGGCAAATCACGATCCACATGAGTTGGGAGCTCCAGTAATTCTGCTCCCGCATCCAGGTCGCGCTGTAGATGGCATAGACTCCGTAGGCCAGCAGCGCGGCCATCATGCCGAAGAGCAGCCAGTGCATGCGGAGGAAGTTGCGAAGAAGCGGGTGCATCAGGCGATTTGCGGGACAGCCGCGAGCAGGGTGCGGGTGTATTCGTGTTGCGGGTTGCTGTAGATCTCGGTGGCCGGGGCGGATTCCACGATGCGGCCACGGTGCATCACCAAAACATGGTCGCTGATGTGCTCGACCACGGCGAGATCATGCGCGATGAAGAGGTAGGCGATGCCGAATTGCTCCTGCAGGTCCTGGAGCAAATTCACGATCTGTGCCTGCACGCTCACATCGAGTGCGCTGACCGGCTCGTCGCAGACAATGAAGCGCGGCTCGACCGCAAGTGCCCGCGCGATGCCGATCCGCTGGCGTTGCCCGCCGCTGAATTCATGCGGATAGCGTCGCATCATGCCGGGTTCGAGACCGACAAGGCGGAGAAGCTCCGCCACCCGGTCGGTCTGCTCGGTTCGGGACATTTTTCGAAAATGAATCTCGAGGGCCTCGGCGACGATCTCGCCGATGTTCAGACGCGGGTTGAGCGAGCCGAACGGGTCTTGGAAAATGATCTGCATCTCGCGCCGGAGTGGACGGAATGCGGCTTCCGACATCGGAAGAATATCACGACCGTTGTAGAAGACCTCGCCAGAGGTGGCTGGAATCAGCTTGAGAATCGAGCGGCCGACCGTGGTCTTTCCGCTGCCGCTCTCGCCGACCAAGCCGACGGTCTGGCCCGGCTCGATGGAGAAACTGACCTGATCAACGGCTCGAAGCTCGCCGGTGCGACGCCGAAGGAGACCCCCGAAGACCGGGAACCATGTGCAAAGATTTTTGACCTCGATCAGCGGCATCCGGGGCAAACTAACGTTCCGGCAGGCGGGCGTCAATCGGTGGACGCCTCGGGATTTCTCGCCGGTCAGTGCCCCCCAGACCGGAGGCCTTCCGGGCGAGCGAAGTGGATTACTTGACGAGACCGGCTCCGCGGAGGGTCTTGTAAGCCCCGTTTTTCGAGATTGTCTTGAAGGCGCGGGCGGTGGCCTTGACGGTGACGTACTTCTTGAGTTCCGGCACCCAGACGCGCTTGGTCTTGAGATTCGGCTGGAAGTAGCGGGGCGTCACGGCGGTAACGTGCATGCCGATGCCGCCTTTTTTCTTCGCCAGACCCCGGCGGTGGATTTTCGATCCGCGGACGGGCTTGGCCCCTGTAATGCTGCACTTTCTGGACATAGTAGGATCGTCGAAGATAGGGAATCGGGAGCGGTCGTCAAGCCCGCTGGCACGGAATTTTCCGGATGTCGGGATCGTCTGGCACGTGAGGTGCTTTCCGAATCCCATGGAAACGGATGTCGTCGGCTGGATCGCGGTGATATTCCGGTTCGTCCACGTCCTTGCGGCGATTATGTGGATCGGGAATTCCCTGCTCTTTACTTGGATGGAGTTGAACCTGCTCCAGCCTCGAAGAGACGCCGATCCGGGCCTGCTCGGGACGCTCGACATGCTCCATGGGGGAGGGGTGTTTCACCTCCAAAAGCGGGTATTGCGTCCGGGGGCGATTCCCGTTCCGCTGCATTGGTTCATGTGGCAGTCTTACACCACGTGGATCAGCGGATTTGTCCTGATGCTCACGCTGTATTTCAACGGAGGCGGGACGTTTTTTTTGGATCCCTCAAAAACGACCCTGCCGGGTTGGGCGGCGATTCTGTGGAGTCTGGCCGGGTTGGCCGGGGGCTGGGTCGTTTATGATCAAATCTGGCGCTCGCCCCTGAAAAAACACCCGGGGATCGGAGTGCCCGTGTGTCTGGCTCTGATTCTTTCGGCGGCGGCGTGTTACAACACGATCTTCAACGGCCGGGCAGTCTTCCTCCAGATCGGAGCGATGATGGGCACGATGATGTCGGCCAACGTGTTTTTCCACATCATCAAAAACCAGCACCGGTTCATGGACGCGCTGGAGGCCGGGCGTCCGCACGATCCCGCGCTGGGGAAAGCCGCGAAATTCCGATCTCTGCACAATCACTACATGACCTTCCCGGTGCTCTTCCTGATGTTGAGCGCACACTTCCCGCAGCTTTATGCGGCGACTTGGAACGTGGCCATTCTCGGGGTGCTGATCGTCTCGCTGATGTTCGTGAAGTTTTTGATGAACGCCCGATATCGGTTCGACGACTGGCTTCCGGCGCTGGGCGGGACGGTTTTCGTAGGAGGTACGGCGATTTATTTGCTTCTTGCCGTGCCGGAGTCGGTGATGCCGTCGGGAGGGGGAAGTCTTGCCGAGGGAGGGAAAAAAGTCTTCCTGTCACAAGGCTGTGCTGCCTGCCATATGCCCGGGTCGGGGGATCTCGCGCCGCGTTTGGAGGGGATATTCGGCCACACCCAGCCGCTGGCCGACGGCTCCGAGGTGATCGTTGATGAAGCGTATCTCCGAGAGTCCATCGTCCGGCCGCAAGCCCGTCTGGTCAAAGGCTACGCCGCGGCCATGCCGTCGTACGACCGGCTCCCACCCCAAGAAGTCGATCAATTGGTGGCCTATATCCGCTCGCTCTCAAATTGAGCGCCCGGGCATGGACACTGGGGCCTCGGGTGGTTAACGTCCCGCGATGCTGACCATTCGGGGACTGAAGAAAAGCCAGGGCGGGCGTGTCTTGTTTGAGAACGCCGCCATGCAGGTGAACTATGGCGAGCGTGTCGCGCTCATCGGGCCGAACGGCGCGGGAAAATCCACGCTTTTCTCTCTGATTCTCAAACGCGATGAACCGGACGCCGGAACGATCCAACGCGACGAGTGGACCATGGTCGGTTACCTGCCGCAGGAAGGCGAGGCCATCGACGACGAGTCCGCTCTTGATATCGCAACCGGCCGGGCCGGCGAGGTTCAGGCCCTCGAAAAAGTGCTGGCGGCACTCGAAGCCGAAGGCAATACCGAGGCGGCCGAATATCTCGAAGCCCATGCGAAACACGAAGCGCTCAGCAATCCGCAGGTCGAAGCCCGCGCGAAAAAAATGCTCAGCGGGCTCGGCTTCCGGGAAGCGGATTTTTCACGTCCCGCCCGCGAACTGAGCGGCGGCTGGGTCATGCGGGCGCACCTCGCCCGACTGCTTGTCATGGAGCCCGATCTTCTCCTCCTCGACGAGCCGACGAACCACCTCGACTTGCTCTCGTTGCTCTGGCTGCAAAATTATTTGAAAACCTACTCCGGAGCGGTGCTGCTCATTTCGCACGACCGCGAGTTCATGGATGAACTGATCGAAACGGTTTACGAGATCTCCAACCAGCGCCTGGTTTCCTATAAAGGCAACTACACCGCCGCCGTGCAGCAGCGGGAGGCAAATTACGAGATCCAACTCGCCGCTTGGAAAAACCAGCAGAAGGAAATCGCCGCCCTCCAGGAATTTGCCGACCGGTTTCGCTCCGTCTCCTCGAAAGCCGCGCAGGCCCAAAGCAAGCTCAAGCAAATCGAGCGAATGGAGACAGTCGAACGTCCGGAAGCGCCCCGAAAGCCGTTCCGGTTCCGCATCCCGCAGCCGCCGCGCGGGGGACAGCGCGCGGTGAATCTCGAGGGGGTCCACATGGCCTACGGCGAAAACATTGTCTATCGCGGACTCGACCTCATCATTGAACGCGGTGAACGAACGGCGCTGGTCGGCCCGAATGGTGCCGGAAAATCAACGCTTCTCAAAATTCTCGCCGGGGTCGTCGAGATCCAAAAGGGAAATGTGCGCTACGGCAGCAATTCCAAAATCGGCTACTTCAGCCAGCATCGCTCAGCGACGTTGAATCCGAATGCCTCGGTGATCGAAGAAGTGCTCGCGAGCAACGGCGAGATTCGCGAGGACGAGGCGCGGAGTATTCTTGGCTCGTTTCTGTTCCGCAAAGACGAGATTCACAAAAAGACCTCGGTCCTCAGCGGCGGAGAAAAAACACGGCTGAATCTCATCAAGTTCCTCGTCGATCCGCCGAATCTCCTCCTCATGGACGAGCCGACGACTCACTTGGACATCCACACGGTCGAGTCGCTCGTGCTCGCCCTCGAGGCTTACGAAGGTACGCTCGTGTTCATTTCGCACGATGTGCACTTTCTCCGGAAACTCGCGAACCGCGTTCTCCATATCAATGCCGGGTCGGTCGCTTCGTATCCCGGCGGCTACGAATACTTCCTCGAAAAATCCGGCCTTCTTGGCTCGGAGCGCTTCGCGCTTACGGCCGCCTGACCACGCTGGGCGGGCGGCGGTTGCCTTTGCGAAACCAATTCGCGAAGTGCTTCTTCATGCCTTCGCGGAAGGAAAGATACTGCCCGGCCGGACGTCCGCCTTTCCGCAGCGCGGCGAGAACGGCGGGGACGGAAAGTTCGTCGAGTTCGAGTTCCGTCACACTCACGCCGACCGCCGAGGCATGGTGCGCGTCACTGGCGGCGATTTTTTTCCACTTTTGCGACTCCGCGTAGGCGAGGGCACGGTCGTTGTACGCCCGTGAGGTCACTGCGGCATTGAAGACCTCCAGCGTGTCCACGTTGAGGGTATCCAAGATTTCCGGCCGGATTCCGGCCCGCCAGCGGTCGAACGGATGCGCGGGGATCGGAATCCCTCCCGCGGCATGAATTTTCTCCACGACCTCCGGAGCCGGAACCCCGCGTAAAAGCGGCAAGGTTGCCCCGAGGCAAAGGAGATGCCCGTGCGCGGTGCTCACCTCGACCCCCGGGATGACCAAAAAGCCTCCGGGAATCTTTTGATGGGCCAGATACGCATGCGCTTCGCACGAGTCGTGATCCGTTATGGCAATCCCGCTCAACCCTCGCGAAATGGCGGCCGCAATGAGGTCCTCAGGCGGGCTGGCAGCATCCTTCGAAAAGAAGGAATGCACATGAAAATCGAATCGGTGAAGCATGCCGGTAATCATTTCCCTTTGACGCCGCGCGGCTGGCAAGCCTGAATTGGCGAACAATGAGTGTGGCATTCAAAGAATGGGCGTTGGTCTGCGAGGCTGTCGGCTGCGGGCGGCAGAGTCTCATCCTCCGCAAAGGCGGCATCGCGGAGGGGCGCGCGGGTTTCGCCTTCCAGCATGAGGAATTTTTTCTCTTTCCGACGTGGTTTCACGGGCAGCTTTCCAAAACCTGTCTGCCGCCGGAGACGGCTTTGCCGGAGGAACGGCCGGGTGAGATCGAGATCCGCTACGCCGCGGCGTTGGAATGGACGAAACTCGTCACCGAGATGGAAAAATTGCAGGCCCTGCGCGGACATCACATCTGGCACGATTCGGTCGTTGAGGAGCGCTTCCGCTATGATGATCAACTGGGTGTGCATGTAGCCCTGGTCCGCGTTTTTCGCCTCGATCCCCCGTGCTGTCTCACGATGGAAAAGCGATACGGCGGCTGCCGGTCGTGGGTCGAGCTCCCCGAGCTGGCTGGCACGACGCTCGTTTCGGTGATCAGCGACGAGGAACACGCCCGTCGCCGCGCGGAGATTGAGGCGCTCCTCGGGTAATCAGGCCGCCGGTTTTCGGAGGAGCCAATAAACCTCGCCGGGCCACCACGGAAAAGCGCGGCCCCAGAGGATGTTGAAGCGCACCCAGGCCGAGGAATTTTCCAGCTTGCTTCCCTTGCTCCGCAGAAAAAATGCCCCGCTGAGAAACTCGGTTTCCAAGCCGGCCTGACGCGCCATTTCGCGCACGCGTTTGGGTGAAAAAACGCTCACATGCCCCATCGGAGCCGCCGTGCGTCGGACCTGCTTCTCGCGGATTGGAGCAATCGCCGCCGGCAAAACCGGAAACCCGCCGATCAATGACCCGCCGGGAGCGATCCCGGCCGCGACCTTTTTCAAAGCCGCCTCCGGATCAGACAGATGCTCCAGAATGTGCAAAAGAATCGCGCAATCGTAAACGTGCGGCAGCGCAAAGTCCGGATCTTCCAGATTCGCCTCAAAAAAATCGTCGTAGCCAGCCTCTTTCAGCTTGTCGGTCAGCATCACCGCATCAACCGCCGTCCAGCGCGAGCAGGCGATTTTTTCGGGCGCGGAGTGGACAAAATCAAACATCTGTCCGCGATGAACGCCGATCTCTGCGACCGCCAGCGGCTTCCCCGCGTGCACGAATTCCTCGCGCAAAAGATGATATCCGAACCAGTAACGCAAGAGGCGGATCGGGTAGTGAACGGCCTTGGCCTCGGCGGGCATGCCGAAACGCTTCGTGCGGACGACCGTGTTGTTCCGGACAAATTCCAAGTCCCAGCGGGATGAATCGAAAGCTTTCAAAATCGGAAACCGCGCATGCTGGGCATCCGGCCCGCGGTGGTCAAGCGGGATGGTGGTTTCGTGTCTTTTCGGCTCGCAGGAAGGCCTCTTCGAGAGCCCTTGCCAATTGATCGCCTCGGACCGGCTTGCTCAGGTAGGCATCCATCCCGGCCTCCAGGGCGATCATTTGCGGCCGCTTTCGTCTCGAATAGCGCGTGCTAATTCGCCTTGCCGTGGTCAGACCGTCCATCACCGGCATTTGGAGATCCATCAAAATCACAGCCGTGGGTGCTTCCCGCAGGGCTTCCAAAACTTCGCGATCGTTGGCAACGACCCGGGAAGTCGTAGCCCAGACGTATGAGCATGAGCCCGATCATCCGCTGGTTTTCCGGATTGTCTTCCGCCACCAAAATGGAAAGCGGACACCGCGTGGCCAGATGGCCTTTGGCCGAGGGAAGCAGAGCGTTTCCGGCAACTGCGTTGGGGCCTCGGTCGACTCGACCGGAAGCTCGAAGAAAAACGTCGACCCTGTGCCGGGAGCGGACTCACCCAGATCCTCCCATTCATCATCTCGAAGAGGCGTTTTGAAATCGCAAGTCCGAGACCCGTGCCGCCAAACCGTCGTGTGGTTGACGCATCCAGCAGGCTGAACATATGGAAAAGTTTTTCCCTCTGTTCCTGGGAAATCCCGATGCCGGTATCGGCCACGGCAAAGCGCAAATGCGCGTCCGCATCACATCGCGAAATAGAAACCACGATCTTCCCAGCATCCGTCAATTTTACGGCATTTGCGAGGAGGTTGACCAAAATCTGCCGCAGGCGGGTGGGGTCGCCTTGAATGGCAATCGGCACGTCGAGAGTGATGCGATGATCGAGTTGCAGACCCTTCTCCGCTGCGGGGACGGAAACGATGTGAACCGCCGACTCCATACAGCTCCGCAGGTCGACCGGAATACGTTCCAACTTCAGCTGCCCGGCCTCGATCTTCGAGAAATCCAGAACATCGCTGATCAATGCCAGGAGTGTGTCGCCGCTCGTCCGGATCGTTTGCAGATACTCTCGGCTGTCGGGGCCGGTGGGATCGTGCTCGAGGAGCTCGGACATCCCGAGGATCGCGTTGAGCGGCGTCCGAATCTCGTGGCTCATGTTGGCGAGAAACTGGCTCTTGGCGAGATTGGCACTCTCGGCCCGGTTGCGGGCTTCGACGAGCTCACCGACCAGACGCTTGCGCTCGGTGATGTCTGGATCGCTTCGATCAGCCGCACCACGCGCCCGTTTTCAAATTCCGGTTCGCCAAAACACCGCACCCAAATCCTACGCCTCTTCGCGGTCACAAAGGGCAGTTTCAAATCAAACGATTTCACCAACTTGATCGCGAAGTCCATTGCTTCCAAAAGCGGTGGATGAGCCTCCGGGGGGGAACGAAAGCGCGGCTTCGAGCGTGACCACGAATTGATTGTCCACCTCATGCAGGCGTCGGGTTTGGCGGGTCCAGCTCGACGTCGGGCTTTGCTCCACAGCCAGGCGGAGATTTTGAAGCTCGGCTTCCCGACTTCGTCGCTCGCTGACTTCGGATTCGATGGAAACATATCCACCGACCCGCCCGGATTCATCCCGCTGGGGGAGAATCTCCACCGCAACCCAGTAGGGCTCCCCGTTTTTTTCGATAGTTGAAAATCTCCTCCCGAAAACTCCGCTCGCTGTTCAGCGCCCGACGCATGCGTTCCACTGTCGCTTGATCCGTATCCGGATCTTGCAGGAGAGCTCCGGGACTTTTTCCCACTACCTCCCCAAACGCGTATCCGGTCGTCCGACAAAAAGCCGAATTCACCCACTGAATCCGACGCTCCACATCGGTGAAGATAAAGGAATTGTCTGTATGCGCTGCAAGGACCGCCACTCGTTCGAGCTCCGGTGAGTTCGCTGACTCGACCGACCCACAAGTGAGGACAGGATTTTTAAGAGCTGACGCTGGGCCCTCCGGGAAACCAAAAATGGCAGGGGGTTCCATGAGGCGAACTCTCGTTTCAACCGGAATTGTGGTTTATCAAACGCCCTTCCGGTCTGCAAGGTGCCTGTTGCGTGCGGGCGAACCCGGCGGGTCGGGGAGTTCACACCTTCCGGGGCATGGATTCCAATTCGTGTCTTGACCTTCCCGGGTGCATGCGGCATGCAATGCGACTCGCTCTGTGAGGGAATTCCCGCCGGGCTGCCCGTGACCATGATTTTTTGCCGAACTTATCTTTTGCGACTACTGCCCGCATTGCTTGCAGTCCTTTGCTTCTCTGTCAGCGCCCGCGCGCAATCCGGCCCGGTTGTTCGGGAGATCGCGGTCGAATATGTCGGCGCTCCCAGTATCTCGCGCGAGCGGGTGATGGCGAACTTGGCCACCAAGGTCGGTCTCCCTTACAGCGAACGTGCCGCGGAGCAGGACATTCGGGCTCTCTACGCCACGGGCGGCGTTGCGAACGTCCGTATGTTTGCCGAACCGCTTGGCGACGGGGTCAAGGTCACGGTTCTCCTCCAAGGGCGTCCGGTGATTGAGGAAATCCTCATCGAGGGTGCGGAACAAATCTCCATGAACCGCGTCCGTCGCGAGATCAGTTCCAAAGTCGGTGAAGTCGTCAGCGAAGAGCGGGTGGAAGACGACCGCCAGAAGATTCTTAGGCTCTACGAAGACCGAAATTTTTCCGAGGTCGACATCCAATACCGCATTCAGGAAATCCCGCAGAACAATCGCGTTCGCCTCATTTTCTCCATCAACGAGGGGTCGAAGCTTGTGGTCCGCCGGATCACCTTTGTCGGGAATGACTCCATCCTCGCCCGGGATATCCGTCGCGTGATGAAGACCAAGCCGCAGGACATCCTTTCGTTCTTCACGAAAAGCGGACGTCTCCTGCCGGCACAGGTCGAGGAAGATCGCGCGGCGATTCGAACGCTCTACCAGAATCGCGGCTTTGCGGATGTGGAAGTCGCCGACATCCAAACCCAACCGCTTCAAAACGACGGGGTCGAACTCATCGTCACCATCGTCGAGGGCATGCAGTATCGCGTCAACGCCGTGAAACTCGAAGGCGTTAACATTGTCCCACAAGAGGAAATCCTCGGCCGCATGGCCATGCTCGGCGGACAACTTTTCACGCCGAAAGGGATGGGCGATGACCTCGAGGCGATCCGGGATTTCTACGGAAGCCGCGGCTACGTCGACATGCTGGCCATGCCGGAGGTTCTTCCCGCCGGCCCCGGTGCCGTCGACGTTACCTACCGCATTGATGAGGGCGTCCAGTCCTACGTGAACTTGATCAATATCCAAGGCAACGACCGCACGCAGGATCGCGTGATTCGACGCGAGCTCGCCGTCCGTCCCGGCGATGTCTTCGACACGACTTTGGTCGATGTCAGCAAAAAGCGTCTTGAGAATTTGAACTATTTCTCCCGCGTGGACACGGCCCCGACCGACACGATTGTTCCCGGCCGAAAGGATCTCAATGTCATCGTCGAAGAAAAACGCACTGGTGCGTTCAACTTCGGCGTCGGGTTCAGCACCATCGACAGTTTGCTGGGATTTGCCGAACTTCAGCAGACCAACTTTGACCTCTTCAACTGGCCCACCTTCGTCGGCGGCGGCCAACGCTTCCGAATCCGGGGTCAATACGGTCTCCAACGCCGTGACTTCGTCATCGCACTCACTGAGCCATGGTTCCTTGGTCAGAAGCTTTCCGTTGGAGTTGAGGCCTACTACCGGGACGCGAACTTCCTTTCGAACGTTTACGACCAGGCCAACTATGGCGTCGCTTTCCAAGCTCGTCGCCAAATCTGGCGTGCCCTTGCTGCACGGGCGGAGTATCGGATCGAAGGAATTCGTATCTACGACGTGGACACCGATGACGTCGGTATCGAAATCGAGGAAGCCGCCGGCAACTACACCAAAAGCGGATTCAACGGAGCCCTCGTCTGGGATACCCGGGACAGCCTGTTCCTCACCCGCAAAGGCGAGTTGATCGAACTCGGCGGCTTCATCAACGGCGGACCGCTCGGTGGCAATGTGCAGGACTACGGAATCACGCTCGACGCAGCCAAATACTTCTCCCTGCCTTTCGACCTCATCTTCCTCGTCAAAGGCCAACTGGCCGTCGTCAACGGCTGGGGCGGTTCGGAGAACTCGGATGAATACGGCCAGGGCGTACCCATTTTTGACCGCCTCTACCTCGGTGGAGCCAACAACCTTCGCGGCTTTAACTTCCGCGAGGTCGGTCCTGTTGATGAAGATGAAAACCCGATCGGTGGCAACTCGCTCGCCTACCTGACGCTTGAACTGACCTTCCCGATCATCTCGCGTGTCCGTGGGGCTGTGTTCACCGACATGGGTTTTGTCAACAGCGATGCCTACGACTTTTCGACCTCCAATGCCAACGTGAACGTCGGTATCGGTCTCCGACTGGATCTCCCCATTGGCCCGATCCGCGTCGACTACGGTATCCCGGTTGTTTACGAGACCTTCAACGGCCCTCCCGGAAAGTTTAACTTCAATATCGGCTATCAATTTTGAACGTTTCCTGCGTGGATAGGTCAGAACTTCACCTGAGTTCTCCCCGCGAGACACCCTGAGAATCATCCAAAACCAGAAAAACAAACATGCTCAAACCCATCCTCTCCATCGCCGTCGCGGTCACAGCTCTCTGTGCTTTTGCGCCTGCGGCCCAAGCGCAAATCAAAGTCGGCGTCGTGGATATGAACGCCGTCTTTACCCAATATTACCGCACCAAAGACGCCGAAGCGAAGCTCAACGAAGCCCGGGCGGCTGCAAAGAAGGAACTCGATGACCGCCTCGAGACACTCAAGAAGTCGATGGACGAGATCAACAAGCTCAACGCCGACCTCGAAAAACCCGAGTTGAGCAAAGACGCCAAGGACAAAGCGACCAAGAGCCGCGATGAGAAAGTCGCCGAAGCCCGCAACCTCGATCGCGAGATCACCGAATTCCGCGGAACCCGCGAACGCCAACTCCAAGAGCAATTCGTCCGCATGCGCAAGGACATCATCGACGACATCATGAAGATCGTGAACGAAAAGGTGAAATCCGCCGGCTTCGACATCGTCTTCGACAAGTCCGGAATGAGCATGGGCCAGATCCCGGTCCTCGTTTACTCCCGCAATGATCTCGATTTCAGCAAGGAAATCGTCGATACGCTCAACAAAAACGCACCGAAAAACAAACCCGCGGAATAAGGAATGACCCTCCGCGAGGTGGCTGACCGGATCGGCGGCTGGGTAGATCCCCAAGTCGCCGGTGTGGAAATTAACGGAGTCGGATCGCTGGGCGAAGCCAACCCCGGCGATCTCTCCTTTTTCGGAAATCCCAAATACCTCCGGGCTCTGCGCAATACGCGGGCCACGGCGGTTCTTGTTCCTCACGGCTTCGGCGAGGAACTCCGCGCCCACCGAATCTGGGTGGACAACCCGGCAGCCGCGTTTGCGTCGCTACTGCCACTTTTTGCTCCGGAGCCTGTGGTTCACCCTCCGGGCATCCACCCATCGGCGGTCGTGTCCCGGGAAGCTTCCGTCGACCCATCCGCCAGCCTCGGACCGGGCGTTGTGATCGAGCCTAGGGCCGTCGTCGGCCCCCGCACTGTCATCGGTGCGAACTCCTACATCGGACACGCGACGACCATTGGCGAGGATTGCCTCATTCATCCGAATGTGACCATCCGCGAGCGCTGCCGCCTCGCAAACCGCGTTTGCCTCCACTCCGGCGTCGTCATTGGAGCAGACGGATTCGGCTATGAGTTCCGCGACGGCCATCAGCAAAAGATTCCCCAGACCGGCTTCGTCCAACTCGATGATGACGTCGAAATTGGGGCCAATTCCACGGTCGACCGCGCCCGCTTTGGCCGAACATGGATCCAAAAAGGCACCAAAATCGATAATCTGGTCCAGATCGGCCACAACGTCACCATTGGCGAACACTGCGTGCTCTGCGCTCAGGTCGGGATTTCGGGCAGCACCCGCATCGGGAACTACGTTACCCTTGCAGGCAAGGTGGGACTCAACGGCCACATCGAAATTGGTGATCGTGTGATAGCGACGGCCACCGCTTCCGTCAGCAAAGACGTCAAGAGCGGCGAGGTCGTCGGTGGCAGCCCGGCGCGTCCTCTCAAGGAATTCAAAAGAAACCTCGTCTTGGTCCGGAACCTCGACAAGCTCAACGAACGGGTCGCGACGCTCGAGGCCCGCTCAAATCCTCCGGCCTGAACGGTCCCGAGGCCTCCCGCCTCAAGCTCCCTGTCCGCGCTCCAGCTCCGTCACCTGATCGTAAAGGGCGGGCCCCACATAGCAGTGAGATCCGACCGAACGCAGACCGGCGTGACGAAATACCTTTCTGTAGAACGCCGCTGTTCTCGGGATCATGCGGGACGTATCGCCATCGAGCGGGGCATCGGAGGCATAGGCTTCGAGAAACGCGACACCACGGAGGCGCGGCACGAGTTGCTCGAGCCCCGCGAGCAACTCGTCATCCGGCACAAAGTAAAGACTGTCGCTGCAAATGATCAAATCGTAGGCCGGACCGAGAGGCGGGAGGTCGCCAAACGAGCCCGCGACAATGTTCCGACGTTGTCCGAATTTTTCCACCGCATAACGGCTCGGTTCGATGCCAAGATAAGAAAGTCCGAGAGACGCCAAAACCGGCTGCCACTGACCTTCACCGCACCCAATATCGAGGGCGTTGCGCGGGGGACGGCCGAGGTAATACGCGGCGACGGCGACCGCCAGGCGGGCTTTTCGGGCGATCTTGGCCTGTGCGCTTACCCGATAACGCGGGTCGCGATACCACTTGTCGAAGTCGGCCTTCTGATAATGACTCATGCCCGACCTACACGCGGGCTGTGAGAACCGGACCGCCGGATGGCATGACTTGGCGAAGCTTTTCGATCACTGCCGGAACCAACTCGCAGGCCTTGTCCACATCGGCATCGGAATTGAAGCGTCCGAAAGAAAACCTCAGGCTGCCGCGGGCTTGGTCGTTCGACAGTCCCATCGCGCGGAGAACGTGCGAGGCGTGAATCGACCCGCTTGTGCAGGCCGAACCCGCCGAGCAGCAGAGTCCTTGCTGGTCGAGGAGCAAAAGCGCGCCCTCGCTCTCGACTCCGTCGAACGAAAGATTGGTCGTATTCGGCAGCCGGCAACTCGAGTCGCCGTTCACATGAGCACCGGGCACGCGGGCGAGGATGGTCGCTTCAAAGCGGTCCCGCCAAGCCGCGACCTGCGGATCGCCAAGATGCTGCGCCGCAAGCTCGGCGGCTTTGCCAAAAGCAACGATCGATGCTACGTTCTGTGTGCCGCCGCGCCGGGCCTCCTCCTGACTTCCGCGGAGAAGCGGGGTGAATTTCACCCGCCGGTTCACGTAAAGACCGCCTACACCTTTCGGCGCGTGGAGTTTGTGGCCAGACATGGACAAAAAATGAATCCCCGCCTCGTCGAGCCGGATCGGCAACTTTCCAAACGCCTGCACCGCGTCGACATGAAGGAGGCATTTTTTCTTCCGAACGATTTCTGCAATCTCGGAAATCGGAAAAAGAACACCCGTCTCGTTGTTGGCCCAGAGCAGCGTGACGAGCGCCGTATCCGGGCGGATGGAGGACTCGAGTTCGGCCAGATCCAAGCGGCCGAGCGATTCCACCGGCAGCCACGTGATTTCATAACCGCGGTGCGCCAAATACTCACACAACTTCATCGTCGCGCTATGCTCGACTTTGGTCGTGACGATGTGACGTTTGTCCGGGTCGAGCGCGATGGCGGACTGGATCGCGGTGTTGATCGATTCGGTGCCGCAGCTCGTGAAGAGAATCTCGTTTTCCCGGCACCCCCCCAAGGCAGCGATCTGCGCGCGTGCGGTGTCGAGAGCGGCGGAGGCGGCCCGTCCGGGTCCGTAAACACTCGAAGGATTGCCATACCCGTCGCGCAGCCACGGCATCATCGCGTCGAGAACTTCGGGCGCGATCCGTGTGGTGGCGTTGTTGTCGAGATAGATGGTCATGGCAAGGGAGAAACAGTAGGGTTCCGCACCATCCTTGGCAATCCCCGTGTCCGCCCGCGTCCTCGTCCCAGAAATCCTCGACCACCTCGATCCGTCCGACCCGGAGGCCCGCCGCAGCCGGGCGGACTTGCGGCGGCTGGATCTTTTTCTGGGCAACTCGCGGTGGATTCTCCGAGCCCTCCGCGAGCAACGGCCGCGCCTTGGCTCCATCGCGGAACTGGGTGCGGGGGAGGGGATCCTTTGCCGACGGATTTTTCAGGAACATCCGGGTTTCCCGGTGTCCGGCCTCGACTTTGCACCCCGCCCGCCGAATCTCTCGCCACGCGTCACCTGGCGGCAGGGCGACTTTTTCGCAACCCTTCCCGCGCTCGAGCCGGATGTGATCGTTGGGAGTCTCATTTTACACCACTTTCCGGACGGGAAACTCCGGGATCTTGGAGCGGTTCTGAAAAATGCGCGGTTGCTGATTTTCTCCGAGCCGATGCGGAGCCGCGTTCCATTGGTCTGTTCCTATGCCGCGTTTCCTTTTGTGGGGCGGGTGACCCGCCACGATATGCCGGCGAGCATCCGGGCGGGATTTCGGGCCGGTGAGTTGTCGCGATCTCTCGGGCTCACCGAGAGCGGCTGGCAGGTGCATGAAACTTGCCACTGGCGGGGGGTCGTTCGGATGGTAGGTTGGCGGGATTGAAAAAGCGCGTCGTCATTGCAGGCGGAGGTCTAGCCGGGCTCTCGCTGGGAATCGCTCTCCGGCGGCGGGATGTACCGGTGACGCTCCATGAAGCCGGAACCTATCCGCGGCATCGCGTGTGCGGTGAATTTATCAGCGGCGTCACCGAGGCCACCGTTGAACTGCTCGGAATCGCCGATCACCTCCGTGATGCGATGGCGCTCTCCACGGCCCGGTGGAGCGACGCAGGCGGTGTGCTCGGCAGCATGGCGGTTCGAGCGCGCGGTCTTTCCCGATGGCGGCTCGATGAACGCCTCCGGGCGGATTTTGTAGAATCCGGTGGCGATCTCATCACCCACTCGCGCATCGCACCGGGACCGGGCATCATTTGGGCGGCCGGACGGCCGAGGCGGCCCGGTCGTTGGATCGGCCTCAAATGCCATGCGCTCAAAATCGACCTCCCGACCGATCTGGAAATGCACTTGGGATCAAACGGTTATGTTGGCTTGGCACGTGTCGAGGACGAAAAAGTGAATGTCTGCGGATTATTCCGCGGGGATCGGCGCGGCGTCGGACGCGGGCCGGATCTTCTGCTCTCCACGCTCCGTCGCGGTGGACTCGAAACGCTCGCCCGGCGTCTTGCGGCCGGGACATGGGACGAAAGCTCGTTTTGCGGGGTCGCCGGGTTCCGGCTCGGAAGTCAGTCCGGTCCGGGATTTTCAATCGGAGACGCGGCGAAGATGATTCCGCCCTTCACGGGAAACGGGATGTCGATGGCCTTCGAGTCTGCCGCGCTGGCCCTCGATCCCGCCTGTCGGTGGGCTGCGGGCGAGCTTTCGTGGGACGGAGCCGCAGGCCTCGCGCGCCGGCAGCAGGACGCACGCTTTGGGCGTCGCATGCTGGCGGCACAGGGCCTTCACACGTTTCTGACCACGCGATGGGGCGTCTGCGCGGCTTCCCTGGCTGCGAGAACCGGATGGATTCCGTATCACCATTTGCTTGCCCTTGTTCGCTGATGTTTCTTCTTTCCGTCGCCAGTGCCGCACCCGCCACAGTTCTCCGTCAAGCCGAGTGCTGGGAACTTTTGAAAGCCTCGGGCGCTTTGGATTCCGTAAAATCCCGCTCGTCGGATCTTCTGGAAAAAATTCTTCTTGGGGATTCCGGCATCGCCACACGGCGGTTCGCGACGCCCGACCCGCTCGGGCTCATTTACAAAGACGCCAGCGGCCTTCATGCAGCTTTCGCGGCGGCGGCGCCGCCTCTCGCCGCCGCGGCGGTCAAAAACGCGTGCGTGAAAGGTGGGGTTTCACCGGATGCCATCGACGCACTGCTCATTTGCACGTGCACTGGCTATTTGTGTCCGGGCCTTTCCAGCTATGTCTCCGAGGCACTTGGTCTGCGGCCCAATGTTTTTCTTCAGGACCTGCTCGGTCTTGGTTGTGGCGCGGCCATACCGATGCTGGAGTCGGCGCGAGGTATTGCGGCGAATGCCCCCGAGGCGCTCATCGCAACGGTCGCCGTCGAGATTTGCTCGGCGGCCTTTTATCTGGATGACGATCCCGGCGTTCTGATCAGCTTGTGTCTCTTCGGCGACGGGGCGGCTTGCGCGCTTTGGCGTGGGGCTGGCGACGCCGATGCATGGAAAATGCAGGGCTTTCGGACGGTTCACCATCCCGAGCACCGGGACAAAATCCGTTTCGTCAACGCCGGTGGCAAACTCAAAAACCAGCTCCACCGCTCTGTTCCCGCCCTCGCCGGCGATGCCGTTGCCGGGCTCTACGCTCAGCGCTCCGGTCCGCCAGACCGGCTTCTAGCCCACACGGGCGGCCGCGATGTCATTGAGGCGATCGAGACCCGAATCCCCGGCGCATCGTTGGCGGAAACCCGACACGTCCTCCGGGAATATGGAAATATCAGCAGTCCCTGCGTGCTGCTCGCGTTGGAACGATCTTTGGAGCTTCATCCGGAAAGTCGGCGACTCTGGCTCACGGCCTTCGGCGCGGGGTTTGCCGCGCATGCTTGCGAACTCATTCGCGCGCGGCGGTGAGGTGATTGTTGGCGGATTTTTCTTGAGGCGGAGAATGTCGGCGGACATTTCTCCCCGGTGCTCGTTTTCATTCTGACCGCTGTCGTCGCGTATTTGCTGGGGTCGATCCCGAACGGGTTCCTCGTAGGCAAATGGCGCGGCGTCGATCTCCGCAGGGAAGGCAGTGGCAATATCGGTGCCACGAATGCCGTCCGCGTGCTTGGAAAAAAGTGGGGCTATCTGGTCTTTTTCGGAGATTTCCTCAAAGGCGCCCTCGCAGCCTGGAGCGGCTGGATCCTCGCCGATCTCGGAGGTCTTTCCACACAGGATGCCGTCGTCGCCCCGGTCATCGCCGCTGTCCTCGTCGTCGTCGGACACAACTACCCCGTCTGGCTGGGCTTTCACGGCGGGAAAGGGATTGCGACCTCGGCCGGTGCGGCCATTGTGCTTTTCCCAATCTGGCTTTTCATCGCGGGAATCATCATCTGGTTCCTCCTTTTTCTGACCACGCGTTACGTTTCTGTGGCCTCCATTGGAGCGGCCATCGCCCTTCCCTCGACATCGGCCGTCCTCCTCCTGCTCGGGCAGATTGACTGGCTGCGGGCTTTGATCTCGCTCCTCATGTGCGGGCTTGCGATCTTCCGACACAAAGAGAATATCAGTCGTCTCATCGCGGGGACCGAGAAGCGGTTCGAGCGCAAGCCGCGCGCGACGACCTGACCCATGTTCAATAAAATCAGCATCATTGGAGCCGGCAGCTGGGGAACGGCGCTGGCTGTTCTTTTGGCCGAACACCGGCGCGAAGTCCTCATTTGGGCGCATCAAGCAACGACCGTTGAGGAACTCGTTTCCCAGCGGATGAATTCCGCCTATCTGCCAGGAGTGCGCCTCCCGCCGAATGTTTATGCCACCGGCGACCTTGGCGATACCCTCGACTCCGACTACATCGTCTTTGTCACTCCCTCCAAAGCCACCCGTGAGGTCGCCGCTTCGCTGGGCCGTCTCGGCGCGAAGGACGGACAGATCATCGTGTCCTGCACAAAGGGCATCGAACACGACTCCGGCAAACTCATGAGCCACGTCATCGAGGAATGCATCCCCGGTTGTCGCACGGCGGTGCTCTCGGGGCCAAATCATGCCGTGGAGGTCGCCCAGCGCATCCCCGCCGCTGGTGTCGTCGGCTCGGCTCATGCCGACATCCTCGAACCCGTCCAAAAAATTTTCTCCCTGCCGAGCTTCCGAGCGTATTCCAGCGATGACGCCACCGGGATCCAACTCGGCGGTGCATTGAAGAACGTCTTCGCCGTCGCCGCGGGCGTCTCAGATGGATTCAACATGGGCGACAATGCCAAGGCCGGCTTGGTCACTCGCTCGCTGGCCGAAATGATGCGTCTGGGTGTCGCCCTCGGCGGGCGACGCGAGACATTTTTCGGCCTGAGCGGCGTGGGCGACCTCATGGTCACCTGCTTCAGCCGCCACAGTCGGAACCGCAAAGTCGGCGAGCGACTCGGCCGCGGTGAGTCCCCGGCGGACATTGCGACCTCCATGAAAATGGTAGCCGAGGGTGTTCCCACAGCTCTCAGCGCGTGGCAATGCGCCAACCGCCTCGGGATCGAAGCTCCCGTCACCGCGCAGATCCACGCTGTGCTCTACGAGGGGAAGGCTCCGCATGAAGCCATGTGGGAATTGCTCGGCCGCCCGCCCAAACCCGAAGCCGACCGCGGCACCACCGCTTGAGTCGCGGATGAAGATCGGACTCGTCCGTCGCGGACACTCCGCCACCGGTGGCGCGGAGGCCTACCTGCTCCGATTTGCCGCTGAGGCCTCCCGTCGCGGACACGAACCGGTGCTCATCACCACCCCGGGCTGGCCGAAAGACCGCTGGCCGTTCGGTCCGATGATCACGCTTCCCGCCCGTTCGCCGGTCGAGTTCGCCACGAATTTTTCCCGGACACAAACCGGCTGCGATCTCCATCTCAGCCTCGAACGGGTTCCGGGGTGCGAGGTTTACCGCGCGGGCGACGGTGTCCATGCCGCCTGGCTGGAGCGGCGGAATGCCTTCGAGCCTTGGTGGAAAACAGCAACGCGTTTCTTCAACCGCAAGCATGCCCAGCTTGTCAAACTCGAGCGGGCGGTTTTTGACCCCGTCGGCACACGGGCCGTGATCGCCAATTCCGAAATGGTCCGCCGCGAGATTACCCAGCACTTCGCATTTCCTGTGGAACGGATTTCCGTGATCTACAACGGTCTTCAGCCAATAGCCGCTCTTCCCCCACGCGAGGTGGCCCGCGAAAAGCTCGGGCTTCCCCCCACCGAATTCTGTGTCCTCTTCGTCGGCAGTGGATGGGAACGCAAGGGTCTCGCCGTCGCGGTCGAAGCGATCGACATGACGGAAAATTGTCGCCTTCTGGTCGCGGGGCGAGGACCGGCCGACCTCTACGCCGGCCCCCACGTTCAGTTCTTCGGCCCTGTTAGCGACCTCGCACCCCTTTTCGCCGCTGCCGATCTCTTCCTGCTCCCAACGTGGTACGATCCGTTTTCAAACGCCTGTCTGGAAGCTCTCTCGGCAGGTCTTCCCGTCATCACGACCACCGCCAATGGGTTTTCCGAGATCATTCAAAGCGGCGTGCATGGCGACGTCGTCGAACCGGGGGATGCGCTGGCGATTGCCGAGGCGATCGACCGATGGAAAGCCCGTCTGCCCGGCGATGCTGCCGCTGCCTGTCGTTTGGCCGCCGGTGGGTTCTCGATCGAGCGAAATGTCACAGAGACCCTCGCGGTGCTGGAGAGCGTTTCCTCAAACGCTACCACTCCACACCCGCGACGGTGACCGTCTGCGAGTGGACCGGGGTTCCCGGACCGAAGTCGCGCGAGACAAATCGCTCGCCGCTGCCATAGATTTTCGGCGCGACCGGATTAATCATCTGCCACGGCCGCTTGGTGACGAAGATTTCCTTGACGATGCCCTCGATCGACGGCTTGGGTTCCACGACCTGCGGCACGATCTCGCGGCGGGCTCCGCCGGGAGCGATGAATTCCTGAGCGCTCGCCGCCGCCATTGTGGCCAACAAGGCAAATGCAATTGTCTTCATGGACAAACTAAACGTCACTTTGGACCGCGAAGCAAGTCCGGCCATGTCATCAGGGCAATCGTCCAAACCTCACGCCGCGGAACTTTTACACGGGGAGCGTTCGGGTTTTCTTTCAAAAGCCGGAGCGTCCGGATCCCGAGGCGGGCCGGAAGCAGAACGGCAAAACGGATGCGACGGGAACGAATCGCCGCCGCGTAGCGCTCGCCATCCCTCAACCCCGCATTGGCGAGATCCCACTCCGCCGCCACCCGCGCCTCCGGCACATAAACCCGCCCCAGCGCAGCATCGGCTGCCCGGTCCCTCAAAATATTCACCCTCTGGAGAGCGCATCCCAGTGAACGCCCCAAGGCCCGGAGCTTCGCCGCAGGCACAGGCGAGTAGTCGGGAATTTGTCGGCATGCGAGCTCGGTCCAGAATTCCCCAACACACCCGGCCACCAGTTCTGTATACGTTTGCAGCTCGTCCGGCTCCAGAGCTCCGGGACGGACGAAACGCTCCAAGTCAAAAATCTGACCCGTGCAGATCGTCTCCCAAACCCCGCCGATCAAATCGCGGTCGGGCGATGCACGCCACCGCTGGATCAGTTCCGGCAGATGCAAAAGAAGCTCGTGCTCGGCGGAATCGGCAATCTCCATCGGCGGGGGAAGAACCTCGGGAAGCTGACGCAAAATGTCCACCCGCGCCGACGCCGACAGGCTCGCGGAATCGGCGATGGTATCGGACGCCCGGGCGAGTGCATAAGCGAGAGATAGCGACGACCGGATCGACGCCGGCAGAACCTGAAGGCTCAGGTAAAAGGAACGCGAGACCCGCCGGAGCAGGGATTCAAAGTCCGCAGCCGTCACGGTCTTCCGGTGGTGTCAACCGTCACCCGTGCAGGCCGACCTGCATCCGCCGGAGGCGGCGATGAGAGTCGAAGGGAGGTCTCACCCGCCTCCAGAACCTCCTCGACCCGCGCGGTGAATTTGCGGGAAGGATCCGCCGAAAACGAAACGGTCGCCCGCTGGCCGGGAGCCACCCGCGAACTGTCACGAAAGGTCGCCACGATCAACGACGCCTCCGAGCCAAGGCGGGCGGAGTCGGTGGACTCGTGGAGCCCGCGATAGTTCCAGATCGTCCCCAGACAGCCCAAGACACAAAGTCCCACCAGTCCGGCGACCACCCATCTTCCGCGAGCCCGGCGTGGCACGGACATCAGCCAAGGATCGCTGTCTCGAACTCCCGCAGACAGGCAGGAAGTCCACGTGGATCGCGCAGGAGCGACGTGCCGACCAGCGCGGCATGAAATGTCTCCCGCAGTCCCTCGATGGCCGATGGAGAAATCCCGCTTTCCGCGACTTTCAGAGAATCTCCGGGCAACTCGCCGGCCAGTTCAAAAACCGACAGATCCAGCGAGAAATCTATATCCGAAGAGCCTTCCGTGCCGACGAAACCCGTCTGGGAGCGAAATTTCCGACTGTTGATCCCGACGACGCGGGCCGTGGCGGGCAGGGTGGCGATTTCGTCGGTGGTGTGAATTTCGAAAAGCGCTTCCATCCCGAGTTCGAGCACCAGCTCGTGAAATCCCTTCAGCCGCGGTGCATCGAGCACGTTGGCCATCAGCAAGACAGCGTCGGCTCCGTGCGCACGTGCCTCCCGAATCTGGTATTCGTCCAAAATGAAATCCTTGCGAAGAACCGGCTGCGGAACCTTTGCACGAATCTCCGAAAGAGACCCCACCGACATGCCGAAGTGGCGTTCGTTTGTGAGCACCGAGACGGCGCGGACGACCGGCGACTCGGCATAGGCGACGGCGGCATCATCGACATTCTCGTGGCGCATCGGACCAACACTGGGGGAGCGTTCTTTGATCTCCGCGATGAGTCCGAAGCCCTCCGCCAGCGAGGCGGCAAAGTCTCGGGGCGGGGGAGCGTCGAGCACCATGGAACGAATCTCCTGCGGAGTTCGGGTCCGCTTGGCGCGGTCGACCTGATCACGCACATCCTCCAGAATGATGTCGAGAAACGTGGTCATTCGGCCGTGTCGAGCGAGAGCGTTTTCGGATAGCTGCCGAGGACCTTCACGGCGCGGCATTTTTTTGAAAGCTCGCGGAAGAGATCCGAAATCTGAAGGTCGCGCGTGTGACCTTCCGCCTCGACAAAGAAAAAGATGTCGTTGCTGCCTTTCAGCGCCGGCCGACTGGCGAAGTGGCTGAGATTGATTTCCAGATCCTTGAACGGTTCGAGCGCCGAGACCAGCGCGCCGGGCTTGTCTTCGATGCGGAGCATGAGCATGGTCTTGTCCTGGCCGGACGGTGCATTGGGCGTGCGGCCCAGAACCAGATAGCGTGCGGCGCAGCCTTCCTCCGTACAGTTCTCGGCAACAATCTCCGCACAAATCGAAAGCTCGGTGGCGGCGAGCTCGTCGAGCGTGTGGTTCACAAGTCCGTGGGCCGGATCTTCCAACGGCACCACCCCGCAGTCGGCGCGATCTTCCGTCACTTCCTCAAAAACCCCGGCGATATCCGGAGCAAACGTATAGCGCACACTCGAGCCGAATTTTCCCAGCGCGGCCTGATGCGCCGGGCTTCCCGACGGACCCGCACAGGCAATGGCCACGTCCTTCTCGAGCGCGAGCGAGGCGGACATGATTTCTCTGTAAATCGCACGAATCGCCTCCGGCCGGAGAGGACCCTGACTGCGCTCGATCAGGCTGCGGAGGAGCTTCATTTCGCGGTCGGGTGAATAAATCGGAAGGCTCTCGCGGTTTTTGATCACCCCGATCTCGCCGGCGAGGGAGGCCCGTTCGTTCAGGAGACGAATCAACTCGTCATCCAGGGCATCGATTTTCTTTCGGAGTTCGGCGAGGTCACTCATGGTTCTTTGGGCTCTTCGGCGGCGGTGGGTTCTCTCGGCGACGTTTCGGGGAGAATATCCGGAGCCGGTGTTTCGTTGACCGGCAGTTCGGGTGCATTTTCCGGCTCGGGGGCGGACGTGCCTTCCGTCGTCGGGGCGGCAGGCGCTTCTGGCGGTGCCGCCTGCGGAAGAGGAATACGGCGGAGCTCACCGGCGTTCGGCAGGTCGTCGAGGTCCTTGAGGCCGAAATGCTCCATGAAAAACTGGGTCGTCTCGTAGAGCAGCGGGCGTCCGGCGATTTCGGCCCGACCGGCGATCCGCACCAGCCCGCGATCAAGAAGGGCGCGGGTGATGGGCTGGCGGTAGGCGATGATCGCCAATGTCTCCAAAGCCGGCGCACTCAGCTTCGCGGAGCGATTTTCCGGAAACAACTGGCGAAGCCACGGCGCAAAGTCCGCCCGTGTCACCAATTGCCATCCGGCGGCACTTTCCCGAACCTCGAAGGCTCGCCCGGACTCGGTGTACTCGCGTTCAAGAACCTGAATCGCCTCGAGGATCTGATCAGCCTTCAGTTTGGCATAAGCCTGCACGTCCGGACTCTCCTTCGCGGCCTCGGCTGCGCCTTTGAAAAACGAGAGGAGTTCTTTCTGAGAGACAGGTTTTTGCGAGGCGAAAAGGATGGCCTCAATGATGCGGTGCAGCGGAAAAACAGGGTCTTCGCTCATACGAAAATCGGTGCGGCGTCCGCTGTGCGGTCGATCCAGATCTCGCCAAAATGGTTTTCCTGGCGGACGCGCAGTTGCTTGAGCCGGATGAGCTCGAGCATCGCGAGAAAGGTCACGACGATCTCGGTCCGGCTGGCGGCGTCTGCAAAAAGTTCCTCGAATCGCATGGAGGTGCCACTCGAAGTGACCCGCAGAAGATAGTCAATCTTTTCGGAGACGGTGAAGTTTTCTGCAAAGATCTCCCGCAGGTCTTCGGGTTTCTTTTCGAGGCGCTTGAGGATTTTCTGGAAGGCGTGGATGAGGTCAAAAATCCCGACTTCTTCGACGAGCAAGTTCTCGGCCGGGGCCAGTTCCGGCACGACCGGGATCCGCGGAAAAAGATTCTCCTGCAGAGCCTCGCGGTCGCGCAGGCGGGCGGCGGCTTCCTTGAATTTTTTGTATTCAATCAACTGCCGGATGAGCTCCCAGCGAGGATCATCTTCCTCGGCGTCGTCCTCGGCCATCTGCTGGTCTTTCGGAAGGAGCATGCGACTTTTGATGTAAAGGAGGTTCGCCGCCATGACGATGAATTCGCCGGCGAGCTCGATATTGAGCACCTGGAAGGCCTCCATGTAGCTCATGTACTGCTTCGTGATGCGCTCGATGGAAATGTCGTAGATGTCCACCTCATCGCGCTTGATGAGATAGAGCAACAGATCCAGCGGCCCCTCGAAGACGTCGAGTTTGACCTTGTAGTCGTCCACTTAGCGCCTTTTGAAACCCCGCTTGGCCCCTTCGCGGGCGCGCTGCTGGAGGTTCTTTGTGTGCTCTTTGATGCGTGTCTTGCGCTTCCGGAGCTGGCGGGAGAGCTTGTCCACCACCTTGTCGATGGCTGCGTAGAGATCCGCCTCGGCATCATCCGCATGAATGTCGGGACCGGGCAGGGCGAGGTGAACTTTCACCACGAACGGTTTCTTTTTGTTTTGGTCGTGGAGAAGCACGATGTGGGCCGCGATAATCGCCTCGCCGTGGCTTTCCAGGTGCGTGATTTTTTCAGCGACGAAGGAATGGATGGCGCCGGTGAGCGCGATGTTTCGGGGACTCAGGTGGATTTGCATGGGAGAATAGTGGCGCGGCCTCCGGCAGCGTGCCAGAAAAAATGCGGAGAACGTCGGCGGGCACCGCGATCTCTCAGGGTTTCAACAGCGTGTCGAACCACTTTTTCTGTTCAAAGAGGGCCTGCACAAAGGCTCCGCGGTGATTTCCGCCGGGAACTTCGACGGCGGATGTCGGCGCTCCACCGATGGTTCGCTGATACTCGACCGGCAGTGTGGCGATATAGGGGGGGATGACTTCATCGGCGCTTCCGTAGTAACTGCGGAGCGGCGTGCGCGTGCGCCAGCGGTAGGCTTGGTTTTGCTGGAGGATTTCCCAAAAGCGGCCCTCGGCGAGCGAACTGTTCGCTGCGAATGTTTCGTCCAGAAACTCCGCTGCCCGTTTCGGCAGTTTCTTCGCGGCCTCCGCCCACGAAATGTCGTTCGTGTAAAGTTCGCTGGCGGTTTCGCGGAAGGCGGGCCGGATCGCGGAGTGGGCCAATCCGGGCAGGGCGTAGTATTCTTCGTACGCATGGATTTGAAGGGCGAGGAGCCCGGGAATGAAGACGGCGTCGGTATCCTCGGGAGCGTGCAGCCAGCGATTCACCAGCGCGAACAAATCCTCGGGCGCACTGACCGTGGCGGCGGCCCGAACCGGAATGCCAAGCGTTTCGAGCTTGTTCAGGAAGACCATCGTACTCCAGCCGCCCTGCGACCATCCGCTGAGAAAAAGCGGTCCCCAGCGAAGGTCCATCGTCGAGCACACCGATCGCGCTGCAAAGAGCATGTCGAGGCAGGCTTGCTGGGTCGATTGTTTCACAAAGTAGCTGTCGGGTTCCGGCGACAATCCTTTGCCGAAATAGTCCGCTGCGATCAGCAAATACCCCTGCCCGGCAAACTGCGCGATCATGAGCCGGGTCTCGGGGGATTCGTTGGGATGGGACGGAACCTCGGTTTTTAAGAAGACCGTACCGTGTTGATACGACACGACCGGGAGCGGACCCGGCGCGCCGACGGGGATCGCGATCAGGCCGGAGGCTACCGTGGGCCGGTTCGAATGTTCCGGGATGACCGAGCGATAGGTGACCCGAAAGAGACGGACGGCATACTTAGCTTCGGGAAAAACAACCGGATAGCCGGAAAAGGCCTCGCGCTCCTTGGTGAGGATTTCGTCGAGTTTCGTTGTTTCATAAGTTCCCAGCGAGTCGACCGTGATGCTCGAGGCGACAGGCTTCGGTGCCAAAAGGGTCTCGGCGACCAGATTCGGAACGATCGCCAGAACCACAAGCGCGGATGCCCGCAGACTTCTGAAGCCGGGGAATTTCAACAGACATCATCAAATCACCAAGGACCTGGCTCGACAAGCCCAGATCGAGTCCCGGGCTCAGGTCGTGAGACGCGACAGAAAGTCATCTGCCCACGCTTTGACATTCGGCGGCATTTTGACCAGCTCCGGCCATCCGCGATGGTAACCCTCCGACGGCAGTTTGCGCGTGGCATCGAAGCCCATGTGCGAGCCGATGTTTGCGATCGTCGGAGCGTGATCCAGCGCGTCCGAGGGATTTTTGACAAATGTGGAATCCCGCTGGGGATCGGTATTCGCGCAGAGCCGGAAGAGAACTTCGCTGGTATTGTGGACATCGCAGTCCTCGTCCACGACGACGATGTATTTGGCGAACATCATTTGTCCCATGCCCCAAAGGCCGTGCATGATTTTGTAGGCCTGCATGGGGTATTGTTTCCGGATCGAAACAAAAACCAGGTTGTGAAACACGCCCTCCGCCGGGAGTGCCATGTCAACGATCTCCGGAAAGTTCATTTTGAAAACCGGCAGAAAAACGCGAACGCTCGCGGCACCCATGTAGAAATCTTCCATCGGCGGAATGCCGACGATGGTTGCGGGATACACTGCGTCGCGTCGGTGCGTGATCGCGGTGACATGGAAGACCGGGTAGTCGTCCACATTGGTGTAAAACCCGGTGTGATCGCCGAACGGCCCTTCCGGTCGGGACTCACCGGGCTGCACGTAGCCCTCGAGAACGAAGTCG
Organism: uncultured Chthoniobacterales bacterium; assembly: GCA_964516295.1. Lineage (GTDB taxonomy): Bacteria > Verrucomicrobiota > Verrucomicrobiia > Chthoniobacterales > Terrimicrobiaceae > CAZEYT01. The sequence goes on along the minus strand of CAZEYT010000012.1, from coordinate 17,490 downwards.
GAGGTCGCCGGGACATCGATATCCACCGTGACGCAGCGAACGAGCTCGACGGATTTTTTGCGCGCAAATCCTGCAAAGAGAATCTCGTCCAAGCCATCGGGGAGTGGCGCCGTCGCTGCGAACGTAAAGGCCGGATCTCCGCCCAGTGCGACGGCCACGGGCATCCGCTCGCCACGTTCGTAATAGCGCTTCCCGTGTCGGGCTCCGACCTTATGAACCTGCCAGTGCATGCCGGTCGTCCAGCCATCGTAAACCTGCATGCGATACATGCCGACATTGCGCTCACCGGTATCCGGGTCCTTTGTATAAACGTTTGGCAGCGTGATGAAGCGACCTCCATCGTCGGGCCAACAGTGAAGAATCGGAAGATTCTCGAGCGAAAAATTTCCGCCGGGTTCGTGAACGACTTCCTGGCAGGCGGCCGACCGGACGTGACGGGGTTTCGCGTGAATGACGTCGATCCCGTTCCGCAGAAGAGTGATCGCTTCGCGGAGCGTGCGCGGCGGCTTGGCCTTGAGCAAGAACTGCATCTGGTCGGCAAGTTCATCGACGTGTTCGAGTCCCAGGGCCATCGCCATGCGTCGGCGGGAGCCCATGGAATTGATCGCCAGTGGGAATGCGGATTCGAGGCCGGAGATCGTGGGTTTTTCAAACCAAAGCGCCTTGCCCCCGCCGGGCGATTTCATTTCCCGGTCGGCCAGCTCGGTGATTTGCAACTCGGTCGCCACCGGTGCCGCAATGCGTCGGAGTTCGCCGGCGGCGTCCAGAGTTTCGCAGAAAGAACGGAAAGACGGATGCATCAGTGGGCGTGCGCGACGGTGGGATGGGGTGTTGAAGCCGAGAGGATCGGTTTGGGATGAAGTCCCCGGGCGCGCCATTCCGCAACCAGCCACAGGCGGATTCCTTTCACAACCATCCGGAGCGCTTTGGGCGTGGGCTCGAAACCGCGCACGATAAGACGCCCGTCGAGGTTGCGGTCTCCGAAGGTTCCGGCGGCGAACTTCCGGTCGGCGATCGTCGCAAGGCGCCGGTTGTAAAAGGCCATGAACTTGCAAACCGCTCCGTCCACCGGCCCGTCGAAGGGAAACCGGCTGAAACCCGCCTCGGAGCACTGGCAGAGCGTCCGCACCGGGCCGAAGAAAAACAGTCCGAGATCCATGAGGAACGCCGGATACATCAGCTCGGCGTCGCCCAGATAGCGGTATTTCTCAAGATAGAGACTTTCGAACCATCCGTGATACGAGCGTTGAAACCGGGCGTTCATATCTTCCAGATCGACGATTTCGCCCGAGTGCTCCGCGCGGATGCGATAGACCGCCGCGCTCGCCGTCCACGAGCAGTAGTCCAGACCGGCACTATAGAGCGGATCGAGAAACCCGGCGGCGTCACCGACGACCTGCCAGCCGGGACCGGCGATTTTTTCCGTGAAGTAGGGAAGGGCGGAGTAGGCTTTGACATCTCCCTCGACCGCCTCGGCGTCGGAGAACAGTTCCCGGCCGACCGGGTTCGAAAGAAGGTGGGTCTTCAGGCGGTCGGCGAGGCATGGCCCCTCTGGCGGCGTAAAGAGCCGCTCATCGTAAACCAGACCCACGCTTGTATCGCCGCCTTTGAGCGGAATGATCCAACACCACCAACCACGCCCGGCGAGGTGATTGGTCGCCGCACTCCGGCTCGCCTGGCACGCCGCAGCAAACTCGGGAAAACGCGAGCGCAGATCGTAGCCATCGAGGTCCTTCACCCCGCGGAACCGGGCCCAAATGGAATTGGTGGGATGGGCGGGAAGCGGACGGAAGAACCCGAGTTTGCGGGGAAGAACGGACGCCCGGCCGCTGGCATCGACGATCCAGCGGGTGCGGAGTTCTCGCCGGAGACCGTCGTGCTCGACGGTCACGGACTTTTCCGTTTCAAACGCCACAACCTTCGCCGGTCGCAAAAGCTCGGCCCCGGCCGCAACGGCTTCATCGAGCACGTGCTGGTCGAGGACCTCGCGGTCGACCTGATAGGATGGCATGCGGACCTGATAGTAGGCTCCCATTTCCTTGCAACGTCCGAAGTCTTCGTTGTCCCGGTCCGTGAACCAAAAGCGGAGGCCCTGTTTGTTGATGTGGTGGTGGTTGAGGTGCGAGGTGAGCGAGAGCCGCTTGGTGAGAAAATTTCCGCTGACCTCCGTCGTGGCCTCGCCGACTTTCCGATCAAAAGCCGTGGAGCGCTCGATAATGGCCACGCGGAGTTCCGGACACTCGCGCCGGAGCAGGAGGGCCGTGGCGGCTCCGGAGAAAGCTCCGCCGATCACAATCACATCGTAGGTGTCGCTCATGTGGGGACATTCATAGGCGAGGAAACCGGCACTTGCAAACTCCTCAGGCGGGCACTCTTCCGGCTTGCATCGGCTCGGATTCCTCCGCGTGGTTTTTCGTTTCAGTTCCTGACACCCTCCATTCCCCCTATGCTGGCTCTTTCTCTCGTGGCCGACGGTATCACGTTGTCTCTTCTTTGCGCGGTGGTGGGCCTGGCCTACGCCTTTTGTGCTCATCGGTTCGATCCTGCGATCTCTCGCGGGCAATGCGCGAATGCGCGAGATTGCCACGGCCATCCAACAGGGCGCGCAGGCGTATCTCAACCGCCAACTCGGCAGCGTGGGCACCATCGCCGTGGTTATCTTTGTCCTCATTTGGCTGGGGCGCGGGTTGGAGTCGCGCGTTGGTTTTGTGGTCGGGGCTGTCTGTTCGCTGGCGGCGGGATACATCGGGATGACGATTGCCGTCCGGGCGAATGTCCGTACCACGCAAGCGGCGACCGTTTCTCCTCACGCGGCGCTGCGGGTGGCCTTCTGTAGCGGGGCGGTGACCTGGCTCCTCGTCGTCGGCCTCGCGTTGCATTCGGTCGGTCTCATGTTCCTCGCGGTGCAGCATTTCGCAGGCGGAGATGATCCAACCCGTGCGGCGCTGGATGCACTCGTCGGCACGGCACTCGGGAGTTCGCTCATCTCGGTTTTTGCCCGGTTGGGTGGTGGGATTTACTCCAAAGCCGCCGACGTTGGCGCGGATCTGGTCGGCAAGATCGAAAGCAAACTCGACGAGGACGGTCCAAGAAATCCGGCCACGATCGCGGACAATGTCGGTGATAACGTGGGCGATTGCGCGGGTATGGCGGCGGACGTTTTTTAAACCTACGCCGTGTCCCTCATCGGTGCCGTGCTGATCGGCTCGCTGACGGCGGTGGGATCCGAAGCGGCGATTGTGTATCCCTTTCTTCTCGGCGGCGTTTCGATCGTGAGCGCCTTGGTGGGCATTGTCTTCACAAATGCGTCGCGCCTGTCGCCGACGCGGTCCCTCCCGGGTGGCGTGTTGGTGAGTGCGCTTCTTTCGGCTGGAGCATTCTGGCCGCTCACGCACTCGCTTTTTCCGAATGGAATCGAGATTGAGGGCAAAGGCGTCGCCTCTGCGGACAGCTTGTTCTTTGCGTCGCTGATCGGCCTGGTGATGACCTATGTCGTCCTTTTGATCACCAACCACTACACGTCGACCGAGTACACGCCGGTGCGGAACATCGCCAAGGCTTCCAAGACCGGAGACGCAACGAATATCATCGCCGGTCTCGCCACCGGTCTCCACGCGACCGCGTTGCCTGTGGCCTTTATCGGCATCGCAATCCTGCTCTCGTATCACTTCGCGGGCCTGTACGGAATCGCCATCGCGGTCATGGCTATGCTCTCGATGTCGGGCATCATCATTGCTCTGGATGCCTTCGGTCCAATCACCGACAACGCGGGCGGCATTGCGGTCATGTCGGGAATGGACAAATCCATGCGTGAAATCACGGACGACCTCGACGCGATTGGCAACACCATGAAGGCTGTCACCAAAGGCTATGCCATTGCCTCCGCCGGTCTCTCCGCCCTGGTCCTCTTCGGGATTTACGTCGAAAAACTCAAAGTCGCCTACGAAGCCATGGCCGAACATTTCAACCTCACCTTCGACTTGCAGGACCCGAACGTCACTATCGGCCTCTTCATCGGCGGCTGCCTCCCGTTCGTTTTCTCGGCTTTTTCGATGAATGCAGTGGGCAAGGCCGCCGGGGCGGTGGTAACGGAGGTCCGTCGTCAGATTACAGCGCGTCCAGAAATCCTCGAAGGTCGCGACAAGCCGGAATGCGGTACATGCGTGGACATCGTTTCGAAAGCAGCCCTTCGCGAAATGATCATCCCGGCGATCCTGCCGGTCGCCATGGTCGTCGCCGTGGCGTGGATTCCGTTTTTCGGGCTGAAGGTTTTGGGCGGCGTGCTCGTCGGCACCATTTTCACCGGCCTGTTTATTGGGATCGCCATGACCTCCAGCGGGGGAGCGTGGGACAACGCCAAGAAATTCATCGAAATGGACAACCGTGGCGGAAAAAATTCTCCAGCCCATCAGGCCAGCGTCACCGGCGATACCGCCGGCGATCCCTACAAAGATACCGCCGGACCGGCAGTGAATCCGATGATCAAAGTCGTCAATATCGTCGCCATTATCATCATCCCGGTCTTCATCAAATTCTGGGTGGCCCACTAGCCATCGGGAGCCGGGAGTTGCATCCGGGCGCGATTTGCCGGATAATTCGAACTTCAACTCAATGACTATTTTGGAAACCGAGCCGTCTTCCGGCACAGCGGGCGTGCCCGTCGAAAACATCCGCGTTGCGGGGGTCACCCGTTTGATCACCCCGGCGCAAATTAAAGAACAACTCCCGGCCAGCGAGCGCCAGGTCCGCCTCGTGGCCGACGCCCGCGCCACGGCTCGGGCGATTCTCAACGGGGAGGACCAGCGACTTCTGGTCGTCGTGGGCCCCTGTTCGATTCATGATCCCGAGGCAGCGTTGGAATACGCCCGCCGCCTCGCGATCGTGAGCCGGGATGTGGCCGACCGCTGCTTTATCATCATGCGGGTCTATTTTGAGAAACCTCGCACGACCATCGGCTGGAAAGGCCTCATCAATGACCCGTTCCTTGATGACAGCTGCGACGTGGCGCACGGCATCGCCCTTGCTCGGAAGCTCCTCCTGGACATCGTTGACCTCGGTCTCCCGGCCGGCACTGAATTTCTCGACCCGATCATTCCGCAATACACCGCGGAATTGGTCAGTTGGGCCGCCATCGGAGCCCGCACCACGGAATCGCAGACCCACCGTGAAATGGCCAGTGGACTTTCCATGCCGGTTGGTTTCAAAAACGGCACCGATGGCAGTGTGCAAACCGCACTCGATGCCATGAAGTCTTCCCGCGCTCCGCACAGTTTCCTCGGGATCGATCAGGACGGCGCGACCAGCATCGTCAAAACGTCCGGCAACCCCGACAGTCACCTCGTCCTCCGCGGTGGCCGCCATGGGGCCAATTACGGACCCGAACACGTCGAGGCGGCCTGTAAAGCACTTGCCAAGTGCGGTCTCCACCCGGCTGTGATGGTCGATTGCAGCCATGCCAACTCCGGCAAAGACCCGGCCCGCCAGGCCGAGGTGTGGAATCACATCCTCGCGCGCCGTGCCGCCGGCCATCGGGAAATCATCGGTGCCATGATCGAGAGTAACCTCCACTTCGGCAGCCAGCCGCTCAACGGCGGACGCGAGTCGCTCCAATACGGCGTCTCCATAACCGACGGGTGCCTCGATTGGGAGGCCACCGAGAGCCTTCTGCGCGCTTGAAATTCGCGGACCTCGAGTTCGCCGCCATCGATTTCGAAAGCGCGGGCTCGGGTCCTGGGCTTACTGACGAGCCCGTCCAAATCGCCATCGTTGCCATGCGGGGAGGGGAGATCACGACTTCGCTGGTTTCCTATCTCGCACCATCACGTCCGGTGACTTGGGCCGCACGGGCCGTGCATGGCATCGCCGATAACGACCTTTGCCACGCTCCGACCCTGAACACCCTCTGGCCGCAAATCCGCGAAGCCCTCACCAACCGCTGGGTCGTCGCCCATGGCGCGGCGACCGAGAAACGCTTCCTCCGCGTTTTTCCGTTGCATGGTTTCGGACCATGGATCGACACCCTCTCGCTCACCCGTCTCGTTTATCCGGGCCTTGCGTCCCATGCCCTTGGCGACGCCGTTGCTGCCCTCGATCTCCTCTCAGCACCGGAAATCTCCACGCCCCGCTTCCGCTGGCACGACGCAGAATGTGATGCCATCGCCTCGCTCGTTCTCTTGCGCCACATCGTTGCGGTGACCGGTCTCAGCGACGGGGATCCTGCGCTTCTGCTTTCGCGCACACGATAACACCATCCGGCGTGAGTAGATAATCCATCCGCGCATCGTGCGGTTCGACCGGCACATGCGGGACCACCTGCTCCGCGAGACAAACGCCCACGCGCATACCACGGCACCCGGGAAGAAATCGATCGTAGTATCCCCGCCCGCGGCCCAGCCGTCCGCCATGACGGTCAAATGCCAGCCCGGGCACCAAAATCAGATCAAAAACTTTTCCGGCCGAAGGTGCCTCCGGTGCCGGTTCCAGAATACCAAACGCACCGGCCGTCAATTCGCCAATGCCCCGTACCCAATACGCCACCACGCGCTCACCATCCACCCGAGGGAGCGCGAGCTCTTTACCGGACGGCCAAGGTTCTTGCCACGGAGCCTCGCCACGCAACGGCCAGTATCCACACACCCGCCGTGCCACTGTCCACACTTCCCACGCCTCCAACACCGGCCGCACCGATTCTGCCACGCGGTCCCGCAACATCGCCCGCATTCGGCCCCGCAGTCTTTGCTTTTCTTCCAAAATCATTCACAGTCTCCTCAGTCATGGTTCGCCGCTTGATCCGCCGTCCCCGTCCCGAGAAGCCGGACCACCATGTGGAAATGCGCCTTGGCGACGGATGGCACAAGCGCAATTTTCTCGCCGAGGTCGTCATTCCCTCAATGTTCACCCGCCGGCACGGCCAGAAGATCAAGCCGGTCTTTCCCGAGCTTCAGGCCGGACAAATCTGCATCACTTGGATTGGGCACGCCTCGTTTCTTGTTCAAACCCCGGAGCACAGCGTGCTCATCGACCCGAATTGGGCCAAGTGGCTCAAAGTCATCAAACGGATCCGCCAGCCGGGATTTGAGATTCACGATCTCCCCGCCATCGACCTCGTGCTGGTCACACACGCCCATTTCGACCACCTCGACCGCAAAACCCTGCGCGCCGTCGCCAGCGATCAACCGATCGCCGTTCCACGGAATTGTGGCGGACTGGTCCATAACCTCGGCTTTCGCCACGTCCACGAACTTGAGTCCTGGCAAAGCTTCGATCATGGCTCCCTTCGCATCACGCTCACACCCGCCCGCCACTGGGGGGCCCGCGTGCTGCACGACAGTCACCGCGGGTTCGGCGGGTTTTTGGTAGAGTATGCCGGCCGCACGGTCTTCCACTGCGGTGACAGCGCGTATTTTGACGGCTTCCGCGAAATCGGTGAGCGAGCCGACGTCGAGATTGCCCTTCTGCCCATCGGCGCTTACGAAGCCCCGACCAAACGCGACGTCCACATGAACCCCGAGCAGGCCCTGCAAGCCTTCGTCGAACTCCGTGCACGGCTTATGATTCCTATGCACTTTGGCTCGTTCCGCCTCAGCTACGAGCCTCTCCACGAGCCACCCGCCCGCCTCCGCCGCCAAGCCGAGGAAATGAACCTCCTCGAAAAAGTTGTCATCCTCAGCGAAGGCGAACCCCGCGTTTTCTAACCCGCGTCGAGGTCGATTTGCGAGGCCGCGGAACGAATTTTGATTTGCAACCAGATCAAGCGAAGGGTCACGGTACAAAAGGTCGCAACACCGAACCGGCGATGATTTCCAGATACACCGCAAACAGGATGCCTCCCGCGACCGTTATCGGCCCATAGCTTCCCTGAACCAAGCATTCATTGGAAGCACCGGACCAATATGGTGAACCCAGGGTCGACACCCGTTTGCCATTTAGCGGCGCGGTTCGCGGAGTGTGATGGATTCGACGATGATGTCCCGGCGGGGACGTTCGGTGCGCAGGGTGCCGTCGGGGTAGGGGCGCACTCCGGCGTAGTTGCCGATAGTGTGTTGATCCGGCGACCGGAGCATGAGATAGAGCTGCGAGCCGGTTAGGCCGCGGAAGACAACGCGTTCCGGCGTGCCTCCGGGTTGGTGGAAAAACATGACCGGTCCGTAGATGCGAATGGCTTCTTCAAGGGAGTCCCCTGGGGAGAGACCGGCTTCGGTGCGGAATTTTGGATTGGTAATGATGATCTCGCTGATGACGTGATCGCTGCGGCGCGGGCGTGTTTTGAGCCGGTAAAGTTCCTCGCCTTCGCGGGTGCAGACGATGGTGAAGTCGTTCTCCGAATGCAGGACATAGTCCGGACCGAGGTTTTTTTCGAGTGTGCGGAGGGTCATCCCGGTGCGGGCGGGGTGGACTTCGGCCGTATGGATAATGAAGTCGCCCGAGTAGTCGCGGGACGTGGGCACGGTGGTGCAGCCGCACAGGAACAAGGCGATGGCGAGGGGGGCGAGTTTCATGGGCGGGATCAGGCGGCGAGGTCGCGGGCGCGTTCGAATCGGGCGAGGGTGCGCTCCCGGCCGAGGACCTCGAACATCTCATAAAGTCCCGGTCCAACAGAGCGTCCGCTCACAGCAACACGGGCCGGGTGAACGAGTTCGCCGGTCTTCACGCCGAGCGTGGCAGCGGTTTCCTTGAGTTTGGCCTCAATGGCAGCGTGATTCCAGACGTCGAGCGTAGCGAGAGCGGCACCGAGGGCTTGGAGGCGGTCGGCGGCTCCGGGGTTCTGAAGCGATTTGGTGACAGCCTCCGGATCAAACGGGAACTCCTCGGTGAAGAGGAAACCAATCCAATCCGGCACGTCGCTGAGGTGCTTGACCTTTGGCTTCACAATGGAGAGAGCGGGTAGAAGAGCCTCGGACTTGCCGTAGGGAATCCCTGCTTTGTCGACGAAAGGACGGGCGAGCTCGGCGAAGCGCTCGAGCGGCATTTGCAGGATGTGCTGACCGTTCAGCCAAAAGCACTTGTCGAGGTCGAAAATCGCATTGCGCCGATTGATCTTCTCGAGATCAAAGAGAGAACGGATCTCGGGAACCGTCAGGAGTTCGCGGTTCTCGCCGGGCGACCAGCCGAGGAGGCACAGATAATTCGCAACGGCCTCCGGGGTGTAGCCGAGATCGAGGAAATACGTGATGCTCGATCCGCCGTCGCGCTTGCTGAGTTTTTTCCCTTCGTGGTTGAGGATGAGCGGAATGTGGGCGAAGTGCGGAGGCTTCTCCCCGAGCGCTTGATAGAGCTCTACGTGCTTCGGCGTGTTTGAAAGGTGATCTTCGCCGCGGATGACGTGTGTGAGTTTCATTTCAATGTCGTCGACGACGTTCACGAAATGGAAAATCCACGAACCGTCCGGGCGGCGGATGGTCATGTCGGGATGGGTGGCGGGATTCGACATGTCAAATTCGATGCGCCCGCAGACGATGTCTTCGACGGTCGCCGGTTTGCGCGGCGAGCGGAAGCGGATCGCTCCACCGTCCTCATAGACATGACCGCCGACCTCGAGTCGTTTCAGATACGACTCATAGATGCTGTTGCGCTCGCTTTGTTGATAGGGGCCGTAGGGGCCGCCTTTGTCCGGACCTTCGTCCCAATCGAGGCCGAGCCAGCGGAGGCCGTCGTAAATGACTTGGTAAGCTTCGGCGGTGTTGCGTTTTTCATCCGTGTCCTCAATGCGCAAAACAAAGGTGCCGCCGTGCTGGCGTGCGTAGAGCCAGTTGAAAAGCGCCGTGCGGGCGCCGCCGACGTGGAGAAAGCCAGTGGGTGAAGGAGCAAAACGGGTACGGACAGTCATCCCGCCCAGCAAACCGGAACCGGCCCGGGAACTCAAGAGGCATTCAGCAGCCTGGGGAAGACGTCGCGGCATCCGGGAGACACCGGAGGCGCGGTTCGGGGTGCGGATTCGGGCGATTGCAACACGAGGCGGCACCGATTAGTATCAGACTGCTCTATGCCACCCCTCCGCTTTGTTCTTCCTCTCTTGGCCTGCGTCGGCTTGGGCTTCTCGGGCTGCACGAATGCCGACGGCCGCTTCCGTCCGCCGGATCCGCTGGGACGGTTGATTTTTGATGCGCTGGACCCCGGTCCACGCCGAACATCCGATGCCGCTTATGTGGGAGGTCAGGGGTACCAGGATAACTACCGGCAGCCCGGACCCGACTATATCTGGGTCGAAGGAGCGTATGGCCGCGATGCCAGTGGACGTCGGGTTTGGGTGCCCGCCCATTGGGCTCCGCTGCCGTCACGCTGACGGGTCGGCTGGTTCGTCTTCTCGGGGCCGCTCAAGTAGCCTGAGAAGGTCGATGACGGAAACGGGTTTGACGAGGTGGTGGTCGAATCCTGCCTCGCGGGCGCGGGCGCGGTCGGCATCCTGCCCCCAGCCGGTAATCGCGACAATGAATCTCCGGGCTCCCCAAGGTTCGCGGCGGATCGCCCGGCAGACGTCAAGACCGTTGAGTGTGGGCATTCCAATATCGAGAAGAATGACGTCCGGCTGGATTTGCCTTGCGAGGTCGAGGGCGACCGCGCCGTCGTAGGCGGTCGAAACCGTGTGACCTTCCGCGCGGAAGCAGGCGGCCATTCCGTCGGCACTGTCGCGAAGATCATCCGCGATGAGGATGCGGTGCTTTTTCCAAACGGACCTGGCCTCGGAGACAGGAGCGGTCGGGGCATACTCGTCGCCCAGACCCCGGTCGAGGGGAAGGTTCACAACGAATTCGCTCCCGCGGCCGGGACCGTCGCTCCGGGCTTCAACCCGCCCACCATGGAGCGTGACCAACCCCTGAACGAGCGACAATCCGATTCCAAGGCCGCCTTGCGACCCACCGTCGGCTGGTTTGACTTGGGAAAACATCTCGAAAATCTGGGTGAGCATTTCCCTTGGAATTCCGGGTCCGGTATCTCGAACGGAAACCATCACCCGGTCACCACAAACCGCGGTCGCGAGGGTCACGCGGGCTTTTTTACCGCCGTATTTCGCGGCGTTGTTCAGAAGGTTCGCAAAGACCTGGGCCAGCCGGACGGGGTCAGCGTAAAGGAAGAGCGGGGCGTCCGGAAGATCCAGATCCAATGTTTGCCCGGAAGCGTCCAGAAGCGGGCGACTGGTCTCAACGGCGGCTGCAATGACGGTGGCAAGCTCCACCCGCTCCCGGCGGAGACTGAGTTTTCCGTAAGAGATACGGGAGACATCCAAGAGGTCCTCCAAAAGCCGGGCCATTTGGCGGACCTGCCGCTCGACTACTTCCAGCGCCCATTCGCGGTCGGCGGGTGCGATCGGGTTGGTTCGGAACAATTGAACGGCGAAACGGATTGGAGCGAGGGGATTACGAAGTTCATGCGCCAGGGTGGCAAGAAACTCATCCTTGCGGCGATGGGCCTCCTTCAGGGCCCGCTCGGCCTCGAGTCGCGCCGTGATATCAATCGCGATGCCGCCGACCAAGATTGGAGCGCCATCGGGACGGGAAATGGGAAATTTGCTGACGAGAGACGAGCGCACCGTGCCGTCCGGCTGGGTGAGGGTCTCGACCAATTGAACTCCCTCCGGCGTCGCCAGTGCGCGCCGGTCATTGGCCATGAACTGTCGGGCGACATCCTGCGGCAGAAAGTCGGCATCGGTTTTTCCATAGAGCGCTTCGCGCGGCTGCTGAAAGGCCCGGATCGCGGCGTCGTTGGCAAAGACATAGCGGCCCTCCAAGTCCTTGATCCAGGCGAGCCCGGGCAGGGATTGCATGAAACGGGAAAAGCGAACCTCGCTCGCCAGCAGCGCGTCCGACGCCTCCCTGGCCTGTGACGCGTGGCGTGAGATACTGGTCGCCGTCCACCAGAGAAAACCGAGGAAGAGACCGATCTCCGCAAGGGTTCGGAGAGCCGTTCCCAGTTGTGCATCGAAAAGCCCGGCTTCCTGGCCGCCGAGTCGGAGCCAACCGAGGAGGAGGGGAATGACGATCATCGGAACCAGAAGCCGCCGCGCTACGACACCGCCGGCGTCGCGGCGGAGGAGAAGAGCCATGAACCCGTGCTCGGAAAGGCTGGCGATCAAGCCAAGCGAAAGCGCGGCGATGATGGATCCGGTCTGCCATGCAATGCCCGTGTAGCGTCCGACACCGAACAGTTGGTTTGCGCCGAACCAATAACCGACGAGGGACAGTGAGGCGATGGCCACCGGGATGACTCCCACCGCCGAGGCCAGTCGCCGGTATCGTGATCCAAAGGTTGCAAGGATCATGGCAACGCCGAGAAGGAAAAACGAACTCGACGCCGGCACACCGATGCGCATCGGGGCCGTGCTCGCTGTCTGACCCCACGTGCCCTTGAAGAGGAATTCATCAATGCCAAGATTCCACCCCGTCGCATGTTCCCACAAGGTCAACCCTCCGAGAAGCGCGCAGACACCGGCAGAAGCCCGGACGAAAATCCGTGCCCGTGGCCTCACCACGAGCAAGATCAGCCCAAGACCGGCCGCCGCACTGCACACAGCGGCATTGGGAAACATTGAGATGCCTTTGCCTGCCCAGTCGGTGAGCCGGGGGATCGGGATCGCCCAGCCGATCAAGGTGAGAATACCTCCCGCAATCCCGAAAACTCCCACAATGACGACGAAGAGCGAAACATGGCTGGGGAGAATTCCCGATCGGAAGTCCTTTTCAGATTTTTGCTCGGCTGGATCTTCCACCATGCATGGCATTCAACCGGAATGCCGCCCCGGCCGCAATGGGCTCGGTCAGCAAGCGTATCAGGGAAAACCCTGATCGCGCATGGGAAGGTCCGCTTCTGGATCGCAAGCCACCTTCCGCAGTCGGGATTCCCTCCGCGAAGAGATGTGGAGACGAGGTTGGAATCAGGGCGTCGAACCCGCCGGAGCGTCCTTCGCTCGCAATCGAAGAAAGTATTTTTCGGGAATCACAAACTCGCTGTCGATGGTCTCGACTTCATTCCACTGTCCGAGATTGTTGCTGCTCTCGATGCTCCACCGGACGTTGAAGCGTCCATTTTCCAGACGGATGGTTTTTGCGCCGAATCGGGCTTCCATGATGTGATCCTCGCGGTAGAGACCCGCTGCCACCGGGTTTGACAGAATCTCCTGACGTCCGGTGTTGCGACCAGCCTCCCGCTCGGATTGGAGGCTCTGCGTGCGGGCGGACGCCGTTTCGATGAGAACGGGGCCGGACAAAGACGCAAGTGGCGGCACGATCCCAGAAAATCCTTCGGGCAGTACAAGTCTTTCCAGCGACCGGGCGGTCGAAAGCCAGGAAAGGTCCTCAACGGTGGTGTTGCTCAGGTCAAGTGACCGAAGTGTGCCATGGTCTGTGGGAGTAAAGGGTCGGCCACTTGGCAAACCAAGAGACGCTGCAACGGCCGCGGCAGTCGTTGCATCCAACTGCCAGTTCCATGGCGAGGCCTGTTGGCCAATGTTGATGAGGACCCCTTTGTACTCCAGATCGGCGATAATCCGACCCTGCAGCCCCTGTCGTTCGATGCCGTTATCCGCAATATCCAGATACCCACCCGCGACAATGCTTTCGCGAATCGGTGCCAGGTCCGAAATCTGATGGCCGCTGATGTCCAGTTCGACCAGCCGCCGCAGAGCGCGGAGCGGCTCGATGCTGCGGACTCCGGGTAAGCTCGGAGGAGCATAGCCCGAAAACAATGGATTACGCCCGATATCCAAAAGCGTCAGCTTGGTCAGGCCGGCCAGCGGAGCCAAGTCGGTAATGGTATTGTTCGGCAGTCGCAGCTCGCGGAGGGAAAATGCGAGTTCGAGACCGGAGAGGTCGGCGACTCCCGAGGCTCGCAGACTCGACAACTGAGTGGCGTGTGCCCATGTGAATTCCCCCGACGATCCAATCGTTGAACGAATGGCCGTTTCCAAGGCGGGATCGAGCATCCAATTCCAAGGATTTCGTTGATTGGAGAGGTCGGCGACGATGTTGAGTCCGTTTCGTCGCAGTCGGCCCACCGTTCCCCACGTCGGACTGCCTTCCCGGAGGTCGAGTCCGTTGCCCGAGAGAAGGATTTCGGCATCATCCCTGTTCCACGATTCCAAAGGGGAGAGGTCGGTAATCTGGTTGTTGCGGAGATCGAGAGAGCCGACACCGCTCAAGCGAGCGAGTGGCGAAACGTCCCGGATTTGGTTGTTGGCCACCGAGAGACTTTGGAGGTTGACGGCCAGGTCCAAGCCGGTCAGCGATTCGACGCCGGTATTTTCCGCCACAAGAGACGTGAGCGCTTCATGGTGCGCCGGAGAAAAAACCGTCGTTGTCGGTATTCCGAGCCGTGTGCGAATGGATGCCGCAATGCCCGGATCCAGAATCCAATTCCAAGGGGACTTCTGGGAGAAAGAGTCGATGAACACCATTTTCCTCCTGAGTTCCTCCAGCTGCCTGTCGGCGGTTGTGGACGGATTGGGAAGTCCGACGCTTATGGCGAGCCCGTTTTCACTTACGTTGAGATAGGCTCCGGGTGCAAAGCTGTTCAGAATCGCTCCGAGGTCCGTGACTTCGTTTCCGCGAAGATTCAGGTGATGCACAAGCCTGAGGCCTCTGAAGGGAGACAAATCCCGGATTCGAGGGCTCGTCGAAAGGGAATCGTTGAGGGCTGCGCTGAGATCGATCCAACGAAGCTTGGACAAGCCGGCGAGACTTTCGATGGAACCAAAAAAGTTCCCCGTTGCACTCAGAGTCTCCAATTGCCGAAACGCACGCAAGGGCTCCAAATCGGTGAGCCCGAGATTCGAAAGATCCAGAAATGTCGCCGACGGATCCTCGACCCCGGACCAAGTCCATGCCGAAGCCCACTTCCCCGTTCCGCTTCCAAAAAATGCCGAGCGCAGTCGATCTTCCAACGCCGGTTGAGTCAGCCAGTTCCACGGCACGCGCTGGTTCGACCAAAAAACGGAGGTCCCGCCACGCTGGAGTTTTTCAATCTGGCGGGAGGACACCGAGCCGCTGCGCGGATCCAGCCCACAAGAAGAGACATCCAAAGTTTTCAGCGGCAGATGGAGCAAGGGGGTGAGGTCGGTGACCCGGCTGCCGAAAGCATGGAGAGACCCAAGATTCTTCGCTCCGGCGAGCGGCTTCAGATCCGAAATCCGCGAGGAACTGATGTTCAGAGTAGTCAACTCGAGAAGCTCCGATGGCGACAGCGCGGCAGACCGGTCTCCGCCGATCACTGATCGTATCAGGCTGTGAAGTGAAATGCCCATCCCTGCGAAAGGCCCCGCCTCCTGGGGAAGTGACAGCGAGATCCGAAGGCTGCGTGAAGGAGGGATCGGTGTGTTTTGGAGAGTGAAAGCCAAAGCCGATCCGCCACGCGCCGACTGGAGACTGATGCTGGAGAGCTTCGATCCGGCGATCAGGGATGTGTTATGGTTGGCCGGGCCCGAGGGGTGGGCGACGACAGAAACCAAGTTGCCATCTTGAAAAGCCATGGCGAAGGACTGGTCTTCGCGCGTGGCCAACGCTACCGGGCCGAGCGGGGCCGGGGAACCGAGCGGTGTTTGCAATTGCAGGCCGGACGAG
Source organism: uncultured Chthoniobacterales bacterium (assembly GCA_964516295.1). GTDB lineage: Bacteria > Verrucomicrobiota > Verrucomicrobiia > Chthoniobacterales > Terrimicrobiaceae > CAZEYT01. The sequence goes on along the minus strand of CAZEYT010000012.1, from coordinate 1,942 downwards.
GAGAAAAGTCGACGTTCTCCGACTTCCCCCGTTTGAATCGGCATCTGCACAAGGATGGCGGGCTCTATGCCGGCCCGAATGGCAATGTCGCAAAGTCTTTGTTGAAAGCTTCCGGGCGTGACGACCTCCGATCTCAGATCCATCGCGCTCCATGACCCAGTCGTCTGTGTAAAATATCGAAGCAACAGGGCATTGCCGGACCAGCCCATCCAGACGACGTGCGGACGCCCAAGCGCATCGACGGCAAGAGCCGGGGCGACCGGCGAAGAGCCGGCGGTGAGCGAGGGATGCCCCGGCGAAGTAACGGGTTCCGTCACCCAGTCGGAAAATGGCTTTCGGGTGGCGAGCGTTAGCCGACCATCAGAATCAAGATAAACGACAACCACCGTAACGTCATCCCCGTTGGGAATCAGAGCCATATCCGCCTGAGAACCAGACAAAGCGGACTGTGGAAGGTTGCTCGAGGACCATAGGCCATCCGATAACCAGTAGCGCAACGCACCGGACGGCAATACTTCCAAGACATGGTTCCGGCCGAGACGGTCTATCTTTAAAACAGAGGAACCGGGCGTTCGGACGAGGGGCGTTGGTCGGAATGTCCACGACGTCGAAGTCCAATAATACAGCCGCGGGGCCTCGGACGAAGAGGAGACTTGGAGGAGCACGCGATGAGTGCCGTCGGGAAGCGTATCAGCAGTCAGCCAATCGGCCGGGGGTAAAGTCTGTGCAGGGAGGAATTTCGGAAAAAGAAAGACGCTCACTGCACCAATCAAGGACAACAACCGGTGCGGCCGTTCCCGGGATGGCAGGACTGGAAAGTTCACGCCCCGAGGCTTGTTCGAGAGCGCCAACCGTGTCAAATCAGAAAGCCCCTGAAATGCCGGCCTCTCCAGCAGGTCGGATCGCTCGAAAAAAAGATTTCGGAACTGACTCGTGACTCTGATTCTCGCCACGCTCTTCTTGAGCAAAAACGAACTGCATGAAAAATCACCCGCTTCAACTGATGCTTCTGAGCATTCAGGTCGGCCTGCCACGCACGCTCGGAACTCCGAATTCGGAAGACGTGCATGATCGATTGTGGACCACGGGGTTCTGCAAGGAACCCGTTGTCGGGCCAGTGGCGGTCTCGAAAACAAACCTTCATCGCGATGGGCAAGCCGGCCTAAAAAATCACGGCGGCGTCGATAAGGCCGTCTGCTGCTACCCAAAAAATCACTGGTCATTCTGGGAAGAAAATTTGGGCTTGTCGCTTCTGCATGGAGCGTTTGGTGAAAACTTCACGCTGTCGGGCTGCGATGAAAACGCTCTTGTGGTGTCGCTGCGGAGGAAGTTTTGGGTGAAAGTCAGGCGGCCGCCGGGACCGCCTCGGTCTCATCTTCCCGCCAGGGCTGGCGGGCCAGAACCCAAAGATTATGAGCCAAGACAGACCAGGCCACTTGGATCTGCCGGTGGGCGAAGCCTTTGGCGCGCGGGCGGCCGCCGAGAAAGACATTTTTCAGAATGCCAATGCGGCCTTCGGTTTGACTCCGCCGGCGTTGGGTGGTGACAAAAAGTTCGACCGTCGTGCGACGACGGGGCAGTTCCGCCGGATCACGCGGGCAAAGTCCATTGAAGTGCTCGACGTTCTGGAGATGCTCGCGGTTCTTCCGGCTGTCGAAGCCGCGATCCGTCGTCACGCCGCAGAGTTTTCCGCCCGTCTTTTCCGGCAGGATGGGGTAGCGCTCGCGCAGCCACTGGGCATCCCCGCCGGATGTCTCCTGACTCAGGGCATGATCGAAGATGTAGCCGGCCACGTTCTGCGCCACGAACAGGCTGTTGCCAAATTCAACCTCTCCGGACCCCTTCCCGCGCACCACCAAACGGATGTCCTTTTGGTAATGGCTCAGGATTTTTTCCTCATTTGGCACTTTGCATTCCCCAATGATGCGCTCATGGGCCTGGC
>CAZEYT010000011.1:0-50807 GCA_964516295.1 uncultured Chthoniobacterales bacterium | reverse complement strand
GGCCGCCGTAGATTTCGGACGATTGGAAAATGAACCCCCGGCGTTTGCAGAGGCTGACGAGTTTTTCCATGCGTTGGGATGAGGCGTCTTTGGACATGATGAGAGCGCGCCATGAAAAACGAGCCCTCCTTCGCCGTCAACGACCGTTTGGCCGGTGGGGGCGGATTCCGGTTCGGTTTGACGGCGTATTTTTTGGCTTGCGTGCGGCTCCGCCTTCACTAGTCTCTCACCTCCCGCACGAAGACGGGGGACCGCGATTGCCACCGCCGGGTGGTTTTTTTGTCCCGACGAACGCCGCGGTACGAGAACAGGAATCCCAAAATGCCCACGATCAATCAACTGGTACGCAAAGGCCGTCGCAAAGTGACGGTCAAATCGAAATCGCCCGCGCTGGTGAACTGCCCGCAGCGCCGCGGCGTGTGCGTGCAGGTCATGACCCGCACCCCCAAGAAGCCGAACTCCGCGCTTCGCAAAGTCGCCAAAGTCCGCCTCACCAACGGCCAGGAAGTCATCGCTTACATTCCCGGCGAAGGTCACAATCTTCAGGAACACTCGATCGTCCTCGTACGCGGCGGTCGTGTGAAAGATCTCCCGGGTGTCCGCTATCACATCGTCCGCGGAACGCTCGACAGCCTCGGAGTGGACGGCCGCCGTCGCGGTCGCTCCAAATACGGAGCCAAACGTCCGAAACCCGGTCAGGAAGACGCCAAGGGTGCCAAGGGCAAGAAGAAGTAGTCTCCAACCAAACCACTGATCCCAAGCCATGTCCCGCCGTCGTCGAGTCATTCACAAAGAAGTCAAAAAAGACGCCCGTTACGCGAGTCCGGTCGTTGCCCGTCTTATTGCCGCCGTCATGCGCCGCGGCAAGAAATCCATTGCCGAGCGTATTGTTTACACGGCCATCGACAAGAGCCGCGAGGGCAGCGACACGGTGGATCCGTTGGAGACGCTCAACAAAGCGATCGAAAACATCAAGCCTCGTCTGGAAGTCAAGTCCCGCCGCGTCGGTGGTGCCACCTACCAAGTTCCAATGGAAGTTCCCGCCGACCGTCAGATCGCGCTCGCAATGCGTTGGCTGGTGACGTTTGCCGGCAACCGCAAAGGCGTGCCCATGGAAAATGCGTTGGCGTATGAGCTGAAAGACGCCGCCGCCGGTCAGGGCAACGCGATCAAGAAACGCGACGATATGCACAAGATGGCCCAAGCCAACCGCGCCTTCGCCCACTTCCGCTGGTAGATTTTCAACCTCATTTTCCTTTCCCATGTCCGCCACGCTCGAGGCCAACGCCGCCAATCCGAATTCTCCCAACCGCGCTTTCCCCCTCGAGCGCACCCGCAACATCGGTATTGCCGCGCACATTGACGCCGGCAAGACCACGCTCACCGAGCGGATCCTCTTCTACACCGGCATGATCCACAAGATCGGCGAGGTGCATGAAGGCACCACGGTCACCGACTGGATGGAGCAGGAGCGCGAACGCGGGATCACGATCACCTCGGCCGCCACCACGTGTTCGTGGATGCAGCGCCGGGAAGAAGGCATTTACAAGGCCTACGAAGGCATCAAAATGCGGGTGAACATCATTGACACTCCCGGCCACGTGGATTTCACGGCCGAAGTCGAACGTTCCCTGCGTGTCCTCGACGGTGCCATCGCTGTCTTCTGCGGTGTGGCCGGTGTGCAGCCGCAGTCCGAGACTGTCTGGCGTCAGGCGACCAAGTACGGCGTTCCGCGGATCGCATTTGTGAACAAAATGGACCGCACCGGTGCCGATTTCGACGCCGCTGTGGAGAGCATGCGCGTGAAACTTGGCGCGAATGCCTGGCCGATTCTCATCCCGCTCGGCCGCGAGGACTACCTCAAGGGCCAGATCGACGTCATCAACCAAAAGGCGATTATCTACCTCGACAACGACGTGATGGGATCGACCTACGAGGTTCAGGAAATCCCGGAAGAGTTGAAGGCCTCGGCCGAGAAAGCCTACGAAGACCTCGTCGCCCAAATGTGCGATCTCGATGAAGAAGTGGGAATGCTTTTCCTCGAAGAGAAGCCGATCACCAAGGAAGCTCTCAAAGCGGCCATCCGCCGTCAGACCATCGCCAACCGCTTCGTTCCCGTTGTTGGAGGCTCCGCCTTCAAAAACAAGGGTGTGCAGTATTTGGTGGACGCCGTCGTGGATTATCTCCCGGGCCCTCTCGACATTCCGGCCGCCCGCGGTCAGAACCCGGACAATGGCCAGCCCATCGACGCGCCGTCGAATGACAATGGAAAATTCTGCTCGCTGGCGTTCAAGCTCTGGAGCGATCCGTTCGTTGGAAAACTCGTTTTCTTCCGCGTTTACTCCGGCAAGCTCTCAAAGGGCGACACGGTTTACAACCCGCGCACGAACAAGCGGGAGCGCATCAGCCGCCTGATCCAGATTCAGGCCGACAAGCGCGAGGATATCGACACCTGTTACTCGGGCGATATCGCGGCCATCGTCGGCATCAAGAACATCACCACCGGTGACACGCTGTGTGACGAAGATCACCCGATCCTCCTCGAGCCGCCGTCGTTCCCCGACCCCGTTATTTCGATGGCGGTCGAGCCAAAGACCAAAATCGACCAGGAAAAGATGGCCAACGCCCTCCAGCGTCTCGCCGAAGAGGACCCGACGTTCCGCGTTTTCACCAACGAAGACACCGGCCAGACGATCATCGCCGGCATGGGCGAACTTCACTTGGAAATCATCCGCGATCGTATGATGCGGGAATTCAAGGTCGAAGCGAACGCCGGCAAGCCGCAAATCGCTTACAAAGAAACCATCCTTGCTCCGGCCGATGGCGAGGGCAAACTCGTTAAACAATCCGGTGGTCGTGGTCAATACGGTCACGTCATTTGCAAAGTCGCCCCGAACGAGCGCGGCAAAGGCATCACGATTGAAAACAAGGTCGTCGGCGGAACGATTCCCAAGGAATTCATCCCTGCTGTGATCAAGGGCTTCAACGAAGCCGTATTGAACGGCGTTGTTGCCAGCTATCCGGTGATCGACGTTCACATCGACATCATCGATGGTTCCTACCACGACGTGGACTCGAACGAAATGGCGTTCAAGATGGCGGCGATTTTTGCGCTCAAGGACGGATTGAAGAAAGCCAAGCCGATCCTCCTCGAGCCAATCATGAAGGTCGAAAACATCACCCCGGAGGAATTCCAAGGTGACATCATGGGCGACCTGAACCGCCGCCGTGCGCGCATCCAAGGCATTGAGACGAAGGGCAATCTTTGCACCATCGCGGCCGAGGTTCCGCTTTCGGAAATGTTCGGATACGCGACCGCGATCCGCTCGCTCTCGAAGGGCCGTTCGTCCTACTCAATGGAACCCTCGCACTTCGAGCAGGTTCCCGAGCAGGTGAAAGCCGCGATTCTCGATCAGAAGAGCTGATCGACGAGTTTTTTCAAAAAGCCCGGCTTGGTCCCCGCGACCGGCCGGGCTTTTTTGTTTCAGTCAAACGTCCGGCAGGCCGAAAACGGGAGTCCGACGGCATCCTTCGGCGAAAGAACCGGGGAATCTCCGTCCGGGATCGGCCAATCGATACCGAGTGTGGGATCATTCCACGCAAGGGTCATCTCGTGTTCCGGGGCGTAGTAGTCGTCGCACTTGTAAATAACCTGCGCCCGCTCGCTGGTGACGTAGAAACCATGGGCGAATCCTCGCGGCACCCAGAGCCGGAACCTGTTGTCGGCATTGAGCCGGAACGCCTCCCACTTTCCGAAAGTGGGGGAAGACCGCCGCAAATCCACGGCGACATCGTAGATCTCGCCCTCGACGGTCCAGACCAGCTTCCCCTGCGAACGCGGATTCTGAAAATGCAGGCCGCGCAGGATGCCGCGGCGGGACAGGCTGTGATTGTCCTGCACGAATTTCACATCGAGACCGATTTCGGAGAATGTCCGCTCGTTCCAGGTCTCGACAAAAAATCCCCGGTCATCACCGAAGACGCGCGGCTTGAGGAGAACCATGCCGGCCAATGAGGTTTGCTGGGGGTCCATGCGACTCAGCGATCTGCGAAGCCGTCGCGGGCGAGGGCGGCCAGGTATTCTCCATACGAGCTTTTGCCCAGCTTCGCGGCCAGGTGGGCGAGCTGGTCTTTTTCGATCCAGCCCATCCGGAAGGCGACTTCCTCGGGTGAGCCGACTTTGAGTCCCTGACGCTGCTCGATGGTCTGGATAAACGCGCCGGCCTGGAGGAGGGAATCGTGCGTGCCGGTATCGAGCCACGCCGTTCCGCGTCCAAAAATCTCGACCTGCAACGCACCGTCTTCGAGGTAGAGACGGTTGAGGTCCGTAATCTCCAATTCCCCGCGGGGTGAGGGCTTCAGTGACTTGGCCCTCGCGACGACGGTCTCGTCGTAAAAATAAAGACCTGTCACTGCATACGATGAGCGCGGCTGCTGTGGTTTTTCCTCCAACCCAATCGCCCGGCCATCCGCATCGAACTCGACCACGCCATAAGCTTCGGGGTGTTTGACGTGATACGCGAAAACCGTCGCTCCGGTCTGTTGAAGCGAGGCTTTGGCGACGATCGAGGCGAGATCGTGACCGTAAAAAAGGTTGTCGCCGAGGACCAAGGACGCCGGGTTTCCGCCCAAGAACTCCTCGCCCAGCAAAAACGCCTGTGCGAGACCGTCGGGCGATGGCTGCTCGACATATTCAAACCGCATCCCCCAGGCCTCACCCGAGCCCAACAGCGCGTGAAAGCGGGGCAGATCCTGCGGGGTGGAAATGATCAAAACCTCGCGAATGCCACCGAGCATCAGCGTCGTCAGCGGGTAATAGATCATCGGTTTGTCGTAAACCGGCATGAGTTGCTTGCTCGAAACGAGCGTCACCGGGTGCAGGCGCGTGCCCGCTCCACCGGCCAAAATGATTCCTTTTCTCTGGTTCATGAATTGCAAATCCCCGGACCTCGGACGAAGTAACCGGCGGAAACTCCAGTGCTATCGCTTTCCCCGACCGACATCAAGGGAAGGGCGTCAGCCTTCGTAAGATCCGCGGCGAATCAGGCGTTCGAACGCTTCTTCTTCGGCACCGGCTTCTGTGACGGCGTGGCCGACGGCTTGGGAGCGCGAAGATTCGGCTTGGTCAGCACCGGAATCTCGCGCAGGGCCTCGATGCGAACTTTCGCGATCCCGCGATCATAAGTGCCGAGCTTTTTGGCAGCGAGCACGCTCAGGTCGATGATCCGACCGCGGATGTAGGGGCCGCGATTATTGATCCGGACGATGACCGTGTTTTTTGTCTTCAGATCGGTGACGCGGACCATCGTATTGAAGGGAAGTTTCTTGTGGGCGGCCGTCATGTCGTCGGCTTTGTAGCGTTCGCCATTTGCAGTGAGACGGCCGATCCAGCGTCCGCCATACCAGGAGGCGATGCCTTCCTGAACGAACGTCGGCTTGGCGTCATAGATCGGCCCGCGCGGTTTGTCGGGGGAAACAATAATCCCCGGCGTACTACAACCGGTAATGAGAAGAACCAAAGCCAAACAAACAAACCAGCGGGCGAACTCCATGGAAAAACTCAGCGCTCGAACGGCGCAAGACGGGCGCTCAGCTCCGGCGGGACGTGCGCCTGCACGATGGCATCGTCGCCGCTGTAGCGGATGTCGAGGACGTGACCGACACGGTGGATCTCGGCGAGCAGAGCGGACTCGGACGTGGGGATGCAAAATTCGCCGCGAAGTCGCCAGGCGGCCAGCCGGTGCTCGAGTTCCCGGATCAGCGTATCCATTCCCTCGCCGGTGCGCACGGAAACCGCAACGCTGCCGGGATGACGGGAAAGTTGGTTGGCGACGATCTCGGGATCGGGAACGAGATCGATTTTGTTGAAAATCACAATGGTCTGCTTGCCGGTGCAATCCAGCTCGGCCAAGGCTTCATCAACGGCGGTCATTTGCTCGTGATGCTGCGGGTGACTCAGATCGACGACGTGGATGAGCAAATCGGCGAGTTGGACTTCCTCGAGCGTGGCTTTGAACGATTCGATGACGGTGTGGGGGAGCTTGCGAATGAAACCCACCGTGTCTGTCAGCAGGATCTTTTGCTTGTTCGGCAAGGTTACCTGACGCGTCGTCGGGTCCAGCGTCGCGAAAAGTTTGTCCTCGGCGAGGACGCCGGCTCCCGTGAGGCGGTTGAGGAGAGAGGACTTACCGGCGTTCGTATAGCCGACGAGCGACGCGACGGGCCAGTTTCGCCGAAGGCGACCCTCGCGCTGGACGCCGCGATTCTTCCGGACTTCTTTGAGGTCGCGCTCGAGACGGGCAATGCGTTCCTGAACGCGGCGACGGTCGACTTCCAGCTGCGTCTCGCCGGGTCCCCGGGTGCCGATGCCACCGCTCTGACGCGAGAGGTGGGTCCACATGCGGGTGAGGCGCGGGAGGAGGTATTGAAGCTGCGCGAGCTCGATCTGGAGGCGGCCTTCCTTCGTCCGTGCGCGCTGGGCGAAAATGTCGAGAATGAGCTGCGTGCGGTCGAGGACCTTGCGCGAGGTGAGTTGCTCGAGATTCCGGCCTTGGGCCGGTGAAAGTTCGTCGTCGAAAATGAGGGACGTCACCTGTTTCTCCCCGCACTGGCGGGCGACTTCCTCGGCCTTGCCTTTCCCGATGTAATACGGCGCCGTGGGCTTTTCCAAACGCTGCACCACCGTATCCACGACTTGGGCACCGGCGGTTGCCGCGAGCTGGCGGAGTTCGTCGAGCGAGTCCTCAACATCCCAGCGGTTCACGCCGCCGTGCTCCAAACCAACCAAGATCGTTTTTTCGTGTACTCCGGAGCCGGGAGGGGTCATGCGTTCGTGCCGGCCAGAAGGTGGAGAGCGGCGTCGATGGGGGCGGGCGTCACGGTCAGGTCGATATGGGGAAAGCTAAATTGGTTCCGAAACCAGGTCAATTGCCTTTTGGCATACTGGCGGGTGTGCAGGAAGATCCGCGCCCGCGTTTCCTCGAGATCGGTTTTCCCGGCAAGATGGGCTTGGATGTCCGCATACCCGATGGCACGCCGCAAACCCGGCCCGACCTCGGGGGCCGCTCGGACTTCTTCCACGACGCCCTGGTCAAACAGCCCGGTGACATTGGCGGCAATTCGGCTGTGGAGATCGTCGCGGCTCCGGGTGAGAAAAATCCCGTCCATTGCCACCGGCGGCGATTTCCACTGGGTGCGGGCCTCCGCGAGCCGACGACCGGTCGTGAGGACGATCTCCAGCGCCCGGCGGACGCGGACCGGATTCCTGGTATCGATTTGCCTTGGTGCGGCGGGATCGGCCCCGGCCAATCGGCGGAGGGCCTCTTCCAAAGACAATTCTGAAATCTCATGCCGGAGGGCATCCCCGACTTTCGGGAGGTTGGCCAGACCGTGTGTGAGCGCCTTTAAATAAAGACCGGTGCCTCCGACAAGGAGCGGAACTTTTCCCCGGCTGGAAATTTCTTCCAGGCAGGCCCGGGCCGCAACCGCGTAGCTCGCCGCATCGCAGGGCTGACCGGGATCCCAAACTCCGACCAAATGATGGGGAATCCGGTCGAGAAGATCCAGAGTAGGCCGCGCGGTGAGCACCGGCAGGCCATCGTAAATCTGAAAAGCGTCGGCCCCGATGATCTCCCCGCCCAAACGCTCGGCGAGCTGGACGGCGAAGCGGGATTTTCCGACGCCCGTGGGCCCCGCCACAATCAGCGGGCGGGGCCCCGGGTGGGTTGGAGTCTTACTGTTCAGGCTGGCGGTTCCGCTCGGAACGACGTTCCTCGACGGCTTTCGCGCCGCTGACCACGAGCTTGCGGCTCATGTATTCCTTGTCGTGAAGCTCGGTCACGGCCCGTTTTGCTTCGTCGATGGTCTGCATCTCGACGAAAGCGAAGCCCTTGGACTTCATGGTGTGGCGGTTCATGACGACCTCGACGTTGCGCACGAGACCGACTCCGTTGAAGAGCTCGAAGAGATCACTTTCCGAGGCATCGAACGAGAGGTTGCCGACATAGAGCCGGGAGGAGGTCACCTCAACCAGCTCGGGCTTGCGCATACCGGTCGGGCGCTCGCTGCGCGGGGCTTTTTCCCGGGTGCGGCGCGGAGCCTCTTCGGCAGACGCCGGGGCGGCGCTGCGCACTGGGGCGGCCTTCTTCTTTTCGGGTTGGAAAAATCCGAGAATCTTCTCGATCAGGGACTTTTTCTTAGGAGCGGCCTCCGGCCGGTTCGGGGTGGAACGATCTCCACGGTTCGGGCGGCGAGCGCCGCCGCGGCGTGACGAGCGACGCGATCCGCTCGGTGAGTAGTCAGTTGGCATTTCTTTTTATGTGTGTTGCGTGCGAGGCCGCTGCGCCGGGCGGAGAGTTGCATGGTCTCCGGCCGTTGCGCGGGCCTGCGTTGGACTTCCGGCGTGGGCACCCCTCCGCGTGGACACGCGTGGTGGCGTGACGCAAAGAACATGGGTGCCGCGGATGAATCCAGGTCGAGGCACCTCACGGCGGCCGTCGAGCCCGGGTTGCATTGGTATCGGCACCGGAGGCTGGGAGATGTTCCCATGTTCGCTTCGAATGATCAAGCTTCATTCCTGATGCCCCTCCCTCCGTCGGAAAATTTTCTGCGCGGGAGATTGACACCACATTCGCCTCCGCTACTCTCAACCTCCCGCCGATTCTCAGACCTATGGCCACTACAGAAGTTATCCTCACTGCAAATATCCCGTCGCTTGGCGCGGAAGCCGACATCGTCAAAGTCCGCCGCGGCTACGCCCGCAATTTTCTTATCCCACGGGGCCAGGCCCTTGAGATCACGCCGAGCTCGCTCCGGAAGATCAATCATCTCAAAGCCCGCCGCGCCGAGCGCGAGGCCCGCGAAATGACCGCCGCTGACGAACTCGCCGCCAAGATCAACAAACTCAAGCTCACCTTCACCCTCGAAACCGGCGAGACCGGCAAGGCTTTCGGATCGATCACCGCGAAGGACATCACCGACCGGGTCATCGCCGAGTTGAAGACCGAAGATCTCCCGAAGCATGCGGTCGTCCTCGAAAAGGGCATCCGCGAGACCGGCGACCACGAGGTCACCATCAAGCTTCACCACGACATCACCGCCACTCTCCGCATCAAAGTCGCCGCGCCAGCCGCCGAGACACCGGCGGAAGAGGAGTCGGCCGACGCTTCCAAAAAGCCGCGCCGCAAGTCCTCGAAGGAGTAGGCGACCATGCCCCCCGGCTCTCCCGCCAAGGCTGAGGAGAAACCCACGGACGGCAACGGCAACGGGGCGTCGAAGCCCCGCGCGCGCAAAGGCGACTACGCCCAGAAATCCGGCAGCTTCCTGCCGGATATCCATCGCTCGCTCCCGCAGAGCATTGATGCCGAGAAAGGCCTCCTCGGCTCCATCCTGCTCTCGACCTCCGTGCTCGACGACTGCATGGCGCAGATCGACGCGAAGTATTTCCACCTTCCCGCCCACCAGAAAGTCTTCGACGTGCTCGTCGAAATGCGGAATTCCGGTCGTCCGATCGATCTCATCTCGGTCACCCAGACGCTCGACGACAGAAAACTCCTCGACGAAGTCGGCGGAGCCGCGCTGGTCACCGACCTCCTCACATTCGTCCCCACTGCGGCGAATGCGGACTATTATCGCGACATCCTGCGGGAGAAGTTTCTCCTCCGCCAGGTCATCACGGTCTGCACCGAATATGCCGCGCGGTCTTACGAGGAACAGGGCGACGTCAAGACCCTCCTCGACGAGGTGGAGCAAAAGATTCTGTCCATCGGCGAAGAGCGGTTCCGGGACTCGCTCCCGACCATGAAGGAAATGGTGAACGATGCCATTACCAGCATCGAGCAACTCATCAAAAACAAAGGCGGCATCACCGGTCTCTCGACCGGATTCGGCGTTCTGGACCGCATGACCAGCGGACTCCACCCCGGGGAAATGTTCGTCATCGCCGCACGTCCCTCGATGGGAAAGACCGCCCTCGCCATGAACATCGCCGAGCATGTCGCGCTCGACGCGGGCAAGCCAGTCGCCGTATTCAGTTTGGAAATGAGCGCCCAACAGCTCGTGCAACGTCTTCTTTGCTCCCGCGCCCGGGTGAACTCAAAATCCCTCCGCGACGGCTTTATCGGCAAAGCCGAAATGAACAGCATCGGCACCGCGGCCGGCCTGCTCACCAAGGCGAAAATTTTCGTCGATGACACGCCGGGTCTGAGCATTCTCGAGCTTCGCGCCAAAGCCCGCCGGCTCCGCGAGCGCGAGAAGATCGAGCTCGTCGTCATCGATTACCTCCAGCTCCTTCGTTCCACCTCGCGCCGCGCCCAGGACAACCGCCAGATTGAAATCGCGGAAATCTCCTACGGCATCAAGGCGCTCTCGAAAGAACTCAAAATCCCCGTCATCGTCCTCGCGCAGCTGAACCGGAATCCCGAGCAACGCACCGGCGACAGCAAAGGCCGCCCGCGCCTCAGCGATCTTCGGGAATCCGGGACCATCGAACAGGATGCCGACGTCGTCGGGCTCCTCGTCCGCGAGAAATACTACGCCGACGATGACGAGGCCAAAAAGGAAGCCGAAGGCAAAGCCACCCTCATTCTCGCCAAGCAGCGCAACGGCCCCACCGGTGATGTCGCCCTCACGTTCATCGAGGAATTCATGCGTTTCGAGGAACGTGCCGAAGAACGCCGGGAAGATTAATCCCCTCCAACAACTGGTTCCGCGCGTTCCCCCAAGCCGGCCCCATGCGCAGGCAGCGGCAGAAGTTTTTTGAGCACGAGGCCCGCGAGCACCATGAATCCCGAGACGATCAACGCATGCGGGATACCCAGGTGTTCTGCGATCCAGCCATTGCAGGCGCTTCCGATGCCCATGCTCCCTTGAAAAAACACGAGGTAAAATGACATCGCCCGGCCCCGGAATTCCGCGGGCACCGAAGTCTGCACACTGACATTGAACTGCACCATCGTGCCGACCCAAGCGACCCCGCCGAGGAACAAGAGTCCGAGCAGGATCGGATAGCTCCTGATCACCGCGAGTCCGAAAATCACCAGCGAGAGTGCGATCACCGAAATCTCGATCATGGCATCCGGGTGAAATCTCCGCCGCAAGCCCGGCACGAGTCCGCCAATGACGAGAGATCCCAAGCCGAACGCAGCGAGCATCAACCCATACCCACCCGGACCCCGTTGCAGGATTTCGCGCGAGAGCAAAGGCAGCACCGCCCAGACCGCGCTGGTCCCGAAGGCAAACACACTCACCCGCACCAGCGGTGCCCGCATCGCCGGAGCGCGCAGCACGTAGCCAAACCCTTCCCGCATTGCGGAAAAAACTCCGGAACGCGTTTTGGTCCGACGCGGAGGTTTCCACCGGACCAAAACCGCCACCGTCCCGAGATACGACGCCGCATTGATCAGAAAAACACTCGCCGGTCCGCTCGCGGCCACCAAAAGTCCGCCCACCGCGGGACCCACTGCGCGCGCTGTATTAAAGCTCATGCTGTTCAGCGAAACCGCCGCCGCCACTTCGTCCCTCGGCACAATGTCCTGAATCTGCGACTGCCACGCGGGGAGATTCAGGGCGCTGGCGAGGCCGATGCCGAAGGTCAGCGAGAGGAGCAGTTCGGGCGACATTCGTCCTTGGATCGTCAACACCCCCTGCGCCAAGGCCGTGAGCATCATGGCTGATTGCGTCAGGACCAAAATCCGCCGCCGCTCGAAAAGATCCGCCAACACGCCACCCCAAAGCCCCACCAGAAATGTCGGAAGCATCACGGCGGCGGGCACCAATCCGACCAAAAGCGGCGAAGTCGTCATCGATGTCATCAGCCACGCCGCGCCGACCCCGTGCATCAGCGTGCCGATGTTTGAAACGACCGTTGCCAACCACAACGCTCGAAAGACCGGTCTCCGCAGCGGCCCCGTCAGCGCGGCGAGATATCCTGTCTTCACCAGAAAAAGCTCAGCACCAAGACCCCGAATACCACCGCACTCACCCCGGCATACAGACGATCCTTCTCCAAAAGATAACCGACCCCGGCCAGCGCCACGCGGACCAGTGGACCGACCAAAAGCAAGACCACGCCGATCATGATCAAGCTTCGCCGGTGGCCGGTTGTAGAGGGCTCCATCGCGACCTGCACCATGGTCACCGGATCGCGGAACATCTTTGGTTCGCCGGAAAAAATGTGATCGCCGGGAGGCGTCCCGGGGTGGGTAACGAGAAACCACACCAGCCCGACCGCAATCACCGCCGCCGCGACGAGCGTGCCCCACAGGATGACCCGCGACAAAAACAGAGGAAAATTTTTCATCCGATATTCACTCCCAGCCCTCGAGCGATCATCTGGATCGCGATGACAAAAACTGCCGTGAGAAAGACGATCCGCAGAATTTTCACTGGGACCACCGAAAGCAGGCGCGCTCCGAGAAAGGCCCCGCCGAGCACTCCGAGCGCCACCGGTGCCACGAGCGCGGGATCCAGGTATCCCTTCTTCAAATAAATCCCGACACTGGCCGCAGCCGTCACCCCGATCATAAAATTGCTCGTCGCCGTGGTCACTTTGAACGGGATGCGCATGATCTGGTCCATCGCCACGACTTTGAAAGCACCGGACCCGATTCCGAGCAGGCCCGACAACACGCCGGCGAACCACATCACGACAAACCCCGGCACTGCGCCCGCGACGCCGTAATCGACCTTTTGACCGTTCACTTCGTAAGATCCGTTCCACCGCAGTTTGACCGCCAGCGGATCGGACTCCACCGGCGTCAGCGGCTTTTCTTTTTTCGACCGGATCGAGAGCAACACCGTGATGAGCAGGGCGCTGCCGAAGATGATCGAGAGCACGGCGGCGTTCAGCGTGGTTGCCGCCAAGGCTCCCGCCACCGCGCCTGTGGTCGTGGCGACACAGAGAAAGAGCCCGATCCGCATATTCGAAATCCCGTCACGCAGGTAAGCCGCCGCCGCCCCGCTGGACGTCGCAATCACCGAGCACAGCGCAGCGCCCATCGCGTAACGAATGTCGATTCCGAACGCCAACACCAGCACCGGTGTGATAATGATCCCGCCTCCCAACCCGATCAGAGCCCCAAGCACCCCCGCCAAAAACGAGGCCACTGCCACCGCGAGATCAAAATAGGGTTCGGTCATGGTTCGACCTCGCGAGCCTAACGGCGGTCTGCCCCGCGAGGAAACACCAAACACCCGGGCCCCGGCTGGCACGGATCGTGCTTTATGAAGTGTGTCGTTATTACGACTGAAAAAAAACTTAATACTACCAATCCAAAAGGGGGACCATCACATGAACATCAAATCATTGTTTGCCGCGGCCGCCGTCGCCGTGGTTGCGGGGACAACCGCCCAAGCGGAACCGCTCAAAATTGCCTATAGTGACTGGCCGGGCTGGGTCGCCTGGCAGGTCGGTATCGAAAAAGGCTGGTTCAAGGAAGCCGGCGTCGATGTGCAGTTCGAGTGGTTCGAATACGTGCCGTCCATGGAAGCCTTTTCGGCGGGCAAGGTTGACGCCGTTTCCATGACGAACGGCGACGCGCTCGTCACCGGAGCCACGGGAGCTCCGAGCAAGACGATCCTCATCAACGACTTCAGCAATGGCAACGACATGGTCGTCGCCAAGCCGGGCATCGAGTCGGTCAAGGATCTCAAAGGCAAAAAAATCGGGGTCGAAGTCGGTTTCGTCGGTCATCTCCTCCTGCTCAAGGCGTTGGAGGCCAATGGAATGACCGAGGCCGATGTCACCCTTGTCAATGTGCCCACCCACGAAACGCCGAAGGCCTTTGCCTCGGGCGATGTGGACGCCATTGTCGCCTGGCAGCCGAATTCCGGACAGGCCCTTCAGGCCGTCCCCGGATCGAAGGCCGTTTTCACCAGCAAGGACGTTCCGGGGTTGATTTATGACGTGCTCGCCGTCAACCCGGCCAGCCTTTCCGCACGACCCGACGATTGGAAAAAAGTCGCGCAGGTTTGGTACAAAATCGTGGATTACTTCTATGATCCCGCCACCCGTGACGATGCCATCAAGATCATGGCGGCCCGTGTGAATTTGGAGCCGTCCGTCTATGCCTCCTTTGTGGAAGGGACGAAGATCCTCACGCTGGCCGAAGCAAAGAAGGCTTTCATCAAGGGTCCGGGCCTCGACTCGATCTATGGATCCAGCGAGGTTGCCGACAAGTTCAACGTGGACAACAAAGTTTACGACAAGGCGCAGCCGGTGGCGGATTACATCGATCCGACCATTACCAACTCGCTCTAAGCCATCTTGACCCGGCGGGAACGCGGAAAACGCTCCCGCCGGGATCTTTGGATACCACCTGCCGGAAGAAGTCCAAGCTGTGAAAAACAAGCCAAAGCTTCTTGTGCCCTACGGAGATCTGCCGCCAGGGCTTCAGGTCGCGCTCGTCTGGGGATCGTTTCTCCTGCCGCTCGTGATCTGGGCGATTGTCAGCTACGTGCCCTTCGTCTGGCATCCGCTGATGCGGATCACCGAGCCGGGAGCTGTTTCTTACTTCCGGCCGGACACATTGGTGGAGAAAAGTGTTTTCCGCGCGGAGAATGCCAAGCTCGCCGCCGCAGGACTTCCCTTGGCGAAAGGCGTGCCGGCCAATCCGGTCTTTCTCCCGGCTCCGCACGAGGTGGCCGTGGCGCTTTACAAGAGCTTCACCACGCCGCCGCGCCGCAAGGGCGAACCATGGCTCCATGAAAGTCTCTGGCACAGCGTCCAGATCATTTTCTGGGGTTTCTTCTGGAGTTCCCTTTTCGGCGTTCCCTTGGGCATTCTGTGCGGAACCTTCAAGCTGTTCTCGAGACTGGGAGAACCGGTTGTGGATTTCATCCGCTACATGCCGGCTCCGGCCTTTGGAGCGCTCGCCGTCGCTGTTCTTGGCATCTACGACGCGCCCAAAATCGCCATCATTTTCATCGGCACGTTCTTTCAGCAGGTGCTCGTGATTGCGAATACGACCCGCAAGCTCGACACCTCGCTCATCGAAGCCGCGCAGACGCTCGGAGCCACGCGCCCGCAGTTGCTTTTCCGGGTTGTCGTTCCGGGCGTTGCCGTGGACCTCTACAATGACATGCGCATCCTTCTCGGTTGGGCGTGGACCTATCTCATTGTGGCCGAATACATCGGCGCCAGCTCGGGCATCACTTACTTCATCAACCAACAGGCCAAATACCGCATCTACGACAACGTCTTTGCTGCCATTATTCTGATCGGCCTCATCGGCTTTACGACGGACCGTATTCTGGACGCCCTTGGTCGGCGTCTTTTCCCCTGGCAAAAAACATCCCGTCCCGGCTGGTTCCGCAGACTCCGCCGCAAACCGGCCCTCGCCTCATGAGCTCTTACCTCGATCAAACACCCGAAGTCGCCGCGCGATTTGCAAAGCTTCGCGAGCGACCTGTGATTCTCGATGTCAAAGGTCTCACAAAGTCCTTCTCCACGGATTCCGGCACCCATACGACGCTCGACCGGATTTCCTTCCAAGTTTACCGCCGCGAGTTCATGTGCGTGCTCGGTCCCTCGGGTTGCGGAAAATCGACGCTCATCCGCATCATCGCCGGACTCGATACGCCCACGTCCGGCGACGTCCTTTTGAACGGGCGCGCCGTGAGCGGCCCCGGGCCGGATCGTGGCATGGTCTTCCAGAGCTACACGCTCTTTCCCTGGCTGACGGTGAAGAAAAACGTGATGTTCGGCCTGCGCATGGCGGGCAAAGGGGCGTTCGAAGCAGAGGCCGAGGCGCGCGAATGGATCGCCTTGGTTGGCCTTTCCAAGTTCGAGAATTCCTACCCGCACCAACTTTCGGGCGGCATGAAGCAACGTGTCGCCATCGCCCGGGCGCTCGCCAACCGGCCCCGCATTCTCCTCATGGATGAACCCTTCGGAGCCCTCGACGCTCAGACTCGCGCTCAGATGCAGGCTTACCTTCTCGAAATTTGGAAGAATGTCGATGTCACCATTCTCTTCATTACCCATGATCTCGACGAGGCGGTCTATCTTTCCGACCGCATTCTCGTCCTCGGCACGAATCCCAGTCGCGTGGCCGAGATGATCGAGGACCCGGTGCCACGCCCGCGGGACCGTTCCCAATTTGTATCGGAGCCGTTTCTTGCCACTTACGCGCGCCTTGGCGAACTCATCCATCCGCCGATCGAGTCCGCCCAGGAACGCCTCCCGATCACCCGCATGACCCTTGCCGGAGATGATGTCGAATAACTCTCCGGTCTTTTGGGAAACGCTCCCCTGGCCGGAAATTCCCAGAGTGCTGGAATCCTGCGGCCGGGCGGTTCTTTTGCCCGTCGGTGCCACAGAACAACACGGACCCCATCTCGGCACCGGAGTGGATACCACCATCGCCGCCGCCGTTTGCGAAGCAGTCTCCGCAAAAACCGGCATCCCGGTCCTGCCGCCGCTCGCCTATGGCTCGTCGTCCGGTCACTCCCGACGCTGGCCGGGAACACTCTCGCTCTCGCCCCAGACACTGATTGCCGTCGTCACCGACCTTGGCGACTGGCTTGTAACCTCGGGTGTTCGCCGTCTCTTTCTCATCAATGCACACGTGACCAATTTCGCGCCGCTCCGCTGCGCCTTGGAGGTTCTGCGGGCGCGCCATGAAGATCTCCTCATCGGGCTCATACCGACAGCGGAGATCAGCCCACGCGTGCGCGAGGCCTGTTTCGCCGACGCGACGGACTGGCACGCCAACGCAGCGGAGACATCGCTCCTCCAAGCCCTCCGGCCGACGCTCGTCCGCGAGGACCAGATCGCCTCGGCTGACGACCCGGACCGCACCGGGGGCCTTCTCTTTGCCCACCCGGTGAACCGCACCAGCATGAACGGCGTCACCGGCCATCCCTCCCGCGCCTCGGCGGAGGACGGCACCCGGCTTTTCGAATGGATGGTGGAGGATCTCACTGCCCGCATCCGACCCGCGCTCAACGAAACCCCGCCCCTCCCGCATTTATGGAACCAACCTCTATGACCGACCCCGCCGCACTCCGCGATCAACTCAAGAACGAAGGAATCAAATACTGCATCGGTGCCTATGTGGACATCCACGGTGTTCCGAAGGGCAAAGTGGTTCCGGTGGATCATTTCACCGACTTCGCCGGCGGCTCGGAACTCTATACGGGCTACGCGCTCGACGGGCTTGGCCAGGGACCGAATGATGACGAGATTGCGTCGGTGCCGGATCTCTCGCGAATGATGCGCCTGCCGTGGAATCCCGACGTGGCTTGGTTTCCCGCCGACAATTCGTTCCATGGCGAACCGTACCCACTCAGCACCCGCGTCGCTCTGCGCCAGCAACTCGATGTCGCGGCCTCCATGGGGTTCTCTTTCAACCTTGGCATCGAATGCGAAGTCTATGTGCTGCGCCTGACGCCGGATGGGCGGCTCGAAGTTCCGAACTCAGACGACAACCTTCCCAAGGCGGCCTATGACGTGAAGCGATTTTTGGATCGCTATGCCTGGCTCGACAAAGTCGCCACCGCCATCGACCAACTCGGCTGGGACCTCTACTCATTCGACCACGAGGACGGTCACTCGCAGTTCGAGTTCGATTTCAAGTACGCCGACGCGCTCACGATGTGCGACCGATATGTTTTCTTCCGGCAAATGGCGAAGCATTATGCCGACGAGGAGGGGCTGATCGCGACGTTCATGCCGAAGCCGTTTGCCGACAAAACCGGGAGCGGTGCGCATTTCAACATGTCGCTGGCCGATGCAAAGACGGGCGAGAATCTCTTTGCGTGCCCGAAAGAAAAAGACCCCCGCGGCCTCGGCATTTCTCCGCTCGCCTACCAGTTCATCGCCGGTATTCTGAAACACGGCCCGGCCCTCTGCGCTGCCTTTGCGCCGACGGTCAACAGCTATAAGCGTCTCGTCCGCCGCGGGCTCATGTCGTATTACTCCTGGGCTCCCGTTTTCAATTCCTACGGACGAAACAACCGCACGAACTCCCTGCGGGTCCCGATGTCCGGCGGCCGTTGTGAATCGCGCAATGCCGACTCCTCGTGCAATCCCTACCTTGCCGCCACACTCGCCCTCGCTGCCGGCTTGGAAGGCATCCGCGAAAATCTCGACCCCGGCATTCCTCAGGAAGACAACCTCTACGAACTCAGCGCCGACGAACTCGCCGCGCGCGGCATCAGCGAGTTGCCTCGCACGCTCGAAGAAGCCGTCAAAGCCTTCGCCGCCGACCCCCTCGTCGAATCGACCCTCGGGGCCGACCTACGGAATGAATTCGTCCACTACAAGTCCGAAGAGTGGCGCGAATACCACCAAACGGTCAGTCAATGGGAGATCGACCGCTATGCCCGCCTGTTCTGACCACCCCTGCACGCGTGCCGGGGGCTGCTGCCGGAACGCCGGGGCGGCTTGTCCGGTTGAGCACCTTGTCGCGGCGTTCAAGGCCCTGCTCGCGCTTGGCATCCGCGACCGATCCACTTTTGCCGGCCTTCTCCGCCAGACGCTCGATGCGCGGCCGGAGATTCTCTCGGCCTGGACGGTTTGGGAGCCGAACGCGCTCGACGGACGCGATGCGGTCTTTCGTCATGCCCCGGGGCACGATGCCACCGGGCGGTTCATTGCTTGCTGGCATCGCGCCGCCGGGGAACCGCGACTCGAACCGGTCACCGGCTACGAGGAACCCGGGGCAGGGGACTGGTATTGGTTCCCGAAGCGCCACGTCCTCAGCTGCCATGTCGCGCCGATCTTCTATCCGCTTGGCGGACGCTGGGTCTGGCTCACCAGTCAAGTCGCACCCATTGTCGAAGAAGGGCGCTTCATCGGTGCTGTGGGTATTGATTGTCCCGCGCGCCCAAAGACCGCCCGTGCGTGCGATGCTTCCGCTTCCAGACAGCCGGTCCACGCGTCGCCCCTCCACCAGCAGGGTGCCCTCGACACCCTCACGCCGCGCGAACGGGAAGTCCATCACTGGCTCAGCCTCGGCAAGTCCAACGAGGAAATCGGCATCATTCTCGGGATCAGCCATCACACGGTTAAAAACCACCTCGAGCGCATCTTCCAGAAGCTCGGCGTCAACAATCGCTACGAAGCCATTCAACGTGGCGGGTAGGCCGTTGCGCTGGCCGTTTCACCACGGAAGCGCGGTGGTTTGCCCTCAGGGCGCTTGCTTTGGAATGAAGTGTCTTTTGCCCTGAATCGTGACGTCGAGATTCACCGGGACAAAGCCTTGGGCGCGGGTGACGGCAGAAGAGATTTCCTGCGGGGACATCTCCTGCTGGAGCCGGGCGAGCATTCCGGCGGAATCCCGGGGAGCGATTGGCGTAGCAAGAAGCGTCCATTTCAGCGCCTCGATCCGATCTTTGCGGACGCCCTCGGGATGTCCGGTCCTGAGCAACCCGGCGAGTTCCAGCTGGGCGGCGGGATTGTCGGCCTGCGCTGATTTTTGAAGGC
This sequence comes from uncultured Chthoniobacterales bacterium, assembly GCA_964516295.1. Lineage (GTDB taxonomy): Bacteria > Verrucomicrobiota > Verrucomicrobiia > Chthoniobacterales > Terrimicrobiaceae > CAZEYT01. Next base: position 31,381 of record CAZEYT010000011.1, on the reverse strand, counting down.
ATTTCAGGCCGAGGGCGAAGTTGCGTTTCAACGGCCCCGGCTTGTCGCTCATCAACCCTTTGGCGACGATGAAGTTCGCCATGGCATTGCCGAGGTCCGAGGCGTTACAGATCATCCGAAGACCCTCCATTTTCTGCTCCATCGAAGTGTCCGGCGAATCAGTCAAAATCATGCCATGCGCGACCATCGATTCGGCGCATCCGGCGGCGGCCGAGAGTTTGTACCAGCGGATGGCGGCATCGAAGTCGCGTGGCACGCCGGTGCCGCGGAGGTAGGCGTTCGCAATATTGTGCATCGCATCCCGGTCACCGAGATCGGCCGCCGCCAGCCACAGGCGGATCGCTTTGTTCATGGACCGCTCAACGCCGAATCCGTGGGCGTGGCAGATCCCAAGACTGAGCAGGGCCGGCGGGTGATGGCTCGCCGCGGCTCGTTTGTAATACTCCACCGCTTTCTTATTATAATCCTGCGCGATGATCTTTCCTTCGAAGTAAGCATCACCAATCGCGAACTGTGCATCCGCGTCTCCCGCATCCGCCTTTTGCAGAAGGTTGTCAAAGCCCTCGGGGATTCGGGCTTTTCCACCAAAGCCCTGAGCCAGCATCACATTGGCGGAAAAAGCCGCTCCAGCGTTCCCTTCGCTCGCCCAGGCTTCGACTTTCCGGAGGGCGGCCTCTTTCGACTCGGGCGAGTCGTTGTCTTGAAGATCATACCAGACCATTCGGATCTTCGCAGGGACATTTCCGGCCTCGGCGGCTTTCGGGAAAAACGCTCTGGCTTTGGAGGCCTCCGGATCCTCGATGGGGAAAAGCGAGTAAGCTTTCGCGGCCATGTAGAGAAGATCGGCATCCCGGGTCGTGAGGGCTCATTCCGCAATGGCCGAGGCACCCAACGAGGTGATCCCGAGATCCTTGAGCGTTTGACGTTCCTCCTTCGTTATTCGAAGTGGCATTGTCGTCGTTCCCACCGCCGAGGCTTGGGGGAGGGTAGCAAAAAGAACCGCCAAGAGCATCGTCATCCCCCACCGGATCCCTTTGTCTCTCGGACTGGTTCGGGTCTTCATGAGCAGGATGGCATTTCTGAACAAAGGCTGAGGTGTTTAAACCGCACAGACCGGCATCGCGCAAGCCATCCGTCGACCGCTCCGCGTCCCAAGGACACCGTTCTGCCGCAAAGACCGGCGAACCATGACCTGCGTCAAAGCCCCGCGGCCGACCTCCGCTATCCTGCGGGCATCTCGGATTGGACATTGACGCTCCTTCGAGGGAGCCCTTTAATTCCCCTCCTGGAACGCAAACTCATACACCAATCGAAACACTACAAAATGGCTAAAATCGTTATCAACGGATTCGGACGCATCGGCAGACTCGTCTTTCGTGCAATCGTGGAACAGGGACTTCTGGAAGACGGACATGAAGTCGTGGCCGTGAACGACCTCGTCCCGGCGGACAACCTCGCCTATCTCCTCAAGTACGACTCGACCCAAGGACGCTTCAAGGGCGAGGTTTTCAGCAAAAAATCGTCCGCCTCCGTCGAGGAAGATGACACCCTCGTCGTCAACGGACACGAGATCAAATGTCTCGCCGTCAAAGAAGGTCCGGCCGCCCTCCCGTGGAAGGCGCTCGGCGTGGATATCGTCATCGAATCCACCGGTCTCTTCACAGACGCCACCAAGGCCAAGGGCCACCTCGACGCCGGCGCTAAAAAGGTAATTATTTCGGCCCCGGCCAAAAATGAAGACATCACCGTCGTCATCGGCGTGAATGCCGACAAATACGACCCCGAGAAGCACAACATCATCTCAAATGCGAGCTGCACCACAAACTGCCTCGCTCCGCTCGTTCACGTTCTGCTCAAAGAAGGCTTCGGCATCGAGGAAGGCCTCATGACCACCGTCCACAGCTACACCGCCACCCAGAAGACGGTGGATGGTCCCTCAAAGAAAGACTGGAAGGGTGGCCGTGCCGCCGCGATCAACATCATTCCCAGCACGACCGGTGCCGCCAAGGCCGTCGCGCTCGTGTGCCCCGAAGTGAAAGGCAAGCTCACAGGCATGTCATTCCGCGTGCCCACGCCGACCGTCTCGGTCGTCGACCTCACCGTCAAGACCAACAAGGCCACGAGCTACAAGGAAATCTGCGCGGCGATGAAGAAGGCCAGCGAGACTTACCTCAAAGGCATTCTCGCCTACACCGAGGACGAAGTCGTCTCCGGCGATTTCATTCACGACACGCACTCAAGCATCTTCGACGCCGGCAGCGGCATCGAACTCAACGCCAACTTCTTCAAACTCGTCTCCTGGTACGACAACGAGTGGGGCTACAGCAACCGCTGCGTTGATTTGCTCAAGCAAATTGCCTGAGCAAGAATTCGAAATTCGGGAATGCGAAATGAACGACGGTTCGAACGCCGTTCTGGAAAAAAGCTATGCCTTCGCCCTGGCCTCCATTTCGCTTTCCCGAATTCTCCAGTCCCATCGTGAATTCGTTCTCTCCCGCCAATTCGTGAGATCGGCCACGAGTATCGGTGCGAACGTTGAGGAGGCCCAAGCGGCACAAACCCGACCGGAGTTTCATACCCTCATGAGTCGGGCGGAAAAAGAGGCTCGGGAGTCGCACTATTGGCTTCGGCTGATCCGTGATTCTTACTCCGAAGTCGCAAACGAGGCCGCAAAACTCCTCGACGCGGCTCAGGAACTCAAGCGACTCCTCGCTGCCATTACAAAGTCAACAAAACGACCCTGAAACGGACCAAAAATTCGCATTCCCCATTTCACATTCCGCATTTTGTATGAAAAGATCCATCAAAGACCTCGACCTCGCCGGAAAGCGCGTTCTCATGCGCGTGGACTTCAATGTGCCGCAGGACAAAACGACCGGGGCGATTACGAATCCGCAGCGAATCGCGGCGGCTTTGCCGACGATTCAGTTTGCTCTCGACCAAGGGGCTTCCGTTGTTCTGATGAGCCATCTCGGTCGTCCGGACGGAGCCCGCGTGGAGAAGTATTCGCTGAAGCCCGTCGCGGAAAAGCTCGCCGAGCTTCTCGGCCGACCGGTGACGTTCCTCGAAGATTGCGTTGGGCCGGAGGTTGAAGCCGCCTGCGCCAAGCTCCAGCCCGGAGATGTTGTCCTTCTCGAAAACCTTCGTTTCCATCTGGAAGAAGAAGGCAAGCGCAAGAATGAGGACGGCACCTCCACCAAGGCCGAGCCGGAAAAGGTCGCGGCTTTCCGTGCAAGTCTCACCAAGCTCGGCGATGTCTTCGTGAGCGACGCCTTCGGCACGGCGCACCGCGCCCACTCCTCCGTCGTCGGCGTCGATCTCCCCGAAAAAGTCGCCGGTTTTCTCATGCAGAAGGAACTCGATGCCTTCGCCGCGGTCATCGACGAGCCAAAGCGCCCGCTTCTTGCCATCCTTGGCGGTGCGAAAGTCGCCGACAAGATCCCGCTCATCCGCAACCTCCTCGACAAGGCCGACGAGATCATCATCGGCGGCGGCATGGCCTACACGTTCAAAAAGACACTTGAGGGCATGGAAATCGGTACCAGCCTTTTTGATCCCGAAGGTGCAAAAATCGTTGGAGAGCTCATGGAAAAAGCGAAGTCCCGCGGCGTGAGAATTCATCTGCCGGTGGACTTCATTTGCGCGGACCAGTTTGCGCCCGACGCGCAGACGCGCGAAACCGACGACCAAGCCGGAATTCCCGAGGGCTGGATGGGACTCGATGTCGGGCCAAAATCCCGCGCGCTCTTCGCCGAGGTGATCGCCCGCGCGAAAACCATCATTTGGAACGGCCCGGCCGGCGTGTTTGAATTCGAGCGTTTCTCCGGCGGTACCCAGGCCATGGCCGAGGCCATCGCGCAAGCCACCGCAGCCGGATCCCTCACCGTCGTCGGAGGAGGCGACACCGCCACCGCCGCCAAAAAATTCAGAGTGGCCGACAAAGTCAGCCACTGCTCCACCGGCGGCGGCGCTTCTCTCGAACTCCTCGAAGGCAAAGCCCTTCCCGGAGTCACGGCTCTCAACGAGAAGTAAGTCTTTCTCAGCAGTCGATCCCTGTTGGAGGGAGTCGGAGATGCGACGCCCGGCTGCTTGAGAGCGGCTGCACAAGCGGCAATCGACGAAAATGTAACGAAGAAGAAGCTTTGCCGGGTCGGATATCGCTCCCGGTGGAGCCGGTTCATTGGACGTCTTCCGCTGGAGCGCTGCGGTTAGATTTCCAGTGGCTTTGGATGTTTGGTCAGTTGACGCACTCCGGTGCGTGTGACGACGACAACATCTTCGTGGCGAACGCCGCCGAGTCCGGGCATGTAAAGCCCCGGCTCCACCGTCAAAACTTGCCCCGGCACCAATGTGGTGGCGGAGAAACGCGGCGTTTCGTGAATCTCGAGGCCAAGCCCGTGCCCGGTGCCGTGAAAAAATCCCTGCCAGCGAGCGTTCCGGATTTCTGTGGGGTACCCGGCCACGGAAAAATCCCGTTTGATCTGCTCATGGATTACTCCGCCGATGACTCCGGGTTTCATTGCGGCAATGGCCTTCTTTTGGCCGTCGAGACAGGTTTCCCACAGATGCCGTTGCGCCTCCGACGCGCGGCCTCGAATGACGGTCCGGGTGATGTCGCCGAAGTATCCGCTTGTGGCATGACGCGGAAAAATGTCGAGGATGATGAGTTCGTTTGCGCGAAGCGGTCCCGAACCGCGGCCGTGCGGATCGCACGCCTGCTCGCCACCGGCGGCGATGGTGTCGCCCCGGGCTTCTCCGCCGGCCCTCACGATCGCGCACTCGATCTCACAGCGAAGGATCTCGGAGGTCAGCAACCGGCGGTTCCAGGAAAGGCGGCCATCCTTCCGAATCGCCGACCCGCGAAGAACTTCAAATGCCCGCGCCATCCCGGTCTCGGCAACCCGCAGGGCTTCTTCGATTCTTCGCACTTCGGCCGGAGCCTTGATTTCGCGCTGCGGGAAAAACGCTCCTCGGGCCGGTTTGATGCGAAGCCCTTCCTTGCGCAGGCTCCGCGCAAGCCCGAGCGGAAATTCCTCGGGCACGACGACGGCGCGCACTTTCCGCCGTGCCAGCCACGTGGTGACGACTTTGGCCCACGAGGGCTTTTTCTTTTTTCCGCCTTGCACGTCCCGTTCGACAGCCGAGAAGGCCTCCACGGCATCCACCTTCGCCTCGACCCGTCCGCGATCGACCTCCAGATCGGAAAGCAGAAGGACTTTTTTTCCGTCCTTCTCCAGAAAAACAAACGCATCGGGCGCTCGAAAGCCCGACACATAAAGGAGATCGGCCGAGGCCTCGCTCGACGCAACGATGAATTTTGGACGTGCCATGTCGGTGTACCTTTCCACAAGCTGGAGTAATATGGCAATGCATCGTTGGACCCGGCTCAGTTCGCAAAAATGGGAAGACGCCTGGAGCGAGCGGCTCGCTTTTCTCGGTCCGGGTCAGGTCGTCATGATCACTTGGCCCGAATCGAAGGCCTTGAAGATCGAAGCGTTTGCGGACAAACGCACAGTTGACGCTCTCGTCCGGCGGTTTGGGGGCCGCGCCACGAAACTGGCCTCGCAAATCTGGACCGGCGATCCGGCCAAACCGCGCGCTCCACTCGCGATTCGCGGCCGCCTGCGGGTGTTTTCGGACGAAGCGTCTTGGAAAGCGTCGGGCGATCCATCCCGCGATCTCCTCATTCCGGCCGGGATGGCGTTCGGCTCGGGCGAGCATGCGACCACGGCAACCTGCCTTCGGCTTCTGTGCGATGTGGCGGCGGACTTGGAGCCAGGTTGGACAGCCATGGATGCCGGGTGCGGCAGCGGGATCCTCGCCATCGCGGCGGAGAAGCTCGGAGCCGGAACCGTGCAGGCGTTTGACTTCGATCCCGCCTGCGTCCGAATCGCCCGGGAAAATGCCCGCGCAAATGGCTGTCGGCGCATCAAGGTGACCAAGGCCGATGCCCGTGATCTTGCGGCATTTTCCCAAGTCGACGTCATCGCCGCGAACCTCTTCAGCGAACTTCTCATGGCGTCCGCCCCCGGATTTGCCCGCCACCTTCCGGGCGGCGGCGCGCTTGTTTTTTCCGGGGTTCTGCGGCGTCAGGCGGATGAAGTCGCTGCGGCTGTGGTGAAAAGCGGATTCGAGCCGCCGTACATTCTTACCCGCGGCAAATGGTGCGCGGGACTCACCCGGAAGTCTGCTCCGCGTCCGCGCTCGACAGCAGCCCGTCGGCCTCGTCAGGATTCCGCCCATGGCTGATCCCCGTGCAAAAACCATCTCCGAACTCCGCCAAGAAACGAAATCCGGCGCTCTCGGTGCCCGGCTCCGCGGACAGATCGAGGAATTGACCCGGAAAGAATCCGCGAACGGAAAACCGTTTTACGAACTCCGCCTGCGGGATGCGACGGATTCGCTTCTGCTGCGCGCTTGGAACGACACGCCTGCCTATGACCAGTGCTCGGACGCCGGGGCGGGCGATCCGGTGGAAATCGAAGGCGAGTTTCTCGTCAACGGCAGCTTCGGTCTCGAGGCACGCCGCTGGCGCTTCCGTCCGCTCACCCCCGAGGAATCCAACGATCTCTTTGCCGGGTCGGAAGAACAACAGGCGGCAGTCGCGAAGGATTTCGAGAATGTGCGCGCACTGGTCGCGTCGATGAAAGATCCGCGTCTCCGCAGCCTCGGCGAGGTTTTTCTCACGGAATTCGGAGCACGCTTCCGCCGCGCCGCCGCCGCCCGGCATAATCACCACGCCCACCGCGGCGGTCTCCTCCGCCACACGGCGCAAATGATGCGTGCGGCCTCCGCTGTCGCCGCGACCTACCCGTTTCTGAATCGCGATCTCCTCTTGGCTGGCACGCTTTTTCACGATTCGGGAAAACTCTGGGAGATGTGTCCGCCGGAAGCCGGATTCGAAATGCCGCGCGAGCTTCGCGGTGAGCTCCTCGGCCACATCAGCATTGGCATCGAACTCGTCAACGCCCTCTGGCGGAAACTCCCGCTCGACGAGTGGCAAGAACGATCCCCGGCGTCGGAAGATGTCCGCCTTCACCTCCTGCATCTGATTGCCGCGCATCACGGCGAACTTCAATTTGGGTCGCCCATCGAACCCAAGACGCCCGAGGCCATCGCGCTCCATTTCATCGACAACCTCGATGCCCGGCTCGAAATGATCGCCACCGCCTACGCGCGGCAGCCCGAGATTGCCCCCGGCGTTTACGACCGCGTCCGCGCCCTCAACGTCTCGCCTGTCGCGCCGTTGCCGCCCGTGCCGCCGGAAGAATGAGCCCGCTCCTGGATTGCTTCCGCACGTCGGTTTAAGCATGCTCCGCCGATGCTGAATTACATCTGGCTCGGTCTTGTCGTCGCCGCGGTGCTGATGGGGGGCTTCTCCGGCCAGTTGCAGGGTGTGACCAATGCCGCGTTCGAAGCCTGCAAGACGGCGGTGATGTCCATCGCACTTCCGCTCGCGGGCGTGATGGCCCTGTGGCTCGGGCTCATGAAACTCGCGGAAAAAGCCGGCCTTGTCGCTGTCCTTGCACGCGTTCTCCGGCCGGTCCTGCGCTGGTTGTTTCCTGATGTTCCGCCCGCGCATCCGGCCATGGGGGCAATGGTGATGAATACCGCCGCCAACATGCTCGGTCTCAGCAATGCCGCCACTCCGCTCGGCCTGCGCGCGATGCAGGATCTGGAAAAACTCAACCCCCATCCCGGAACGGCCACAAATGCGATGTGCACGTTCCTCGCCATCAATACCAGCTCGGTCCAGATCATCCCGGCCACCACCATTGCCATCCTCGCCGCTGCCGGCTCGGTCCAACCGACGCAGATCATCGGCACTGCTTTTGTAGCGACCTGCTGCTCGACATTGGTCGGTCTTTTGGCCGTGAAATCGTTCGAGCGGCTCCCCGCTTTTGCAGCACCCGCGCCGACCCGTGTGGTGGAATCAACCGACGAAGATGCCCAACAAACCGAATCTCTTCCGCCAATCCCGCCGTGGGGCTTCGGTCTCCTGGCGGTCTTCTTCGGTTGCTTTTTTTGGTTCGCTGGCGTGTTTGCGATGTCCCCCGAGCAGGCGGCGCGCGGCCCGGTCATCGCCGCGGTCGACGCCATCTCGTACCTGGCCATCCCATTTTTGGTCGCCTTTTTTCCTCTTTATGCCGCCCTGCGCCGGGTGCCGGTCTATGAGGAATTCGTGGAGGGTGCCAAGGAGGGATTCCAAGTCGCGGTCCGCATCATTCCCTACCTCGTGGCGATCATTGCGGCCGTCGCGATGTTCCGCGCCGCCGGGGGCATCGATCTCATCACGCGGGCGCTCGGTCCGTTCTTTTCGCTCGTGTCGTTCCCGCCGGATCTCCTTCCGCTGGCCCTCATGCGGCCTCTGAGCGGCAGCGGGGCAAACGGTCTTTTTGCCGAACTCGTCCAAACTCATGGTCCGGACAGCCTCATCGCCAAAATGGGCGGGACCATCATGGGCAGCACCGAGACGACCTTCTATGTCATCGCGGTCTATTTCGGCTCGATCGCTGTCCGCCGCACCCGCCACGCCGTCCCGGCCGGTTTGTGCGCCGACGTGGCTGGAATCGTCGCCTCGGTGATCATTTGCAATCTCGTCTTCGGCGCGCGCTGAGATGGAGTTCGGACGCATCCTGCACATCGTCCTGCCGGTTTTCTGGTCATCCTTGCCGGTTACGGATTTCGCCGGGCTGGAATTCTCACCCGGCAGGCGGACGAATCGCTGCTCGGTGTCTTGGTGAAGCTCTTTGTGCCGTGTCTGGCCTTCGACATCATCATCGGAAACAAAGCCCTCGTCCGTCCGCACAATCTTTTTCTGCCGCCGTTGCTGGGGTTCGGATCGATTCTCCTTGGAATCGGCGTCGCGTTTTGCGTCGGTCTCCTCAGGTGAGGGAATTTCGATCGCCTCGCAAACCTCCCGCCAGCCGGGGAAATTCCATCCATTCGGAAAATCGCGGCACTGTTGCGGCTTGACGGCCTGAATCCGGCAATCGCGCTTCTCCAGAAAAATGCAGGCTCCGTCGTCCTGATCGATCAACGCCAAGCCATCGCGGTTCGGACGGAGACGGGTGAAATCCTGAATAAACCGATCCTCATCGAGTCCGAGAAATTCCGAGATCGCCGTCACGTCGTCGTCCGAAATGCGTACGAATCCGGGCCAGCGACAGCAATTCGTACACCGTTGGCAGGCGTAGGTGGGTGGGGGTTTCATTCGATTGGCACTTCAATGACGGCCGGTTGACGCACCGTGGCCACCACGCCGCGGAGAGAATGGCGTCCGCCGGACCACACTCCGAGGATTGCAAGATAGTCCCGCATTTGAGCGTGATAGCGGGCTGCGATTTCGGTCGGATCACCTTGGTCGGTCTTGAAATCCACCAGCAAAATCGATCCCATGGCACCGCCTTTCGGTGGCATAATGATCACGCGATCCATCTGTGCGGAAATCTGACGACCTCCGAGATGGCATGCGATGGAGCGCTCGCGCCAGACCTCGGCCCCCACGCCTGGCGGACGAAAGAGGTCGGCCACGGCGGGCATTTCAAGGAACGCGGAAAGAATCGGGGAAAGATCCAATCCGGTCGGCAGCCATTCGATCTTCGCGAGCGTTTCATGAACATCCGACCCGAACTTCAACCCGCCCGCTTCAGAAAAAATCGCCGCGCCCGGAAGAATGCCATGCCCGCTGTCCGATGGTCGTGAACGTTCCCCGTCGGCGACGCGGCGACGGGGCTTCCGCCCGACCGGTGCCTTTTCTCCGGGCGCGCCCGGTCGACCTCCGCGGATCTCGAACCACGTCGCCGGATCGGATGGCGCGGACTCGTCGGAGAAGGGAATTCCCAGAAGCTCGGAGGGTTTGGTCATGTTGCAGATGGAGTGGGCAGAAGAAGGACGAGGGCACGCTTGGCGCGCGTCTCGGCGACGTAAAGCGCGCAGAGATTGTCAAAGGCGGTTCGCTCGCGAAGGGCTGCGCCGGCGGATTGGAGCACCGGATCTGCCTCGCAGACAACCTCGGACGGAAGCGACAAAATCCACGGGCGCGTGCCAGGTCCCAAGTTCCGTTCGTCCCCGCAGAAAGTCTCCCCGCCCGAACGTTCGTCAATTCGCGTATCCGAGAGCACCGGGACGAAGACCAAATCGTATTCGAGACCTTTCGACTTGTGAATGGTCATGACCTGCACCGTGCCCGGTCGGGCGGACGCGGGGCTGGCGAAGGTTTCAAAAAACTCCGCGAAAGCCCGCGGCGATGCCGAGTTTTGGCCGTCGAATTCGCGCGCAGCCCGTCGAATGGCCAGTGCGCTTGCGGGATCCAGCGCCGCCCGGCGCGCGCTGAGAACCGCAAGCCAGTCGCCCACCATCCCGGCCGCCCCGCGCAGATGGAATGCCTCGAGCGAAGCTTCGACAAAGTCCGTCCTTTCCGGGGCCAGTGGTCCGAAGGCAAGGGCACGCCGCGCCAGGGCGTCGGACGGATCGGCGACCCATCGAGTGGCCATCAAGATCGCAACCCCTGCGGGACTCGACGCCGCCACCCGGGGGCTGGACTCGGTGGTGGCCGCAATGTTTCGCAGCGCGAGTTCTCGCACCGCCACACGGGCGTCGTCGTTGCGTCGGACGAGCACCGCGCACGACAGGTTGTCTGACTCCAAAAGGCGCGATTCCCCGACGATTCGCGCGATGTGGTCCCAATACGTATCCGGATGATCGCGCAGACAGACCGAAAATCCGGGCCGGACATTTGACGGATGGGCCGAGTGATCGGTCCAGGCCGCACGCCAACGGTCGAGAACGGCAGGATCGACTTTTGATTCCAACGCCGCGGGCGAGAACGTTTTCTGGATGACATCAATCACCTCGGCGGCCGAGCGGCGGGACTCGCCAAGTTCCTCGTCCACGATATGACCCGGCGCATGCCGGGTATAATGATCGAAAATCTCATCGAAGAGCGTGGGGTCGCCATCGCGGAACCGGTAGATCGACTGCTTGACGTCACCGACATAGAAAAACGAGCGCGTGCCGGAGGCGTCCTGAAGAACCTCATCAACCAGTGGCTGAAGCGCCCGCCATTGGATGCGACTGGTATCCTGAAATTCGTCGATCAGCCAATGGTCGAACCAACCATCAAGGCGGAACTGGAGCTCGTCGGACTTCGCGAGGCGTTGCACCAGAACCGGAAGATCCGCAAAGCGCAGGCCTTCGCGCATGCGCCGGTCGCGAATGCCGCGGAGGACCACGCCGATGCCGTGCCAGCGGCGGGCTTGGGCGAGACGGTTTTTGAGAACACGCCCCATATTGCGCCCGATCGCATAGCGCGCGGCGGCCCGCTCGGCGCGGGTGAGTTCGATGTCCTTTCGGAAAAAAATCGTGACCGGTTCGTCCGCCAGAAGCGCCGGGGCCTTTTCGAGCAAACGCGAGGCAAACGCTTTCATTTTTCCGCCGAACGGAAGGTTCTCCAAGTCAACGAGCGCATCGAGCACCACCTGCCGGATTTCGCCTGTGTCCGGCTCCGCAGCATTTTCAAAGTCCAGCCATGGACAGCCGGACGGCCAGATGGTCTCCGGAACGCCCCATGCAGCGGGATCCGGGTAAAGCGTGTGCAAGGACTCAATCACTTGGATCAACCCAAAATCCGTGCCGAGTGGATCGAGCTTGGCCTTGCCGGGAAGGCGGAGGAGGTCGGCGACGAGCTCCCCCGCATCGAGCTCCCGGGCCAGTTCCCGACGGATCGAAACGTCATTGGTGCCATCGGACGATTCCGGGGCCAGACGCAGCGCGCGGCCAAGGCGGAGATCGGGAGCAAAGGCTGCCAGGATCCGGAAGAAAAAACTGTCCAGCGTTCCGAATTCGATCCGATCCAGCGATTCCGTGACTTTTTTGAGAAGGACGAGAAAATCCGCCGCGGGACGACGGGGCAACCCACGGCGCGCACAAAATGCCGCCGCGTCCGCCTCGCCGGCGGCGCAGGCCGCGAGCTTCAGAAGGGTTTTTGTGAGAAACTCTCCGGCGGCTTTCCGCGTGAATGTCAGGGCAATGAGGCGTCCCGGCTCGGCACCGAGAAGAAGGAGCTCGAGGATCCGATCAGTCAGGCGGAATGTTTTTCCGGTGCCGGCGGAGGCCCGGATGCGGCGGTGGAGCGACGTCATGTCAGCACCTCCAGAGCGCCGGCCTCAATGAATTCGGAAAGCGCAAGCGGGGCAAAGTCGTCGTAGTCGATGTCCACCGCAAAGCGCTGGAAATCCCGAGCGGCGATCCAATCGGAAACCGCATCGGCGGCAATTTCCTCCATGACCCCCCGCGCACAATCGGCGGCACTTTTTAATTCGAGTTCGGATGGCTCCCACGTCACGAGGCCGGTTTTGTCGGGATCATCCGGCAGGAGAAAATACGCGAGCGTGAGACGTTCGGGAGAAACTTGTTCCGGTGGAGCCGCGCGCACCGCGGCCGCGTAGAGCGGGAGTTGCAGATTCGTCCACCGCTCCTCGCCCAGGCAGGCAAAATCGGGGACGAGCGGGACGGGGCGGAGTTTTTTGATGTGGTGGCTGCGGACCTGATTTTTTGTGCCGGAGAGCGAGCCGGTCTTGTAGTCGACGATGCGCGTCTCGTCGCCGCGGACCTCGAGGCGGTCGATGCGTCCGAACAAACGGAGCGGCCAGCCGGGAATGGCGAGCCCATTTTCTCCGGGCAAACGCCATTCGGTGCAAACGATACGCCATCCCTCGCGACGGGCGGCGGCCTGTTGAACCGCGAACGCTTCCAGTCGCATCCGCCCCGCCTCGCGCTGGAGGAGGAGGTCCACTTCGGATCCGAAAACATCGAATCGGGCGTCCCAGTGGGCGAGAAGGAAATCGCGAATCGCTTTCTCATCGGACGAGTCGCGGAGGTCTTCGTTGCGGCCAAAGGCATCGAGCGTTGCATGAATCCAAGATCCGAAAGCCCCGGCGGAGAGCTGATGGTCGACGGACTGCAGAGCGTTCATTCCGAGGCGTTCGGCGAGGTGATACCGCAGCGGGCAGGCAAGGTAGCTCGCGAAGGCGGTGACCGAAATCCCCCGGGCAGGCGAGGCCGGGCGCGGCAGGCGGAGAGGTGACGAAGAAAATCCCCCGACCGGAGAAAACGTCATTTCGTCCGCCTCGCGGCAAAGCCACTCGACCCGGGCGGGAAGCGCGGCATCGCCCACACGGAGGAGGAAGCGCGAGGGTTTGAGCGGGCTTCCATCGGAGGCGCGTTGAGCCGAAAGAATGTGGAGTCGCGGGCCTCGCGTGACCAGCGCTTGGTGAAGGATGGCGGTATCGCGGGCCTCCCGGGAGGTGGCGTCATCGAGCCCGAGCAGTCCACGGGCGGCGTCCGGAAGAAGAGGATCCACCCGGCGTTTGGAAGGCAGGAGTCCTTCGTTGAGACCTGCGAGAAGAAGCACCGGCGCATCCTCGCCGACGACTTCCAGCCAACCCTCGATCTCCACGGCGGCAGGTGGCTTTTCGGGCGTCCATGTGCCGCCGAGAGACTCGAGGATCTCCGCAAGTTCGCTCCCGCTGACACTCCCGAGTTCCCGGCAGGCTCGCAATTCGTCGAGTGTTTCGACAACGGATTTTGCAGCGTCCTTGTCTCCGGGTCGGCGCGCCATGTCACGCGGACCGTAAATCTCCGCGAGAATCATGCGAAGCGCTGGAACCGGATTCGCTTCCCCCATTTGGGAAGCGAGACGGATCACGGAACGAACGACAGACGGAATACCGTCGAACGCCCGCTGTTCGAGGTCCGGGAGCCAGGCGAATCGGGCTTCCATTTCGCCCAATACGGGCCGAAGAGCCGCCGCCCCGAAGCTGTTCCACCGGGCAAAATCGACCGCCACGTTTTCCCTCGTCAGCCAGTCGAGAAAATCCGGGTGCCGGAGGAGCGATTCGACGGCGTCCCACTCGCTGGCGGGCGAAAGTCGGCAGAGTTGGGACGCGAGGCGGATCACAGGGTGTCTTGCCAGCGCGTGCCCTTCGGGAAGAAATCCCGCGCCGCCTTCGCCAACGAGGGCCGATTCCAATTCGGCGGCGAGTCCCGGATCTCCGCAAATAATGGCCGCACGGTCGTTGTACAATGCAGTCTTCGCGGCGGCCAGAGCGAGATCTTCAAGCGTCGCAAAGACTTCAATCTGTGAGGTCTCGAAGGCGAGCGGATGGTTTTTCCAAAAGGCCGGGCGGGCGCGCCCCATATCATCGAACGCAGCGCTTGCATCCAATTCACCGGACATCACCCACACCTCAGCGCCGACGCGGCGGAGGGCCTTTTCGGCGAGCGGCGGGAGATCCGGAACACCCGCGACGATCACGCGGGCGATGCCATCCGGTTTTTCAAAGGCCGCGGCGGCGGCGCGCTGGGCGGCGGCGGGACACTCAAGAGCACCCCGTCTCAGCAGGGCGGCATATTGATGCCACAGGGTCACCCACTCGCTCCAACGCGGATCGCGCGGAGCGAGAATCTCCGCGGCGGATTCCACCGTGAGATCCGCAGCGGCGAGATCGCGGAGCAAATCCACAAACGAGGGAGCCAGCGCGGCCCGGGTCGCGGGGTCGGAGTCTTCGCCGAACGTTCGCAGGCAGTCTTTCGCACGCCGCAAGACCTCCCGCCAGGCAAGCCCTGCTTGGACCGGGGACGCAACGCGCTCTCCCCACCCGAACGGAACAAGCGAAAGTGCGGTCGCAAATCGCGGTGGGAACACAATCCGCCCTTCCCGACGCCGCACGAGATCATCCACAATCCGACGCCCGGTCTCCATCGTCGGCAGCACGAGCAGAACATCATCCCAAGCCTCGCCCGCCTCCGCCGCCAACCGTTCCGCGACACACGTGGGAAGCGGCTGCCCGCCGATGCGAACGGTTGTGATGGTGCCGGGAGCGGACATGCGCGCATTTGACCAATCCACCAGCCGGATGTCGCGCGAATTTCCGGTAGGAAGACCAAAATCCGCACGGTTTTTTGTCCGTTGCCTGCAAAAACCTTTCAAACCGCCCGCCACACTGCTAAACGAATCACCCAGTGAGTCAGCAAGCCCCCAACATCGAAGTCGGTGCCGAGCAGGAAGTCCACACACTGGAGCACGTCGACCAGTATCTGATGATCGGAAAAGAGTCCGACGCCTCCGACATCCACCTCAGCGTCAATTCCGCGCCCATCTGGCGGCGGTTCGGCCTTCTGGAGCCGATCTGGCGTCAGGCCCCGCTCCTCACGGCCGCCGATACCGAGCGTCTGGCGATGGGTTTCCTCGACGACAAACAAAAAGCCCAGCTTCTGGAGCGCGGAGACGTGGATTTTGCCTATTCGAATGCCATGGGCCGCTTCCGAACCAGCGTCGTCCGCCAGCGTCTCGGATACGATTTGGTTTTCCGAATCATCAACAGCCGGGTGCGGACGATGGACGAGCTGGCCCTCCCGCCGCAGCTGAAGCTTCTCACCCAATATCACAACGGTCTCGTCCTCGTGACCGGCCCCGTCGGCAGCGGCAAAAGCACGACGCTGGCCGCATTGGTCGATGAAATCAACAACCAGCGCCAGGATCACATCATCACGCTGGAAGATCCGATCGAATACATCATCCCCTCCAAAGGCTGCCACGTGACGCAGCGCGAGGTCCACACGCACACGCGCTCATTTGCGAACGCCCTTCGCGGCGCGCTGCGTGAAGATCCGGATGTGATCATGGTCGGGGAAATGCGGGATTTGGAGACCATCTCGCTCGCCATCACAGCCTCCGAGACCGGCCACTTGGTGCTCGGAACGCTCCACACCAGCAATGCCGCCCGAACTCTCGACCGCGTGCTCGACGTCTTTCCGACCGACCAACGCGATCAGATCCGCATCATGGTCAGCGAATCGCTCCGCGGCATCATCTCGCAGCAATTGGTGCCGCGCGCGGACGGACGCGGGCGGACCATGGCGATTGAGATTTTGATGAACACCCCCGCCGTCGGCAACGTCATCCGGGAGGCGAAGACCTTCATGCTCCCCGGTATTATTCAGACCGGCCGCAAGCTGGGCATGAAGCTCATGGACGACTCGCTGGCGGAGTTGTTCCAAGCGGGTATCATTTCTGCCGAAGAAGCGGTTTACCGTGCCGAGCAGAAAAGCCAGATGATGCAGATCACGGGACTTCACTGACATGGCCTACATCGACCAATTTTTCAAAGTTCTCATCGAAGCCGGTGCGTCCGATCTCCACCTCGGGGAGGGCCAGCCACCGAAGATCCGCCGCCACGGCGAAATCGTTCCGATCCGTCCGGAGGTTCTCACCAACGAAGAAATGGAATATATGCTCCCGGAGATTGCCGGCGAGCGCCGCTGGGAAAAGTTTCTTGATACGGGAGATCTCGACTTCGCCTACGAAATGGACGAGGACAACCGCTTCCGCTGCAACTACCTCAAGCAGACCAACGGCTACGGCGCGGTCTTCCGGATCATCCCGACAAAGATCAAAACGCTGGAAGAACTGGGCGTTCCACCGGTGATCAAAACTTTCGGCCACATGCGCGGCGGCATCGTTCTGGTGACCGGCCCCACCGGCTCGGGAAAAAGCACGACGCTGGCCGCATTGATCGACTACATCAACTCGAATTTCTCCCGTCACATCGTGACGATTGAGGAGCCGATTGAATTTGTGCACCGCAACAAGATGAGCATCGTCACCCAGCGCGAGGTGCCTGAACACACGCCCAGCTTTCCGGTTGGTCTCAAAGCCGCTCTCCGCGAAGATGCCGATATCGTGCTCGTCGGCGAAATGCGCGATCTGGAAACGATCTCGCTCGCCCTCACCGCCGCCGAGACCGGGTTGCTCGTCTTCGGCACACTCCACACCAACAACTCGCGCAAAACCGTGGATCGTATGATCGACGTTTTCCCCAGCGACCAACAGGCGCAGGTGCGCACCATGCTTGCGGCGTCGCTCCGTGGAGTTGTTGCCCAGCTCCTCATGAAGCGCTGCGACGGCGGCGGTCGCGTGGCGGTGAACGAGATTCTCGTCATCAACAACGCCGTCTCGGCCATCATTCGCGAAGGGGCCACCCAGAAACTTCAGGACGTCATTGTCGGCGGAAAAGGCGAGGGCATGCAGTTCATGGACGATGCCATTTGGGAACAATTGGTCGCCGGGACGGTCTCACCCCACGAGGCCTACATGAAGGCCATCGACAAACAGCGTTTCAAACCGTTTTTGCCCGCCGAAGAAGCCGACCTCGCGAACGCCGCAGGGGTTCCCGATGTGTCCCACGAAGATATCAAGAAAAAGCCCCAACTCCGTCCGCGGGCGGGTTGACGGTCTTGATCAATCCCGGCGCGGCCGGTTAAGTTCCTACCCATGCGTGCTTTGTTGAAAATCCGACCTTCCGAAGGCGAACCCTTTGAGGTGGAAATTGGCAATACCGCGACGATCGGCCGCGGTCGCGACAACACCGTGAGCCTGCACATGAGTCCGCATGTCTCCCGGCAACACGCCATCGTCCGCTGCCACAATGCCTGGCAATACCAGATCATGGACCTCGGCAGCCGCAATGGAACGTTCGTGAATGGCCGGCGTGTCATCACGCCCGTCGTCTTGGAAAATGGGGCGGTCATCCGCATCACGAACAACGAGTTGGTCTTCGAGCAATGCGAAACGCCGGGCACAGATGACGGCTACGATGTCACGCTGGCCGCCGGAACCGACTCTGCGCATGACGAGATGGCCACCGTCGCAATCATGGTTTGCGACATCCGGGGATTCTCGACGATGTCGGAGATTCTATCCGAGGATGTTCTCGCGCGCTCGCTGGGAGAATGGTTCCGCGAGGCTGGCAATATCGTTCAACAGAGCGGCGGAACCATCGACAAGTTCATCGGCGACGCGATTCTTGCGTATTGGATCGCCGGAGGCGAGGACGGCGGGGAGGCCCGACGCGCTTGGGAGACCGGCGTGACCCTTTTGGATCTGGCGACCACGCGCCGGTGGCCGGATCACGACCGCCCATTCCAGATCGCCGTCGCCTTGCACCACGGAACCGTCACGTGCGGAAACATCGGCCTCGTCGCCCAGCGGGATGCCACGATCATCGGCGATGCTGTCAATACCGTCTTTCGTATGGAAGGCGTGATGAAACAATTTGACCAGCGCCTCACCGCCTCCACCGACTTCGTCTCCCTCCTCTCCGCAGAAGCACAGTTGAGCTTCCGCGACCTCGGCGAACATCAACTCAAAGGCAAAAACCAACTCATCCGCCTGATGGGCTGGGAATCCAAGGGCGGCACGACTATTCCGGTTTGAGTTTCAGAGAGCCCGACGTTTGCTTGAACAAAATGAGCGGTTTTTTCAGACCGCTGAAGCGTGAGGGATCGTCAACACCACCCACCGTCGCGTTCCCGAGAAGTCCTTCTCGCATGTTTTCGGCAGGATTGCTTTGGACAAGAGTGGTGATGGGGGCAGAGGGCTTCAGCGCTTCACCAGGAGCGGCGCTCTGACGGCAAAAAATGCGGCGGCCTCCGGGGAAGCCGCCGCACTGTGAAGCGGGGAAGGAATCAGGCTTGAGCCGTGGCTGCGGCTTCGTCGCGGTCTTTCATGGCTGCCTTTCGGCTGAGTTTGACACGGCCTTTGTCGTCGACGCCGATGCATTTGACCCAGATGGAGTCGCCATTTTTCACGACGTCCTCGACCTTGTTCACGCGGAAGTCGGCAAGTTCGGAAATGTGGACGAGACCGTCTTTGCCGGGGAGGACTTCGACGAAGCAGCCGAATTCCTTGATGGAAACGACCGTGCCTTGGTAGACCTCGCCGACCGAGATTTCCTTGGTCATGCCGGTGATGATTTCCTTGGCGCGCTTGAGGCTCTCGCCGTTGCTCGAGTAGATGTGCACGGAGCCGTCGTCCTCGATATTGATCTCGGCACCGGTCTCGGCAACGATGCCTTTGATGGTCTTGCCGCCGGGGCCGATAATGAGGCCGATTTTGTCCGGGTTGATCTTGATGGTTTCGATGCGCGGCGCGTATTGGCTCATCTCCGCGCGGGGAGCGGCCATGACGGTTTTCATGAACGCGAGGATCTTGGCGCGGGATTCGGTGGCATTGCCCACGGCCTCGGCCATGATTTCATGCGTGATGCCCGGGAGCTTGAGGTCGAGTTGGAAGCCGGTGACGCCGAGTTCGGTGCCGCAAAGCTTGAAGTCCATGTCGCCGAAGTGATCTTCACTTCCGATGATGTCGTTGAGCGTGGTGTAGCGCTTGAGGGTTTCGCCTTCGAACTCGGTGACGAGACCGACGGAAATGCCGGCGACCGGGCGCTTGAGCGGCACACCGGCGTCGAGGAGCGAGAGAACGCCCGCACAGACGGTGGCCATGGAGGTGGACCCGTTGGATTCCATGACCTCGCTCGAGACGCGAATCGCGTAGGGGAAGTCCTTTTCGTCCGGCACGACCGGCTCGATGGAACGCTCCGCGAGGGCACCGTGACCGATCTCGCGGCGGTTCTGTCCGCCAAATCGTCCGGTCTCCCCCACGCTGAACGGCGGGAAGTTGTAGTGCAGGATGAAGCGTTTGGTGTCTTCGCCGCCGCCGTAGGCGTCGATCATCTGGGCTTCGTCGGCCGGGGCGAGCGTGGTGATGCCGAGGGCCTGGGTCTCGCCGCGGGAGAAGAGGGCTGAACCGTGCGAGCGCGGCAGCAGGCCGACTTCACCGGTAAGGTTGCGGATGTCATGCAATCCCCGCCCGTCGCAGCGCTGGCGGCGGTCGAGAATGCTGATGCGGAAGGCTTTCTTTTGCAGGTAATCAAACGCCTGCGAGATTTCGAACTTCGACGCGGTCGGGAATTTTTCCAGCACGGCGGCCTCGACTTCTTTGCGGAGGGCGTCAACGGCCTTGCCACGGGCGACCTTGCTCGGGGTGTAGAGGGCGGACTCGATGCGGTCGCCGGCGACTTGGTAGGCGATCTCGAGGATCGACTCGTCCACTTGGAAGAGGTCGACGTTCCGCTTGGCCTTGCCGACTTTCTCGGCAAGTTCCCGCTGGGCCGCGACGATGACGCGGACGTTGTCGCGGGCGAAATCAAGAGCCGCGAGGACCTGGTCCTCGGGCAACTCGTCGGCCGCGCCTTCGATCATGATGACCTTTTCGCCGTCACCGACATAGATCAAATCGAGGTCGCTGTGTTCGCGTTCGTCGTGGGTGGGATTGGCAATGAAGGTGCCGTTGACACGGCCGATGCGAACGGCTCCAACAGGGCCGGCAAAGGGAATATCCGACACGCAGAGCGCCGCGGAGGCGCCGTTGATCGACAGAATGTCGGGATCATTCTGGCCGTCGGCGCTGAGCAGGAGCGTGATGACCTGGGTGTCGTAGAGGTAGCCCTTCGGGAAGAGCGGGCGGAGCGGACGGTCGGTCATCCGGCAAACGAGGATTTCCTTTTCCGAGGGACGGCCTTCGCGCTTGAAGTAACCGCCCGGGAATTTTCCGACGGCGGCGGCTTTTTCTTTGTATTCGACAGTGAGGGGGAAAAAGTCCTGACCTTCTTTGATGGTCGTGGCCGAGACGGCGGTGACGAGAACGATGGTCTCACCGCAGCGGACGGTGACGGCTCCGTCGGCGAGTTTGGCCAGTTTGCCGGTTTCGATGGAGAGTGAAGTGTGCCCGACTTGGGCGGTAACGGAATGGATCATGATATGTTTTCGGGGTGGCCGATGCGGAATTGCAGCGGCCGGGGAAATACGAAAAAGCCCCGAAACAAAGAATCGGGGCTTTTCGTGGGTGGATTTGCGCTACTTGCGCAACTGAAGTTTCTCGATTACCGCCTGGTAGCGGTCGGTGGCCGTCCGCTTGAGGTAGTCGAGAAGGCGCCGCCGGGTGGCGACGAGTTTGAGAAGGCCGCGGCGGGACGAGTGGTCCTTTGCGTTGGCTTTGAGATGCTCGGTGAGCTCATTGATGCGCTTGGTAAGAAGCGCGACCTGAACGTCGGCACTACCGGTGTCTTTTTCGTGAAGCCGGATTGTGTCGACTTCGATTTCTGCTGCTGCCTTGGCCATTGTCTTGTTTCTTTTCGATTTTTGAAGGAGGGAGAGGATCTCACAGGTCTTGCGGTGTGACAAGTGAAAACACGCATCGCGGAACCGCGCGGATTTCAGACGCAAAACGCCTTTGGTGGACCGAGGATTTCACGCAAAACGATGGCTTGGCGGGCACCATCGCGCGAGCGGAGCACGGACATAATGGCGGCATTGGGAGTGGGGCCGGACGTGACGACGGCCGCGGCTGTGCGTTGGGTCGCGGTTTTCGGTCGGGCCGGCGGTGGCGGGGCAACGAAAACCGGCTCGGGTCGCGGTAGTGGCTCGCTCGGGAAGGAAGGCAACGGCGGCGGGGCCGGACGCTGTTCCTCGACCTTCGGCGGTTCCTCCTCCATGGGAAGGCCGAGGGCCTCCATGAGCTTGCGCATTTCGGCCTGCGGATCCGGCGCAGGCTGGGATCGGCGAACCGGAGCCGGTTCCGGCTCCTCCTCCGGCGACACGTGGTAGGGGTGGTCTTCCGCGGAACTCTGCTTCGCGCGCTCGAGCTTTCGTTTTTCCCGAAGCTCCGCCGAGCGCTGCATCAGCCAGTTGATGAAACTGATGAGCGCGATGAGGAGGAGGAAAATGAGTTGTTCCATGGGAGCGAAGCGCGCGAATTCCGGGCCGACGGCGGGTTACGCCGCCGGGCTCTTGTCCGATCCGGCGATGGAGTCGCGCATCGAGGTGTCGGACTGGATATTTTTCATTTTCATGTAGTCCATGATTCCGAGATTGCCGCTGCGGAAGGCTTCGGCCATGGCTTGCGGGACCTGGGCCTCGGCTTCGACGACCTTGGCGCGCATTTCCTGCGTGCGAGCTTTCATTTCCTGTTCGCTGGCAACGGCGGCCGCGCGGCGCATTTCCGCCTTGGCCTGGGCGACGACCTTGTCGGCTTCGGCTTGCTCGGCTTGGAGCTTGGCACCGATGTTGTCGCCGATGTCGACGTCAGCGATGTCAACGGAGAGAATCTCGAACGCTGTTCCGCTGTCGAGGCCTTTTTGGAGGACGGTTTTCGAGATGCGGTCGGGGTTTTCGAGGACGTCTTTGTAGGAAACGGCGGAACCGATGGAGGTCACAATGCCCTCACCGACACGGGCGATGATCGTGTCCTCGGTCGCACCGCCGACGAAGCGGTCGAGGTTCGAGCGGACGGTGACGCGGGCGCGAACTTTGACCCCGATGCCATCGCGGGCGACGGCGTCGATGGTGACTTTTCCGGTCGCGGGATTCGGGCAGTCGATGACCTTGGGATTGATGCTGGTGCGCACGGCTTCGAGGACGGTTTTGCTGGTGCCCTTGATGGCGAGATCAATCGCGCAGGCGCGGTTGAAATCGAGCGTGATACCCGCTTTTTTCGCGGCGATGAGAGCCAGAACGACATGGGAGACGTTGCCGCCTGAGAGAAAGTGCGCTTCCAGAAGATCGGTATCGAGCGGAAGACCGGCCTTCACCGCTGTAATCCGACTGTCCACAATGAGCCCGACCGGAACCCGGCGCAGACGCATGCCGATGAGTTTGGAAAAGGGAACCGGCGCATCGGCGATTTTCGCGCGGAGCCAGACGCCGAAGAAATTGGCGAGAACAAGGATCAGGACAAGCCCGACGACGACAATAATGCCGAAGATGATGTAGATGGCGAGTTGTGGGAGCATAGTAGAAAATTTTACCGTGCGGATTATGGCACAGCTTCGCAACGGTGCGCGGACTTTTTTTCGAAAATCGACCGCGATTTCGCCCCGGGGCGCGTCAGACGTCGCCGAGCAACTGGCGCTGCCAGCCCATGAGAGCCGGCGAGACCGGGTCGGCGGCGGTGGCTTCGAGCGCGCCGCGCGGGGCGATGATCGAAGGATCGAGTCCCAACCCGGCGGCGACTTCATCACGGCGTTTTTTGAGCGCATCAAAGCGGGCGACGTGCTCTTTCGGCGGGCGCTTGCGGCGGACTCTTTCGATGACCGGCCACTCGTTTTCGGGAATCTGCATGGCGAGCGCGAGGACGACCTCGAAGCTCTTTTTTCGACGTCCGTTCATGCGTGGAGTGGAGTAGGGCGCGCCTTTGGTCACCTGATCCGCCACGCGGATGAGGTCGTCGTTGCCGATGACGTGAAAAGGAGGCCGATCCCAGGCACGGGCCTCGGCGTCGCGCCAGAACCAAAGCACCCGCAAGACGGCCTGTGCACGGGGTGAGAGCGATGACGAACCGGTGATTCGCCAGACGGTCGCATCATCCCGCTCCTTTACGTCGCGGGTGGAGGCAATCATGCGGTCCCGACTTTCCTCGAACCACGACCAACGACCGAGGCGTCGCAGGTCTTCCTCCAAGCGGCCGGCGATCTCCAGCAGATAGCGGGTGTCGTTAAGGGCATACTCCACCATCTGGTCGGACAGCGGCCGGATGGCCCAATTGGCCTTTTGCGAGGCTTTGGAAAGCGTGACACCAAAATACGCTTCGACGAGCGCCGCCAAGCCCAGAGCGGGCTGACCCGTGAGCCGGGCGGCAATCATGGTGTCGAAAAGGTCGTACGGATCAAAATTGCCAGCGCGTCGGAGCAGGCGAAGGTCATAATCCGCCCCGTGAAAAACGAGCCGTCGCGAGCAGACCAGATCGAAAAGCGGTTGGAGATCCAGACCGGCGAGCGGATCGACGAGCCAGTGTCCGCCATCGGCCGAAATCTGGATAAGGCAGAGCTTTTCGAAATAGCAATGGAGGCTGTCGGCCTCGGTATCCAAGGCGATCTTGGCCGATCCCCCCAGCCGCTCCACCAACCCTGCGAGTCCCTCTTGGTCGGAGATCAAGGCTCGGCGATGAATTTTTCCGAGGGCGGAAGCTGCGGTGCGTGCCGGGCGCGGGGTTCGCGAACCTGGGTGGTCCCATCGGTGGGAACCGTGACAAAAGGACCTCCGGCCAGCGGCGCGACGTCGCTGAACGCGATCTCGTGGGCCTCACTGGGTTTGCCTTCCAAGGGAAAGTCCTTCCGCAGCGGGTAGTAGGGATAGCCCTCCCACATCAGAATCCGGCGAAGGTCGGGGTGACCCGAAAACCGGATCCCCATCATGTCAAAAATCTCGCGCTCGTGCCAATCGGCCGTCGGCCAGAGGTCGCTCACGGTAGGAACCACGAGATCGTCCTCGCTGACGGTGGATTTGAGGCGGAGATGGAAGCCATCGCTCATCGAGTAGAGCTCATAAACCACTTCGAACCGCGGTTCGCTTCCGAAATGATCCACGCTCGTGATGTCCACGAGGTAGTCCATGCCGAGATCCTTGGCCTGCGAGCAGACGTCGCGGAGCGAACCCGGGGAAAGGGTCAGGGAAATCTCGCCTCGGAATTCTTTCTCGGCCGTGACAGCACTCGGGAAACGGCCCCGGATTTTTTCGACAACTTCGGCTGCGGTCATAGTGTCTCGAGGAGGGCTTTCTTTTGTTCCGTGAAGGAATGTTCGCCCATGATCTTCTTCTGGAGCTTCATGAGACCGTCGAGCAAAGCCTCCGGGCGTGGCGGGCAGCCCGAAATGTAAACATCGACGGGGATCAGGTGGTCGATGCCCTGGAGGACGGCGTAGCTGCGATACATGCCGCCGGACGATGCGCAGGCTCCCATGGCGATGCACCATTTCGGCTCGGGCATTTGATCCCAGATGCGCTTGACCGCGAGGGCCATTTTGTAGGTGACGGTTCCCGCGACGATCATCACATCGCTCTGCCGGGGTGAGAACCGCATAACTTCCGCGCCAAAACGGGAAATATCGAAACGCGACGACGAGGCCGCCATGAGCTCAATGGCACAGCAGGCCAGTCCCATCGGCATGGGCCAAAGAGAATTGCTGCGCATCCAATTGATGGCCGAGTCGAGTTGCGTGAAGATCACGTTTCCCTCGATTTTCGAGTCGTAGGCCACTGGATTCTTCTCAGTCATGACTCATGGAAGGTATTTTGCCAGCCTCGCGCGGCAAGCGGAAAAACGGGCGATTTGGAGCATCGCGCCTAAAGGCCCAGCTTTTTCGCCACAGCCGGGTCGTAGAGCGCGGTCGAGACCGAGACATTCTCAATCGGGATCACGGCCGGACTCTCGCCCGTGATGACCCTCGCGAGGGGCCGGGCGGCGGCGTAGCCACTGTGATAAAAGCCGACGCCGACTGCCAGGAGAACGCCGCGCCCGAGGTCATCGGGATCCGCGCTCATCGTGGGAATTCGCGCCCGGGTGGCGGTCTGGACGATGCCATCGAAGGCCTGAGCGGCCGTATTGTCGTTCGGAATATAAATGGCATCAACGCGTGCGGTGACGAGAGCTTGGGCGGCCGGAACGACGTCACCCGGGGTATCCGCCGGCCGCTCGACTAGGGTGATTCCCTGCTCCCGGCACACGTCGCGGAGGAGAGCGAGGATCCGGCGCGAATTGGCTTCGTTATTGTTGAAGATCGTCCCGAGGGTGCGGAGTTGCGGGAGGTATTTTCGAATCTCGGTCACACTGTCCGCGATCGGCGGCAGGGAGCCGACGCCCGTGAAATTCGGGTTGTGATCGGTGAACGACTTTCCCACCCCGGCCGCGATGGGATCCACGCAGTAGGTGAAAACAACCGGTGTATTCCGCACGGCCGCCAGGGCGGCCTGAAGAACCGGCGTCGAAAAGGTCACCATGGCATCCAGCGAAAGGCTGTCAAAATTCCGCACGATGGTCGCGATGTTTGCTGTCTCGCCCTGGGCATGGGCGCGAAGAACGCTCAGGTTTTTGCCTTCGACGAATCCGAGCGCCCGCAGACCGTCAAGCAATCCCTGTTCGCAGGTATCCCGGCTGGGTTCGGGCATGAAATAAGCCAGCGCGATGTGGTAGGTTGCGCCGGGCTCCGGGGCCGGGCTCCCCGTTTCCGCGTTTGTACGCCGGGGCGGCTCGGGGTGTCTCGACCCGAGGTCCGAGAACAAAAGAATCGCCGAGGCCGCCACCAGCAGTGTGAGTCCCGAAGCCAGACGCGCCGCCGTTTCTTTCATGCGCACGGGACGCCGGGCGGAAGATCA
The DNA here is from genome assembly GCA_964516295.1 of uncultured Chthoniobacterales bacterium. GTDB lineage: Bacteria > Verrucomicrobiota > Verrucomicrobiia > Chthoniobacterales > Terrimicrobiaceae > CAZEYT01. Next base: position 5,332 of record CAZEYT010000011.1, on the reverse strand, counting down.
GAAGAGCAGCGTCGCGGGCGTCTCCAGCATTTTGCGGAGCGTCGCCAGAAACTCAGCCCCGGCGGCCCCATCGACGACCCGGTGATCGCCGCTCAGCGAGAGCGTCATCCGTTGGCCGACGACGATCTGGTCCTGCGCGTTGACGACCGGTTTTTTCACGATCGTTCCCACCGCGAGGATCGCGGCCTGGGGCGGGTTGATGATCGCGTAAAAACTCTCAATGCCGTAAGCGCCGAGATTCGAAACAGTGATCGAACCACCCTGATATTCCTCGGGCTTCAACTTCTTGCCCCGGGCGCGGCTGGCGAGGTCCTTCACGGCCGCGCTGATGTCGCGCAGCGAGAGTTTGTCGGCGTTGCGGAGCACCGGGGTCACGAGTCCGTCCTCGACAGAAATCGCGACCGAAAGGTTCACCGATGCGAATTGCACAATCGAATCCCCCGCAAACGCGGAGTTCACCGCCGGATGCTGGGCAGCCGCGCGGGCGGTCGCGAGCAGGACGAAATCGTTAACCGTGACCTTCGGCGAACCGGCGGCCTCGGCGGCGGCATTGATGTCTTTGCGCAGGTTGGCCAGCGGGGCGGCGTCGATTTCCAGGGACAGATAAAAATGCGGGATCTGGGTCTTGCTCGCGAGGAGACGCTCGGCAATCGTCCGGCGCATTCCCGAGAGCGGCATGCGCTTGTCGGCCTCTGACGCGGAGACTTCGATTTTCGGAGCCGGTGCAGCGGAGGACCTGGTGGCGGGTGCGGCGCCTTTTTCAGGAACATCGGCGGCGACAATGCGTCCGCCCGGTCCGGAGCCGGTGACTCCGCTGAGATCAACTCCACGCTCGGCGGCGATTTTCTTCGCGAGCGGCGACGCTTTCACGCGCGAGCCTTCGGTCGAAGCCGCAGCACGGGGGCGTGGCGCCGTCGGCGCGGCCGCGGTCGGGGCTTTGGCCTCGGAGTCTTTCTTTGCCGCCGGCTTGGCTGCGGACGACGCGGAGCCTCCGTCGAGGACGGCCAATTTCTCGCCGACCTTCACGACGCCGCCTTCCGGCACGATGATTTCCGTGAGAACGCCTTCGTCGAAAGCCTCCATTTCCATCGTGGCTTTGTCGGTTTCGACTTCGGCGATGACGTCACCGACCTCGATTTTGTCGCCGGTTTTTTTGAGCCATTTGACGAGCGTGCCTTCGAGCATGGTATCGCTCAGCTTCGGCATGTTGATATCGGGCATAGGTCGGAAATCGTTGAGTTTGAATCAGCAAATATCGAGCGCTTTTTTCACAATGCGGTCGGCGGTGGGTAGCTGGAGGGGCTCGATGGCCGGCGAGTAGATGGCCGGGGCGTCGAGCGAGCTCACCCGCTGCACGGGGGCGTCGAGTTCGTCGAAGACCTTTTCCTGAATGATCGCCGCGATCTGCGCCGAGACGCCACAGAAGGGCTTGTTTTCATCGACGAGGACCGCGCGATGGGTCTTCGCCACGCTGCGGAGGATGGCTTCCTCGTCGAGCGGGCGGATGGAGCGGAGATCGAGCACTTCGGCGTTGATGCCATGATCGGCCTGGAGAACCTCAGCGGCCTTGAGCGCCGTGAGGACGGCCCGGCCGTGGGCAATGAGCGAAACATCGGTGCCTTCCCGCTTGATATCCGCGACGCCGAGCGGGATGACGTATTCTTCGTCCGGAACCTCCCACGACTCGCCGTAGAGAAGCGTATTTTCCATCACACAAACAGGGTCGTTGTCGCGAATGGCCATTTTCATAAGCCCCTTCGCGTCGTACGCGGTGGCCGGGCAGACGACTTTCAGGCCGGGCGTGTTCGCGATGAAATTTTCCGGCGTGTGCGAGTGCGTGGCCCCGACGTTGGTGCCGCCATTGGCCGGTCCGCGAATGACAATCGGGCAATTCAGAAGCCCGCCGCTCATGTAACGACACTGCCCGGCGTTGTTGATGATCTGGTCCCAAGCCACGTAGGCGAAACTCCAGAACATGAGCTCCATGACCGGTCGGATGCCGAGCATCGAGGCGCCGATGCCGAGTCCGATGAACCCGGCTTCGCTGATCGGGGCGTCCACAACGCGCTTGTCGCCGAAGCGCTCCCAGAGGCCCTCGGTGACTTTGTAGGCTCCGTTATACTGGGCAACTTCCTCTCCGATGATGACGACATTTTCATCCCGAAGGATTTCCTCGGCGAGGGCATCGTTCAGGGCTTTGCGGTAGGTGATCAGTGGCATCTGCGGAAAAAAGGGTTATTCACCGAAGAAGTGGCGGCCGGTTTGTCCGGCTTCGGTTTTGTTGTCCACTTCCCAATAAACGTCGTCAAAAATCGATTCGGGTGCGGGATTGTCGCTGTCGATGGCGAACTGCGCGGCTTCCGCGGCTTCTTCTTTGGCTTGGTTGTCGAGCTCGTCCGCCTTTTCCTCGGTGATCACGCCCTCGTCGATGAGGCGCTTGCGCCAGAGTCGGATCGGATCGTGGTGGGTTTTGTAGCGCTCGATTTCGTCCGCACTCCGGTACTTCTTGGCGTTCGCATCGGCGACCGAGTGGCCGTAGTAGCGATAGGTGTCCACTTCGAGAACGGTCGGGAGGGATTCCTTGTGCGCCCGCTCGATGGCGGCATGGGTTTTGGCCCGGACTTCATAAAGGTCCTCTCCATTTGCCGCATCCCACCCGATGCCATAGCCTTCGGCCCGCTCGGCGAGACAACTCTTCATCGCCGACGACCGTTGCATGCTTGTGCCCATCGAATACATGTTGTTTTCGATGACGTAGATGACTGGGATTTTCCACAGCGCCGCCAAGTTCAGCGACTCGTGGTAAACACCCTGGTTCACCGCGCCGTCGCCCAAAAAGCAAAGGCAACATCCCTCGAGTCCCTTGTATTTCACGGCATAGGCCAGTCCGAGACCGAGCGGCGTCTGACCGGCCACAATGCCGTGTCCGCCCCAGTAATTTTTGTCCGGCGCAAAAAAGTGCATCGAGCCTCCCTTGCCCTTCGAGCATCCGGTCGCTTTTCCGAAAAGCTCGGCCATGCATTCCTTCATGCCCATGCCCACGGCCAGAGCGTGCCCGTGATCGCGGTAGGCCGTGATAATGTGGTCGTTTTTCCCCATCAGCGAGACGGTCCCGACCGCCACGGCTTCCTGTCCGATATAAAGGTGAAGAAACCCGCCCATTTTCCCTTGATTGTAGTATTTCAGCGAAGCCTGTTCGAACCGCCGGATCCGGAACATCTCCGAAAGGAAACGGATTTTCTCCTCGGCCCCGAGTCCGGCGTTGATCGTCGCTTTGGCAAAGTCCTCGGTCGCAATGGCTGGTTCTTCTTGGGTCACGCTCATCTGGATTCTTTCAAAAAGTCGGTCGCAGGGTCCCGCCGGGTCCCTCCCGGCAAAACACAAGCGGGGAAGATTCCCGCAAGTTCGGTGCGGTGGCAATTCGGAAATCGGCCCACGGCAAGAAAACTTCGCCCGGCGGAGCCCGAAGCGCGCTGGCACAAGGATTGCTTAAAGGAGCCTTACTGTGAAAAAAGTGCTGTTTATCCAACACGGGGACACTGACAAGCCCGGCCTGTTGTCCTCGGCCTTGGATGCACGAAAGGTCGGTCTCGAGATCTGCCATCCCTACGCCGGACAAGCCCTGCCCGATTCGCTCGCCGGTTTTGACGGCCTCGCTATCGGCGGCGGAGCCCAGAGCGCCTACGAACAGGATAGATTCCCCTATCTCGCGCATGAATGCGCCCTCATCCGCGAGGCGACCCAACAAGAAAAACCCGTCCTCGGCCTCTGTTTGGGAGCCCAACTCATGGCAGCCGCCCTCGGCGCCTCCGTGCGACCGGGTGCCCGACGCGAGATCGGGTTTTTTCCCGTCACTTTAGATCCCATCGCCCGCTACGACCCGCTTTGGTGCGACCTGCCGACGGATTTCATTACGACCCACTGGCACGGCGATGTTTTCGATCTCCCCTCGGCCGGAATGCGACTCGGGTCCTCGGCCCTCACGCCCAATCAACTCTTCCGCTACGGCCGCGGACTCTACGGACTTCAGTTTCATCTCGAAATGACGCCGGAGATTTTCGAAGAAATGGTGGTCGATTCCGAGGACTACCTCCGAGAAGCCGGAGCCGACCCGCAGGCCCTCACCGCCCAGGCCCGCGAAGTCCTGCCTCCCCTCCGCGAAACAGCTGAAATGGTCTTCTCCCGCTGGGCCGCCATGCTCTAAAGCTTGGACTGCTTCTCAAGCACTCCCGCGCAGGACGCGGGTAACAGAGACAGCACTCCACTCCATGGTTCCTGAAAAACGCCGTGCACCTTCCGGGGCGTTCCCGGGATGTCCCCCGCCGAGTCGACACTTCAGGACGGCGCTCCTTTTGACTGATGGACCAGCCCTTGGACAGAAAAGCGTTCGTTCCGTCGGAAGCTGGCGGGTGGAATACCCCAGACCCTGCGGAATGCCCGCCGGAACGCAAACTCGTCTCTGTATCCTGCCTCCCCGGCGATCTCGACAACGCTTAGCGATGTTTCACGGAGCAGCTCGACAGCCCGCGTGAGACGGATTCGGGGTAGGTAGGCTCCGGGCGGTTCTCCGAGCAATTGACGAAAGCAGTCGACAAACACGCTCCGGCTCATCCCACTCTGCTTTGCCATTTGGTCAAGCTTCCATGGTGCTTCGGGCTTGTCGTGCATCAAGCGCAGGAAGGGGCCAATCTGCGAATCAAGATAAGCGCAGAGCGGAAAGAAACTCCGGTCCCGCTCTGCGTTTTGGTGATACCGCAACGCATAAATCAGCAGCACGTTCACAAGGCGTTCAATCACAAGGTGCGACCCAGCTTTCCCATTCGGGATTTCACGGAAGAGGAGATCAACCAAGCCCTTCAGGTTTGGTTCGACGGATAGCGTTCGCGCGTCGAGAATCAAAGCTTGGGGAAAGAAAGCCAGCCACGAAACCAGCGTGGTCCGCGCAGAGGAAAATTTTCCATTGAGAAGTCGCGCCGTCACATCGCCCTCACCGGCAACAAACGAAAAACCTTGCATGCGCTGTAAGGCGAAAAAGGATGAGATCTCGTCGAGGTCCACAGGTGCCACGCATGGGTTATTGTGCATGCGGTAATGCGGAGCCCGCGGCATGAAAAGAAAGTCGCCGGTCGCCATCGAAATCCGCTTCTTCCCGTGTTGCATGTCCATGATTTCAACGCAGAGTTCCCCCTCCGGAACGAAGAAGAAGAGCCCTTCCGCGACAGCGACCCGTTTCTCAAACGCCCAAGCGCCGCGCAGGTTAATCTCCCCATTAGCCCAAATACTGTTTACTTAGTTGATTTTTGGTGGATTGTCTGCGGTAATCTACGCATTG
>CAZEYT010000010.1:0-53072 GCA_964516295.1 uncultured Chthoniobacterales bacterium | reverse complement strand
TAGTGTTCGACCGTTTTCATCTCATGCAAATGGCGGGAAAAGCCGTCGATGACGTTCGCAAAGACCTGCGTCGAAGTGGAGCGGACAGAGGCGAGTGCAAGAAAGGCGGAACCAACCCGACCAGCTCGCTCCACGGAGTTGATGCGTTGAATATACTCCGAGAGATTCAGATCCACCCCAAGGATCGCGACCAGTCGGCCGGATTGGTCGCGAATGGGTGACACGGCCGTGAGAGAAGTACCGTAGGAATCGCAAAACGCTACGTTGCTTACGTAATCGCGTCCTTCGCAAAGCGCTTCCATTTCGGCGGCGTCTTCCTCGGCCGAGGCACTTTCGTAGGGTTCCAAAAGATCGGACGGCTCGATGGGGCGCTGAAAACCAAGGCGTGAGCCGGCGTGGGCAGTGTCGAGACCGAAAACAAACCGCCCATCGCGCTCGGCGAGGGTGTAAAGATAGGCAATCTCCGGAATGCCCCGGTGAAACCTTACCAACGGCTCGAGTGCCTCGAAGTATTCGCGACTGCCGGTGATACCTTGCCGGAGGAGCTCCTCGTGTCGGTCGCCGTCAACCGAACCCGCCGCTCCCCGAGCGGTGTGGAGAAGATCGTTCCGAACGATTTCCTTTTGTCCCTCGCGCGCTTGATGAACCACGTAAGCGATGCCCGACAGGCCGACGGCGAGGACGATGGCACCGGCCGCGACGCCGTCCCGGAGAGGTCGGATCAAGCCGGTGGTCATGGGACAAAAAACACGCAAGGCGCGGGGGTTGTGATTTTTCTATCCGATTCAAAGGCCGCTCATAAGCGCCGGTTGTGAAGGGCTGGTCGAGAACGGAAAAATGCCGGGCATGAAGATTGCTCCCGGTCAACCGGTTGGCTATGAAGGTGCCGCCAGCCGCCCCATTTTAGCATGATTGCCATTACCATCGAGAACCTGGTGAAGAAATTCGGAGACGCTGTCGCGTTGAATGGCCTGACGTTTCGCATCGAGCCAGGGGAACTCTTCTTTCTGCTGGGCCCGAGCGGCTGCGGGAAAACGACCCTCCTGAGAAACATTGCCGGGTTTTACATTCCGGATGCCGGAAAAATTCTTTTCGGCGAGGAGGATGTCACGCGCCTCCCGCCGCACAAGCGGAACACCGGCATGATGTTCCAGAGCTACGCGCTGTGGCCGCATATGACGGTGGCGAAAAATGTGGCCTTCGGACTCGAGGAACGCCGGGTGTCCTCGGCCGAGGTAAAAAGGCGCGTGACCGCCGCCTTGGAGTCGGTGCGAATGGGGCCGTATGCTGAGAGGAAAATCTCGCAGCTCTCGGGTGGTCAGCAGCAGCGGGTGGCCTTGGCCCGGGCGCTGGTGATTCGGCCGCGATGCCTCTTGTTGGATGAGCCGCTGTCGAATCTGGATGCCAAGTTGCGGCTGGAGATGCGCACGGAGATCCGGCGGGTCTGCAAAGAATTCGGCCTGACAGCCATCTATGTCACGCACGACCAAAAGGAGGCGCTTTCGATTTCCGACCGCATGGCGATCCTCGAGAGCGGTCACATCGCGCAAATCGGAAGCCCCGAGGAAGTTTACCGTCGGCCGCGGTCGAAAGTCGTCGCCGACTTCATTGGAGAGACAAATTTTATCCAGGGAAAAGTCATCAGTTCCGCTGCCGGGCGCGCCGAGGTGAAGACGGATCTCGGGACATTTGACGGCGCGGTTTCCGATCCTAACTGGGTGCCGCGCGCGGGCGAGGATGCGTTTCTTTCCGTTCGACCGGAGAGTTGGAAAATTAGCGAGACCCGCCCGGAACGGAACGCTGCCGCCGGTCAGATTGGCGAGTCGATTTATCTCGGGGAAGTCGCCCAGTATCGGTTAGCGGCCGATGGGCATTCACTGAAGATCTTCGAGTTGAACCCGCACCTTGCCGCACGGGCTCCCGGGAAACCGCTTTTCGCCTCCGCCCACCCGGATGATGTCGTTGTCCTGCGCCGCTGAGCGATGAAACGCCTGCTCATCGTGTTCGCCGCCATGGCGCTCGTTGTGGGTCTGCCGTTTCTGTTGAAACCCAAGCAGAACCTGCTCGCCGAAGCGGACGATACGTTGGTGATTGTTTCGCCGCACAACGAGGCGATTCGCTATGAGTTCACGCAGGCGTTTTTCCGGCACTATCTGGAGAAAACCGGGCGGACGGTGCGCATCGACTGGCGGCTGCCGGGCGGCACAAGCGAGATTGCGCGGTATCTCAAAGGCGAATTTTACGCCGCCTTCGAGCGGGAGTGGCAGCTCGCCGGAAACAAGTTCACCGCGGAGGTGGCCGGGGCTTTTGACAATCCCCGGGTTTCGCCCGGAGCCGCGCCATCCTTCGACACGCCGGCCCAGGCGGCGCGGCGGGCGTTTTTGAACTCCCAGGCCGGCATCGGGATCGATCTCTTCTTTGGGGGTGGGGCCTTTGATTTTGAGCAGCAGGCCGCCGCCGGTCGCCTTGTCCCGAGCCGGGTTTTGGAAACGCACCCCGAGTGGTTTACGGAGGAGTCCATTCCACGCATTGTTTCCGGCGAGCCCTTCTACGAGGCCGAGGGACGCTGGATCGGCGCGTGTCTTTCATCCTTCGGCATCTGTTACAATACCGACTCGCTCCGACGTCTCGGAGTCACAGAACTCCCGGCTTCTTGGCGGGACCTGACGAATCCCAAGTTTTTCAGAGAAGTCGCGCTCGCGGATCCCACAAAAAGCGGCTCGGCAGCAAAGGCTTTCGAGATGGTCATCCAGCAACAGATGCAGGAACTGGTTCGTGAGTCGGGGTCGGAAGATCCGGCCATTCTTGCGCTCGGGTGGACGCGGGGACTGGAAATCATCCAGCAGGTCTCGGCAAACGCCCGTTATTTCACCGATGCGGCCGGGAAGGTCCCGATAGATGTGTCGCTGGGCGATGCGGCCATCGGCATGTGCATTGATTTTTACGGCCGGTTCCAAAGCGAAGCCGTGCGCATCGGCGACGCACCGTCGCGGCTCCAATACTTTACTCCGGTGGGAGGTTCCTCGGTCGGGGTCGATCCCATCGGCCTGTTGCGTGGTGCGCCCCATCCCGAAGTTGCCGAGGCGTTCATTGCGTTCGTTCTCTCGATGGAAGGACAAAAGCTGTGGAACTTTCGCGTTGGTACGCCGGGGGGGCCGGTTCGCTACGCCCTTCGTCGGCTCCCGGTGCGCCGGGAGTTGTATGCGCCCGAATTTGCGCAGTTCCGCTCGGATCCCGAGGTGATGCCGTATGAAGAGGCCAAACAATTCACCTACCGGCCGGAATGGACCGGACCGCTTTTCAAGACGATGGGCTTCATCGTCCGCGTGATGTGTCTCGACTCGCACGACGAGCAGGCCGCTGCCTGGAAGGCGCTCACCGAAGCAAAATTTCCGCGGGAGGCGTTCAAGACGTTCTCCGATCTCAGCGCTGTGAATTTCGACACCGCCATGAATAAAATCCGTCCCGCCCTTTCGGCCCAGAACAGGATCGACGAGGTCCGCCTGGCCAAGGAACTCGGCGAGCATTTCCGCCGCCAATACCGCGAGGCCGAGCGCCTCGCCAAGGAGGGCCGCTGAGATGTCCCGGGGACTCGCCCGCATCGTCTTTTTCTTCACGGCCACGTTCTTCGCGTTGTTTTTTGTCTGGCCGATTTTTGAAACGCTCCGCGGAGCGTTTGTCGGAAACGATGGTCGCCTGACCTTTGAGTATGTGGCGGAGGTCTTTCGCAATCCGATCTACTTGGAGGGCTTGTGGAATTCCCTTCTCATGGCGGTTTGGTCCACGCTTTTGACCACGCTCATCGCGGTCCCGCTCGCCGTCATCAGCGACCGTTACATCTTTCCGGGAAAAACCGTGCTCGCGGCGATGGTGCTCATCCCGATGATCCTGCCGCCTTTCGTCGGAGCCATCGGCGTCAAACAAATCCTCGGCCAGCAGGGTGCTCTGAATGCCGCGTTGGAGTCACTGGGTCTCCTCGACCCGGCTCATCCCATCGACTGGCTGGGCGAAAGCCGCCTGTGGGGGGTCGTCATCATGAACGCGCTCCACCTGTATCCCATTCTTTATCTCAATGTCCTCGCGGCCCTTGCGAACGTGGACCCGGCGATGGAGGAGGCGGCTGAGAACCTCGGTTGCACAGGACTTCGTCGCTTCCGAAAAATCACGCTTCCCCTGATCATGCCCGGGCTTTTTGCCGGTGGGACGATCATCTTCATCTGGTCGTTCACCGAACTCGGTGTGCCGCTGATGTTTGAGTTCACCCGCGTCACCTCCGTACAAATTTTTTACGGCATCAAAGACATCGGGGGAAATCCCTTCCCGTTTGCGCTGGTCGCGGTGTTGCTGGTTTCGACCATTTTGCTCTATGTCGCAGGCAAGCTTCTTTTTGGACGGAACAACCATGCCATGATGGCCAAGGCGACGAGTCAGGGCGGACCGCGTCCGGTCGGATGGCTCGGTGCTCTGCTTTGCACTGGAGCCTTTGTCGGTGTGACGCTCATCGCCGTTCTTCCGCACATCGGGGTCATTCTCGTGGCGTTCTCGCAGGATTGGTATGGCTCGATTCTTCCGACCGGCTGGACTCTTTCGCACTTCGAGGCAGCGCTCGGGCACAACCTCACGCTCCCATCGATCCAGAACAGTCTGAAGTACGCCGGTCTCGCCACCCTCCTCGATCTCATCCTTGGCATTGCCATCGCCTACGTCGTTGTCCGCACCAAGCTCGCCGGTCGCCAGATCCTTGATGCCATGGCGATGCTGCCGCTGGCTGTTCCCGGCCTAGTGCTGGCGTTCGGCTATCTCGCCATGACCCAAGACGGGAAATTCTTCTCCTTCCTTAACCCAGCTGTCGATCCGCTGGCCATTTTGGTGATCGCGTACGCCGTCCGTCGCCTGCCTTATGTGGTGAGATCCGCGGCGGCGGGATTTCAACAAACGAGTGTCACGCTGGAAGAAGCCGCCCAGAATCTGGGCTGTCCGCCCCTGCGCACGTTGCGGAAAATCACGATCCCTCTCATCGCGGCGAATCTTCTGGCCGGCGGTTTGCTGGCGTTTTCCTTTGCGATGCTCGAGGTGAGCGATTCGCTTATTCTGGCTCAGAAGCAGCAGGATTTTCCGATTACGAAGGCCATCTACGAACTTTACCAGCTCCTCGGAGAGGGGCGCTTTGTGGCCAGCGCTCTTGGGGTTTGGGCGATGGCTTTCCTCGCGGTGACGATTATCGGTGCCAGCTTTATCCTCGGGAAAAAGCTGGGAGCGATTTTCCGCGTCTGAGACTTAAATCCCGTAGGCGTCCGCGAAGATCTTCGAGCGCTCGGCGTCGAATTCAATCGACCACCCGTCGCCGAACTGCGCGACCAGCCGACCGCCGGGGGTCTGTAGAAAATGGTCGACCGCTTCGACGTTGATCGTCGTGTGAGGGCACGAGTGGTAGAAGACGCGCGGGTCGAGCCGCGAGCGGAATTCCGTGGGATCTCCCTTCACGGTTCCGGTTTCGCCGCGGAAGAAGATTTTGAGACCTTCGCCTTCGTCTTCGATGCGGAGAATATCGCCGACACGAACCAGCCACAGTCTCTCGCCATTCCGAACGAAAAACCGATCGTCAGGGTGGAGGACGCCGGTTTGGTCCGAGTATTCGACCACCGAAACCGGCGGAAGATTTTGAATCTTTGCGACCGCCTTGCGCAGACGCTGTTGATCGACCGGTTTGAGAAGACATTCGACAACGCCCAAGCCAAACGCATCCAAGGCAAGAAGCGCATGGGCCGTCACCAAAACCACCGGTGGGAGGGGCTGGCGGATTCGCTGGAGCATTTCGATCCCGCTCATTCCTGGGAGCTCGATATCAAGAAAGATGGCGTCAAACGTCTCCGTTGCGAGTGTGTCCATCGCTTCCGTGGCCGTTCGTACCCCGGTGATCTGCACATTGGGCACGATTTCGGTAAGGGAATCCCGGAGGTCCTCCAAGGCGAAGGCTTCATCCTCGACGATGAGTGCTTTGTTCATGATGGGATTGAGCAGAGAATCAGAAAATCCGGTCAAAGGCCAGCGCGACGTTGCGCCATGGGAAGAGTGGCAAGTGCTTCGACTCGGGGCCCGAGAATCTGGCGGACATTCAGCGCCCCGGCGCCTCCTGTGACGAGCGCGATACGACGCCGGGTATTGGCGAGTCCGAAGCCAGCTCCCGAGTCCTGCCCGAGTTCGCCGTCGTTGATCACCGAGATCACGACCGTGAGCGGGTCCTCCTCGCACCGAATCCGCACCTCGATAAGACCGCCGTGGTCGAGCTTGGAGACTCCATGTTTCACGGCATTTTCGACGAGGGTCAGGATCAACATGCCGGGAATCAGCTGTCCGGCGGCCTCGTTGGAGCATTCAATCTTCTGGCGAAGCCGCTCCCCGAATCGAATGGTTTCGATGGCCAAATAGTTGCCGACGATTTCCAGTTCGCGCTCCACCGTCTGGAGACGCCCGTCGCGATTGGAAAGAAGACCCCGAAGCAAATTGCTCAGCGAGGTGATCATATCCTTCGCTCGCGCATCCTGTCGGCCGATCAGGGCGCGGACGCTGTTCAGAGCGTTGAACAGGAAGTGCGGATTGAGCTGGCTGCGGAGAGTGCGGAGCTCCGCCTCGGTCTCAATCGCGGCGATGCGGGTTTGCAGGGATTCGCGTTCCTCGGTGATGTCCCGGGTGACGCCTGCCACCATCGCGAGTTCGTCGTCGGCGGTGTAGCGGATCGGCTGGGCGTGGGAATGGACCCAGACCAGCTGGCCGCTTGCATCGCACATGCGATAGACATGACTCCAGCGGGGTGATCCGGTTTCCTCGAGGGTCGCAAAACTTCGGTCGAATTCCTCGCGATCCGCGGGATGCACAAGGTCCCGCCAAGCCTCGTCATCGATGAGTCGCTCCGAGGCGAGTCCGAATTTTTCAGCCCAATCGGGGGTGTGACAAAACCACCCGGTCGGGCTCCATTCCCACATGCAGAGATTGGCTGATTCCATGGCGAGGTTGAACTTCACGCTCAACGACGAAAGTTCATCGCGGAAAGCCGCGATGAGGAGACAGCCAAGACTCGAAAAAAACGCCAGCCCGTTGACGATGAACTGCTGGTCTCCCTCGTTCTGGAGGAGCCGGGCGGTTTTCGCCTGCTCGGGAAAGATCACCACGCAGGCCGGAACAAGGAAAAGGAACATCGCTTGGAAGAGCGCCGCGCTTCGCAGCCCGAAAATCAGCGAGACGGTCAACGCGAGAACCAAAGTGCCGCCGATCAGGATCAGGGCCGCTGTCGGCTTCGGATGCCCCGTGAGAAGAATGGCCAAAAGCACCCATAGCGCAAACGAGCATCCCAACAATCCAAGGCGTCCTGCATTTGTGGCCGGCCGGAAATCCTGGCGTCCGAACGCAAACAGAAAAAATGGTCCGAAGACAACCGTTCCAAATGCAGCGGCCTGCCAAAGATCGACGAAGCCTCCGCTCATTTGGAAAATCGGGAGCGATTCAGCGGACTCCCGCATCGCGAGAACCAATCCGGCTCCCAACGCCGGCCCGGCCAAACACCCGGCGGCGACAAATTTTCCGAAATCCCGCAACCCCGGCAGGGAGAGATCAACCCGCCACAGGCGGATGAGCCCGTATCCCACCAGCGTCTCCAAAATCTGGATCAGTGGCATCGTCAGGCTGTGCTCCATCGGATCGCCGGACAGATAATTGCTGGCCAGCATGCCCAGGTAAACCGACGGAATAGCCCGGTTAAGCCCGAACCAAAGCGCGGCCGCGAGCGCGAACCCGGAAACCGGCCAGACAGGACTCACGATGCCGGGCGACGACCGCACGAACCAGCCGCCAGCCTGTGAGAACATGAAGGCACCGAAGGTCAGAAGTCCGATCTGAAAGAGGAAAAACGGCATTCCCATCTCCCGCTTCCGGATCGGGGGTCGGACAGGCAACGGCTCGGGGAGGGACATCAGGTGTATATAGATACTGACGCGAATGCCGGTCGGGCAAGCTACAGTGAAAGAATGTCAAGGATAACCTTGACGCCCGGGCTCTGGAAAACCAATTTGAAGGTTTTCGTGGCAGGGGCTTTCGATTGGGGACGACCGGGCCTTTCCACGGGACACTGTACAACACCATTTTACCTCATTTCACCTGATGTTCGACAACCTACTGGGATTTTTTTCCAACGATATTGGAATCGACCTCGGCACGGCCAACACCCTCGTTTACGTCAAAGACCACGGGATCGTTCTGCGAGAACCCTCGGTCGTGGCGGTCCAACAGGGGACCAATCGTGTTCTGGCCGTCGGCGATGAAGCCAAACGCATGCTGGGGCGCACGCCCGGCAACATCGTGGCCATCCGGCCGCTCAAAGATGGCGTGATCGCCGACTTTGAGGTCACGGAGGCCATGCTCCGTCACTTTATCAGCAAAGTTCACAACCGCCGACGGATGGTTCGTCCCCGGGTGGTGATCGCGGTCCCCAGCGGGATCACGGAAGTGGAGAAACGGGCCGTCAAAGACTCGGCCACGCACGCCGGAGCACGGGAAGTTTATCTCATCGAAGAGCCCATGGCGGCAGCGATCGGCGTCGGTCTCCCGGTGCAGGATGCCGCGGGCAACATGATCATCGACATCGGAGGGGGAACGACCGAAGTCGCCCTCATTTCTCTTTCCGGCATCGTTTTCAGCCGGAGTGTCCGCGTGGCGGGTGATGAGCTCGACGAGTCCATCGCGAATTACATGAAGCGCGCCTACAATCTCATGATCGGCGAGCGCACGGCGGAAGAGATCAAAATCAAGATCGGCTCCGCCTACAAGTTGGAGAAGGAAGTCTCGATGGAGGTCAAAGGTCGCGATCTGGTGGCCGGCCTGCCCAAGACGATTTCCATTTCCTCGCAGGAGGTCCGCGAGGCCCTTCTCGAGCCGCTTTCGACGATCGTGGATTCCGTGCGGATCACGCTCGAGCGCTGTCCGCCGGAGTTGTCCGCTGATCTCGTCGACCGGGGCCTCGTCCTCGCCGGCGGTGGTGCGCTGCTCCGCGGGCTCGACAAGCTTCTCGCCGAGGAAACCGGTCTCCCGGTCCATGTGGCCGAAGATCCGCTCAGCGCCGTGGCCGAAGGAACCGGCCGGGCTCTCTCGGAGTTGAAGTTCCTGCGCGCCGTTTCTTCGGAACGTCCGCACGCGTGAGGAACCGCCGGTCTCCCGGGCCGGGTCGGTGCTTTTTGCCGGCATGAAAAAGCTCAACATCATCCTGATTCTTGTTGCGGTAGCGGTCGCCATTTATCTGTCGACGTTTTCCGCCGTGGACATGCAGCGGTTACAGGGAGCGTTCCTTTCCTTCCTTTCGCCGTTCCTCCGCACCGGCACGGCGGTTCAGGAGCAACTGGGCTCGATGGGCGAAGGACTCAAGACGTTGGACCAACTCGAAGCGGAAAATCGCAAACTCAACGAAGAAAATCGGGAGCTCAAAACAACAAACAATCTCCTCCGCGAAATCGAGGCCGAGAACAACCGACTCCGCCTGGCCCTCGAGTATCGCGAGCGCTCGGTCTTCCGTCTTCTCCCCGCACGAATCATCGGACGCGATGCCTCCACGTGGTGGAATACGGTCAAGATCAACCGCGGCTTCGAGGATGGCGTTGAGGCCGACCAACCGGTCCTCACGGAGGTCGGCCTCGTTGGAAAGACCACCACGGTTGCCAAAAACGAATCCATCGTCGTCCTGATCACGGATGAAACCTGTCGGGTCGCCGCCAAAATCGAAGGAACTCGCGAACAGGGCATTCTTTCCGGAATGCGCATTCAGGACAGCTCGACCATGGGCATCATGCAGTTGAATTTTCTTACCAAGAATGCCGTATTGGAACCCGGTCAAAGGGTTTACACCGCCGGTGTCAGCAATGGCGTGTTCCCTTCGGGCATTCTCATTGGAAACGTCAAAGAATTCCGCACACGTCCGCTGGACGGCCAGGCCTTGGTCGAACCGGCCGTTGACCTCACCGTCACCGAGGATGTGTTTGTGGTGGTGGGTTTGAAATGAAGGTTGCCATCGGCCTCCTCGTTTTCTTCACGGCGGTTTTCATCGCCCTGCTGGTCGAGTCTGCGATTCCTCCGGTGCATGCGATTCGCGGTGCGCGGCTGGTTTTTGTTCCGCTCCTCTTTTGTTACGCCGCGATGCGTCTTCCGTTCCCCGCAATGATCGGCGCAGCGGTCTATACCGGGTTTCTCTGCGATCTGATGTATCTCCATGCCGTCGACGGCCAGGTTGAAATCGCGCTCGGATCATCTATTGTGTTTTTCGTGATCGCCGGTTGTGTCGCACAGGGTCTCCAGCCCTCCATGGTCCGCGGGCATTGGTGGCCCGTCCTCCCGCTTGCGGCGGTCGTCACGTCGTCCTACCTCCTGGTTCAGTTCATTATGATCACCGTGCGACGCGAAGGGATTGTCTTCGACGAGGCGGTGGTCTGGAGAATCCTGGCACCCGGAATCCTGGCAGCGCTGTTCACTCCGCTCGTCCATCTGGTCGTCCAACCTTTCGAGCAATTTTTTCCACGGGAAGCGCCCTCACGCCTTTTTTGACGCATGAAGCGAACGCGATCCACCCTGCGCCTTCTTTTTCTGGGAGTTCTGATGACCCTCGGAATTGCGGCCATCACGTTCCGACTCTGGTATGTCCAAATCGCCCGCGGCGAGGAATACACCGCCCGGATCAGCAACCGCTCGCAAGTGACCGTCCGCATACCGGCCGTGCGGGGCGAGATTCTCGACCGCAACGGCATCAAGTTGGTCGAGAATCGCGCGAGCTTTGAGGTGGATTTTTACCTCCCGGACATGGTTCGCGCTTATCGGGAGTCCAAGGGCACCGTACCGCTTGTGACCTACCGCGGCCGCGTTCACAACATGCCGCGTGATCTCAAGGAAGCCGACGTCGTCAAGATCGTGTCGGAAGAAGTCATCCCGCGCTTGGAGGAACTCGGCATCGCGGAAGACTACAATGCCAACGCTCTTCAGATTCACTACCGCAACAACCGCGAGGTTCCTTATAGCTACCGGCAGGATCTGGATTTCGAACAAATGGCGATCTTTTCGGAGAAAAACCTCGGTCTCCCCGGGGTGAATGTCACGGTCAAACCGGTTCGCTGGTATGTTTACGGTTCGCTCGCCGCCCATACGCTTGGCTACGTCGGCATGCCGAACAACTTGGACCGCCTGCCGGATATTCGGGATTACAATTTCTACGAACCCGACATGGAGGGCAAAGCGCAGATCGAACTTTTCCTGAACGATGCATTGAAGGGCAAACCTGGCGTCCGAATCATGCAGCGGAATGTCAAAGGGGTCATCGAAGGCGAAGTCAGTCGCCGCGAGCCGGTGCAGGGGGACAATGTTTATCTCACCTTGGATGCTCGCATCCAATACATCGCGGAGAACGCTCTCCGGGCCGTTGGACGTGGTGCCGCGGTTGTGGTTGATCCACGGAATGGCGACATTCTCGCGATGGCCTCCGTGCCGTCTTACGATCCCAATCTTTTTATCCCGTCGATCAAGGCAACGGACTGGCGAAAACTCGTTCAGGACGAAACGAATCCGCTTCTCAACCGCGCCATCAGTGCCTATGCGCCGGGCTCGACGTACAAGATTCCCATCGCACTCGCCGGCCTGCGGGCGGGCGTTGGCAATCGCACGTTTCATTGCGCCGGGGGCGTTCAATACGGCAACAAGTTTATGAAGTGCTGGATCGCCGACAAAAATGGATCCCATGGCACCATCGGGCTGGCCGACTCCATCAAGGTCTCCTGCAATGCCTATTTCTATCAGTTCGGAAATGCGGCAGGCATCGATCAGATCGTCGCGGTTGGCAACATGCTAGGGCTCGGGCAGCGCAGTGGCATTCCGCTCTCGGGCGAAGCTCCGGGCGTCTTGCCCGGTCCGGAATGGCTGGCTGCCGTGAATCCACAGATGCGCTGGACGTCCGGTCTCACGGCAAACACCTCCATTGGTCAGGGCGACGTTCTGGCGTCTCCGCTTCAAATGGCGATGGTCACTGCGGCGATTGCTAACGGCGGCACGGTCTTTTATCCGCGCTTGATCGACCGGATCGTCTCACAGGATGGCACCGTTGTTTCCCAGGAACCGGCCCGGGTAAGGTCGAATTTTCTCACGGACTCGGGCTTGGATGCCGAGCAGTTCGAAAAAGTGCGACGCGGCATGTGGAAAGTCGTCAACGAGGGCGGAGGCACGGCCGGGCGCGCCCGGATCAAAGACCTCGAAGTCGCCGGCAAGACCGGCACGGCCCAGTTCTGGCGCTCCGGTGTGAAGGATAATCACACCTGGTTCATCGCCTTTGCTCCGTACGAAAATCCGGAATACGCCGTGGTGACTTTCGTCCAAGGTGCAAAATCCGGCGGAGGCGTCTCGGCACCGATTGCAGCCAAGATTTTGGAGGACATCTTCAAAATGAATTCCGGTGCCGAGGAAGCGCAGCCTCAACTGGCAGCACTGCAACCGGCGGTCGGAAACTTCCGGTTTGTGGAGAGCGTTGATTTCGGCCGTGAGATCCCGGCGGCAACGACGGTCGTGGACGATGGGGAGACCGGTGATGCCTCCACCTCCGGCACCGCGGCCACACAGGAGAACATGCCATCTGCCGCACCCAATGTTCGCGCCGAAGCCGATGACCGCGGCCGCGTGCGCAACCAACCCGCGAAGCCCAATGCCCTTCAGCGGTTTTTCAATTTCCTCGGCGGCAAAAAAGAGAGAAACGAAGGCAACCGGCAGCGGAAGCCCGAGCAACCTCAGCAACGTCGATGAACATCCTCACCCCACGTGCGTTACAGCCCGTTCAACCTCCTTCTTTTCATGATCGAAACCGTCAAACGTCTTCTTGGACTCCGTAAAAAATCCACCGGCATCAAGCTCGTCGTCAGCTGCGAAAAACTGGAAAAGCGCGTCGCCCTCCTCGAAAACAACCGCCTCGAAGAATACACCATCGAACGCGAAACCGACCGAAACATCGTCGGCGGCATCTACAAGGGCAAAGTCCGGAACATCGAACCGGGCATCAAGGCAATGTTCGTCGATATCGGCTTCGAAAAGAATGCCTTTCTCCAGTTTTGGGACGCCATCCCGGCCGCTCTCGACAGCGGGATCGAAACGATCAAGCGTGGTGACTCGACCAAAAAGAAAGCGCCCCGCATCACTCACAAGGACGTGCCCAATATTTATCCGGTCGGCTCGGATATTCTTGTCCAGGTCAAAAAGGGCCCGATTTCCAACAAGGGGCCGCGAATTACCACCGACATCAGCCTCGCGGGACGCTATCTCGTTCTCATGCCGTTCAATGATCAGTTCGGCATCTCGCGCAAAATCGAAGACCCCAAAGAGCGCGAACGCCTGCGCACGATTCTTCGCGAACTCGACGTGCCCGAGGGCATGGGCGTCATTATGCGAACGGTCGGTGCGGGTCAACGGGCGCGCTACTTTGTGCGGGATCTCAGCCTCCTCCTCGAGCAGTGGGCTTCGATTCAAAAAGGTTTGGAGGAGAAAAATGGCCCGGCCTGTCTCTTCGAGGAACCCGATCTTATCGACCGAACGGTGCGCGACTTTCTCACTGACGAGATTGATGCCGTCATCGTGGACGATTCCAAAGCCTTCGAGCGCATGCAGTCGCTGGTCGGTCAGATCTCCCGCCGGGCCAAAAAATCCATCCAACTCTACACCGGGGCCCAGCCTGTGTTCGACTGCTTCGGCGTCCAAGCCCAGATCGATGCCGCGTTCAACCGGCAGGTCTGGCTGCCTTGCGGCGGCTATATTGTGATTGATGAAACCGAGGCCATGATCGCGGTTGACGTCAACACCGGTCGGAACAAAGGGGCCAAGGACATGGAAAAAACACTCCTCCAGACGAACCTCGAGGCCGCGGATGAAATCACCCGTCAACTCCGCCTCCGGAACATCGGTGGACTCATCGTCGCGGACTTCATCGATATGAAGAGCCGCAAAGATCAGCAGGCTGTCTATCAGCGGGTCAAAGACCGTCTCAAACGGGACAAGGCCCGCACCCACGTCCTGCCCATTTCCCAGCTCGGCCTCATGGAGATGACGCGCCAGCGGGCCAATGAAAGCCTGGCCAGTGCCATTTTTGTGCCGTGTCCGCACTGCAATGGACGGGGCATGATCAAGAGCCCGATGACCATGAGTGTCGAGCTTCAGCGCGCGCTCCACTCGGTGATGCGCAAACACCAGGACACCGTTCACGAAGTGCGGGTCACCGTTCACCCCGATCTTCTGAATCGCCTTCGCACCGTCGACGAGGACCACCTGATCGAAATCGAGCGGCGCTACGCGGGCCGTCTCTCCTTCCGCTCGGACCCAACGTTCCATCAGGAAAAATTTGTCATCGCCAACGCCCTCACTGGCGACGAACTCCGGCCCTGATTCATGAGCGCGGAGGGTCTCACCATCTCGGGCGGCTGTCTTTGTGGACAGGTCCGCTACGAGATCGATGCGCCGCCCGCCGGGACGACTTATTGTCACTGTCAGGATTGTCGGCGGGCGTCCGGAGCCCCGGTCATGGCGTGGACGTTTTTTCCGACCGGGTCTCTGCGGTTTACCAGCGCTGCGCCACGGGTCTTGAAGTGGGCGGACCGGGAAAGAACGTTTTGCCCCTCCTGCGGCACGCCGATCAGCTTCTTTGATCCTGCCATTCCGCATCAGTTCGAGGTGACCACCTGTTCTTTGGACGCCCCCGAACGGTTCGTTCCGAACGACCACAATTGGGTCTGCGATCAGCTCCCGTGGTTCGAAACCCGCGACGCGCTGCCGCGGTTCGAGCACAATACGCCGACGAATTCGCAGGACTGAAAAATCTTGGCACGAATTCCGCTTGTTGAGTGGGTATTACGAATTAACGTAAACGTCATACCACATGAAACCTCCATCGGAGAAAAAGGAACCCGTCACGCGCATCAGCGTCTCCCTCCCGGGGGATGTCTGCCGCGACTTGGATCGCTTCGTGGAGAAAAAGGGATTCGAGAGTCGCTCCCAGGCGATCAGCTCGATGATTACAGAGGGCCTCATCGAGCACGGACGGGAGCGCGGGGAGGGAATCATGGCGGGGACGATTACGCTATTTTACAACCAAAAGAAAAACAACCTTCTCGCCGAACTCGCCGGTCTGAAACGTCGCTCGATTGATGAAGTGATCGGATCGCTTCAGGTTCAACTGGAAAACGACCATGTGATGGAGGTGATCCTCGTCCAAGGCCCGGTCGAGAAGCTTCAGGCGATCACGGATGAGCTCATCACCTGCAAAGGCGTGAAGGCCGGGAAACTCACTCTCACCAGCACCATCATTCCTCAACTTCACCCGCTTCCCCGAACGTCATGAGCGATCCGCTTTTTACCAGAAATCTCACCGGAGCCGGCATGTGGTCGGCTGTCATTCATCGCGGCAAATCGCTCCGACTCACCGCGCTGGAGGGCGGTGCCAATGTCGGTATGCTTCTCTACAATGCCGACAATTTGAGCGAGCGCTACAACATGCCCGATACTCTCAAAGGGCAGCATATCTTCCGCCTCCTGGCCCCGCTTTGTCTGCACTCGGACATGGGACGCATTTTTTGCGGGATCACGGCAGACACCCTCGGCTGGCACGACACGGTGTGCGGCACCAGCGACGCTTTGTCGGTCGCTGAGCGCTACGGCGAAAAAAACTTTCAGGAAGCGCGCAATGCTTTTCATCGCAACGGACGGGAGTGCTTCCTGATTGAGCTGGCGAAATGGGGGTTGGGCAAACGCGACCTCATGCCGAATATCAACTGGTTTTCCAAGGTTGTCACCGCAGAAGACGGTGCGCTTTCCTTCGTTCCCGGGCACTGCCGGAAAGATGATTCCGTCGAGCTTCGCTTCGAAATGAACACGCTGGTCGTTCTGAACACTCTCCAGCATCCGTTGGATCCGGACCCTGTCTATCATCCACGAGAGGTGCGTTTGGAGGTTTTCAAAGTCCCACCTCCCGGACCTTCCGATCCCTGTCGGATGTCCCGGCCCGAAAACATCCGGGCTTATGAAAACACGGAAACCTATCATTTGCTCCGCGAACCATGATTTTGGAAAGCCCACTCGACCCCGCGCAGGCTGCGCATGACCACATTATTCCAGCCGGAGATTTCTGGGTGTATCTCATCCCGCGAGGCCATGTGCTGCGCATTGAGGACGTGGAAGGCAACCAGGCGGCCGATACGCTCTTTTATAACGCGAATGATACGGGAGAGCGTTACAGCGCCAGCGATACCATCCGCCGCCAGGGCAATATTTATCTGACCGCCGGGACAAAACTCATTTCGAACGAGGGCAATGTCATGCTCACGATCACGGCCGATACCTGCGGACGTCACGACACGCTCGGCGGGGCCTGCTCGCGTGAGTCAAATACGATGCGCTACGCGCATGACAAAGAATGCATGCATGCCTGTCGCGACAGCTTCATTCGCGGCGCTCAGGAATGGGCCATGGATAAACGGGATATCGCGGCGAATATCAACTTTTTCATGAACGTGCCGGTCACCCCCGATGGCGGTCTGACCTTTGAAGACGGGATCTCCGGACCGGGTCGCTACGTGGAAATGCGCGCCGAGATAGACGTCGTCTGCCTGATTTCAAATTGTCCCCAGCTAAACAATCCCTGCAATGCCTATAATCCCACGCCGGTACGGGTGCTGATCTGGGAGGGGGAGACGGCGTGAAGAAGGTTCTGATTGCCAACCGGGGCGAAATTGCTTGCCGCATCATTCGCACACTCGACCGTCTCGGCATCGCATCGGTGGCGGTCTATTCCGAAGCGGATGCCGCCGCGCTGCATGTTCGCGAGGCCGGTGAGGCCGTTTGTCTCGGATCGACCGCTGCATCGGACAGTTATCTTCGCACTGATCGGATCCTCGAGGCAGCCAAACGATTGGGGGTGGAAGGGATTCATCCGGGCTACGGGTTCCTCAGCGAAAACTCCGGTTTTGCCGCGGCCTGTGGAGAGGCGGGGATTGCGTTTATCGGACCGCGTCCGGAGCATTTGGCGGATTTTGGACTCAAGCACGTGGCGCGCGATCTCGCCCGACGGGCGGGTGTTCCCATGCTTCCAGGCAGTGATTTGGTTCCCGATGCCGCGGCGGCGGTGGTGGAGGCGGAGCGGATTGGATTTCCGGTCATGCTCAAAAGCACTGCGGGCGGTGGCGGGATCGGCCTCCAGCTTTGCCAAGATGCTGATGAGGTGAGGGCTAAGTTTGCCACCGTAAAACACCTCGGCGAAGCCAACTTCAAAGAGGGCGGAGTCTATGTGGAGAAGTTTGTCGCCGTCGCCCGCCATGTCGAAGTGCAGATCTTTGGTCTCGGGGACGGGCGGGTCGTGGTCTTCGGAGAGCGTGACTGCTCGGCCCAACGGAGGAATCAAAAGGTCGTCGAAGAAACTCCCGCGCCCGGGTTGAGTTCGGAAACACGAAGCGCTCTACACGCGGCCGCACGAAACTTGGCTGCGTCGGTGCAATATGCTTCTGCCGGCACGGTCGAATTTCTCTACGATGACGCGACCGGTCAGTTTTATTTCCTCGAGGTCAACACCCGCCTTCAGGTCGAACACGGAGTCACCGAGGAAGTCTTTGGTGTGGATCTTGTGGAATGGATGATCCGCCTGGCCGATGGCTCGCTGCCGGAAGAGTGGGTGCGGGCCGAGCGAGAACCGGCGGGCCACTCGATCGAGGTTCGCATTTACGCGGAGGACCCGGCCAAGAATTTCCAACCGAGCTCGGGACTGCTCACAGAGGTGGTTTTTCCAAAGGAGGTGCGGATTGATGGCTGGATCGAAACAGGCACGGAAGTGTCGGCCTTCTACGATCCGCTTCTGGCAAAAGTCATCGCCAAAGGGTCCGACCGTGCCACCGCGTTGGATGCTCTGTCGAACGCCTTGCGATCGTCCCGGATTCATGGAATCGAGACCAACCTCGACTACGTCCGGGGAATCCTGGATGATCCCGCCTTCCGATCCGGCGGGGTGAGCACCGGGTTTCTCCGCACTTTTGCCATTTCAGGAACTTCGGTCGATGTGCTGGACGGGGGAACTCAAACCACGGTGCAGGATGACCCGGGTCGCGTTGGGTATTGGGCGGTGGGCGTTCCGCCGTCGGGTCCGATGGATGCCTTTTCGTTCCGCTTGGCGAACCGCGCCGTTGGCAACGCTTCCACGTCGGCCGCACTGGAAATCACACTCTCCGGTCCGTCCCTCCAGTTCCGGTCCGAAACGGTCTTTGCGCTCGCCGGAGCCTGCATGCCGGCAACGCTCGACGGGGAGGTCGTTCCGTGGTGGGAACCTGTCACAGCGCGGGCGGGGCAAACCTTGCGGATTGGTCGGGTGCTGGAGTCCGGCGCTCGGGCCTATCTGGCCGTGCGGGGTGGATTCGACGTTCCGGAGTATTTGGGCAGCCGGGCGACGTTTACGCTGGGCGGCTTTGGCGGGCATGGCGGACGGGCGATTCGGGCAGGCGATGTTCTAAGGGTCGGACACGAAATATCCTCCCAACCGTCACCGATCCCGCCGCAGGAGCGTCCGCCGCTCACGTCGGATTGGGAAATCGGGGTCATGGTGGGGCCCCACGCGGCGCCGGATTTTTTTACCGAGGACGACATTCGGATGATCTTCGGGACGACGTGGGAAGTTCATTACAACTCCAGTCGCACCGGCGTTCGCCTGATCGGTCCGAAACCTACCTGGGCGCGAAAGGACGGCGGTGAGGCCGGTCTCCATCCGTCGAATATTCACGACAATGCCTACGCGATCGGGGCCTTGGATTTCACCGGGGACATGCCAATTTTACTGGGTCCCGACGGCCCAAGTCTCGGCGGGTTTGTCTGTCCGGCGGTGATCGTGTCCGATGAGCTTTGGAAGATGGGGCAATTGAAAGCTGGCGACCGCGTGAGATTCCAGCGCCGAACCATCGACGGCGGCCGACCCGGGAAACTGGACGAGGCGATGGTGGATCGCATCCGGGAGCAAGCCCCCCGTCCGGAGGTCGTCTATCGCGGAGCGGGAGATGATTACCTGCTTGTGGAATACGGACCCATGGTTCTCGATCTGAATTTGCGGTTCCGGGTGCAGGCTCTTTATTCCGCGTTTCAAAAGAAGGCCCTTCCCGGCGTGTTGGACCTCACTCCGGGAATCCGATCTCTGCAGGTTCATTTCGACAGCCGACGGCTTCGGCTGGATGTTCTACTCAACGAACTGAAAGCGCTGGAAGACGACCTGCCGGATATCAGCGACATGGTGGTTCCGACCCGGACTGTTCATCTGCCGCTCTCCTGGGAGGATGGATCGACGCTCGAAGCGATTCAGAAATACATGCAGTCCGTGCGCGCCGATGCGCCCTGGTGTCCGAGCAATATCGAATTCATCCGTCGGATCAACGGGCTGGAAAGCATCGACGATGTGAAGCGAATTGTCTTCGATGCAAGTTACTTGGTGCTTGGGCTCGGGGATGTGTATTTGGGAGCACCGGTGGCAACGCCTTTGGACCCCCGTCACCGTCTCGTCACAACCAAATACAATCCGGCCCGAACATGGACGCCTGAGAATGCGGTGGGCATCGGGGGAGCTTATCTGTGCGTCTATGGCATGGAGGGCCCCGGCGGCTATCAGTTCGTCGGACGCACGATCCAGATGTGGAATCGGTTTCGAACAACGGATGTCTTTCGTCCCGGTGAACCTTGGTTGCTAAGATTCTTTGATCAGATCCGATTCTATCCCGTCAGCCACGAGGACTTGATGCAGATGCGGGCGGATTTTCCCTACGGTCGGTTTACTCCGAAGATTGAAGAGGGAGAGTTCCGACTCCGGGATTATCAGGCGTTTCTTTCGAGCATCGCCCCCGAGGCCGAGGCTTTCAAAGCGCGGCAGCAGGCGGCTTTTGAAGCCGAGCGCGAGCGTTGGGCGGCGGCGGGCTTTGAGGTTCGCGAAGAGAGCGCGCCGCCGGTGGAGGCGGAGGAATTGCCATGCCCGGCGGGTGGACGCTTTGTTTCGTCGCCAGTGGCCGGGAGCATGTGGAAAGTGCTCGTCGAGCCCGGGCAGAGCGTTGCCGAGGGTGAGCCGCTTTTTATTGTCGAATCCATGAAAATGGAAATCACGATTCCAGCCCCGGCGGCGGGCACGGTTCACGCGGTGGGGAGCAAACAGGGCGCGCCGGTGGCCGCAGGACAACATCTGGCCAGTCTTTCGGAACCATGACCATTCACGATCTTTTGGCCGACTACCGCTCGGGAAAACGAACACCCGCCGGGGTGGTTGGGGAGATTTTCGAAAAGATCCGGACCGGAGGCGAGCGACCGGTCTGGATTTCCGTTCGAGAGGAAAGTGACGTTCTCCAAGAAGTCGCATCCCTCGATCCCTCGCTGCCGCTTTGGGGGATTCCTTTTGCGGTGAAGGACAACATTGACGTCGAAGGCCTGGCGACCACGGCGGGCTGCCCAGCGTTTATGCGCACGCCGGATCGGTCGGCACCGGTGGTGGAGCGGCTGCGTTCGGCCGGTGCGGTAGTGATCGGAAAAACGAACATGGACCAGTTCGCGACGGGATTGGTCGGCACGAGGACGCCCTATGGTGTTTGCAGCAGCGTTTTTAATTCTGACTATGTCTCCGGGGGATCCAGTTCGGGGTCGGCCGTTGCTGTCGCGCAGGGGCTTGTCGCCTTCTCGCTGGGAACCGATACTGCCGGTTCGGGACGCGTGCCGGCGGCTTTCAACAATCTGGTCGGACTCAAGCCGACGCGCGGTCTTCTCAGCACGGAGGGTGTTTTTCCCGCCTGTCGCAGCTTGGACTGTGTCAGCATTTTTGCAAATGACCTGGAGGACGCCACGCTGGTCCTGCGGCAGGCGATGGGAGCCGTAGCGGGAGAGCCGTGGTCACGGCCGTTTTCTCCGCCGCGAGCACGGGCGGGGATTATTCGAATCGGGATTCCCCGAGCGGAACAGTTGGAGTTTTTCGGAGATCCCGATGCCGCCCGGATTTTTGACGGGGCCGTTGAGCGGTTTCGAGAATCTGGCTGCGAGATCATGGAGGTCGATGTTTCGGACTTCCTTGCGGCGGCCAAGTTGCTCTACGAGGGGGCTTGGGTGGCGGAGCGGGATCATGCGTTTGGCGGTTTTCTGCGCGAGCATCCGGGGGAGGTGGATCCGACGGTTCTCCAAATCGTAACGGGGGCGCCGGCCCGATCGGCCGTGGATGCGTTTGACGGGTTTTACCGATTGGAGGAGCTTCGGGCGAGAACAGCGCCGCTTTGGAACGAGATGGACGCGCTATTGGTTCCGACCACTCCGACGATCCATCGCATCGCCGATGTTCAGGCCGACCCGGTTTGGCTGAACGCGCGATTGGGAACTTACACGAACTTCGTGAACCTCCTCGATCTTTGTGCCCTGGCGGTGCCGGCAGGCTTTCGCGCCGACGGGCTGCCGCTGGGGGTGACATTGGTCGGACCGGCCTTTCACGATTTCCGTCTCGCGGCGATTGCGGGTGGAGTTTCCCGGAGGGATGGAATTGTTCCGATCGCCGTTGTAGGCGCGCACTTGGAGGGACAACCGCTGAACACTCAACTGACCGACCGGGGAGCGGTATTGGCGCGGCGGACGATCACCGCTCCATGCTACCGACTTCATGCGTTGGAGACGGTTCCGCCCAAGCCGGGACTTGCTCGTGTGGCGGCTGGGGGTGGCAGCATTGAGGTCGAGGTTTGGGAGATGCCTGTGGAAAATTTCGGATCGTTCGTGGCATTGGTTCCACCGCCATTGGCGATTGGCTCGCTTGAGCTCGCGGACGGAACATGGGTGAAGGGTTTTGTTTGCGAACCGGCTCCGCTTGCGGACGCACCGGACATTACGGCCTTCGGCGGATGGCGCGCTTATCTTAGTTCCCGATGACCGAGGCGGCTTCCGCGGGTGAGGGGAGCCCCCACTTTTTCCAGACATCCAGATAAACATCCTTTGGCAGCAGTATGTAGCGTGGTGACTTTGATGCGTCGAGCCAGGCGATGATCCGACGGAGGTCGGTCTCCAGCATGACCGTGCAACCGGCCGAGCGTCTCTCCGGGCCGCGCTGGATGTGGAAGAAAATGGCACTCCCGGCACCTGGAACGATGGGATCCGAGTTGTGTCGAATCTCGATCAGCCAGCGGTGCGGTGGATCATTGAGTCTCATCCGCTGCTTTTCGAACCACGGCGGCGGATCGCCCGGCCCGATGCGGACGTGGCGGTTGTAGTCCGGGTGCAGGGGGTCGTCGATCCAAGCGTCCCGGTCGGTGATCGTGTGAAACGGAAACGACGCGCCATCCGGCAGTGTTGCGTCGTAGGTGAAGATCTTTCCGATCTCGAAGAGACCGGCGGGTGCCCTTTTGTCGCGCTCGCGTTTGACGGGAACATCCGGGGAAGGGGGCTTCTCCGGATGCTCGCCACGCCCCCAGGCAAGGCCGTTTGCTCCATAAAGCACACGCCAAGCCGGTGAGGCCGGCGTCCAGGTCTTCCCGGTTCTCTCAAACAACTGAAGGCGCCCGGTTGTGGCGTCCCATCTGTCGGCAATCGAAACGATCATTTGCTCCGCCGCCAAAGCCGGGATTGTGAGCAGGCACAGGCCGAGGAGAACGCGAAACATGACTTAGTTTTTCACCTGAGGAACGCCGGAGAAAAAGGGTTCGTAGCCGGCGTTGCGAATGATCCCGGCCATTTGCTCCCGACCGATGCGCTCGGCTTCCGGAACGAGATCTGTCCCCTCAAATTGTTTTCTTGCCTGTCGTTGAAGGCTTCGCAGGGCACGCTCCCGGTCCTTGGCCGTGATCTTGTTCCACAGGCCGTCTTCGTCTTTGAGGATGCGAATGTCGTCATTCGAAAGGCTGAGAATTCGGGCGCGGGGAAGGGTCACATCAACGACTTTTCCGCCACGACGGACATCCAGCACGAAGGCTTCGCGCAGGGGAAATCCGGCTTTTGCAGTGAAGGTGGACTCGATCTCGAATTCCTTGGTGCTGCCGAGCCAGGTCTCGGTGAAGCGGTGACGGACGAGAGCGCTCCGTTCCATGGTGATGAGTTCCAGCGTTGGCGTGTTTTGAGCGAAGACGATGGCGTTGTTGACGGCAATCCGGGGTGTGAAATCGACGGACGTTTGAAAAGCCGTTCGAAGAACGTTGGCCGTGGCCACCGCCCGGTCCAGAGGTGCCAGAAAAAACGCCCAGATGATCCAAACCGCTGCAACGGTGATGCCGGTGACGCCGAGCAGCGTGATCCAGAGAAGTCGATTTCTCATCGGAGCCGGACCGCGGAAGCTTTTGATTGCATGTCTTTTCCATAGGCCGGATGCCGCGGCTCTTCAAGCGAACGCTCGACTTCAAAGCCCTTTCCGAGCGGGCCGGTGTCTGATAATCACGCCGCACGCCATGGGCTACACCCCTTATCGCAGAAATCTCCCGCTCTTCATCGCCTTCCGCGTGCTTTTCAATGCCCGCTTTTATTACCCGGTGCTGGGGGTACTCTTTATCGATCTGGGTCTGACCCTGGAGCAATACGTTATCTTAAACGCTGTCTGGGCGGCGACGATCATTCTTTTGGAAATCCCGTCCGGAGCTCTTGCGGATCTCATTGGCCGTCGGCGGATGGTGGTGGCTGCGGGATTTCTTATGATCGCGGAGATGGCGGTTTTTGCGTTTGCGCCGACCGGTGCCCCATTGTTCTGGCTGTTGATGTTGAATCGAATTCTGAGCGGAACTGCCGAGGCGTGCGCCAGCGGTGCCGATGAAGCTCTGGCTTACGATTCGCTCCCGGAGGAGGAGCGAGCGTCTGCGTGGCCGACGGTTCTGGCGCGTCTCATGCGGTGGTCGGCCGCCGCATTCTTTGTCGCCATGATCGCCGGCGCAGCGGTGTTTGACGCGGAAATGGTGAATCGCGTGCTGAGTTGGCTCGGCCTGAGCGCCGGATGGACGTCCGCAGAGACACTTCGCTGGCCGGTTTATCTCACGTTGGCCACGGCTTTCGGCGCGACGGCCTGTGCCGTGGCGATGGTGGAGGTTCCGCGAACGGTATCGGGATCCGGCCAGACCGTGGCGGGGGCTGTTTCAAACATCCTTTTTGCGGGTCGGTTTGTCTTCTCGCATCGAAATATCGTGCTTCTGCTGCTGACCGGGGTCCTCTTTGACAGTACGATCCGGTTGTTCCTGACCTTCGCGAGCAACTTCTACCGGCTCATCGAATTGCCTCCGGCTGCCAATGGTGTGCTCGGTTCAGCGTTTGCGGTGCTGGGATTTGCGGCGGCCGGAATGGCGAAGCGTCTCGTCGGACGTTTGCCGGCTCCGGCGATTGCGATTCTTCTCGGAGGCGTCTTATGTATCGCGTTGTTTGGGGTCTGTCTTGCCACCCCCATCTGGGGCGTGTGGGTGGTGGTTCCCATCGGATTGGTGATGCCGATGGTGCAGTTTTTTCTCTCGAATTATCTGAATGCGTGGACCGGGTCCGATCTTCGCGCGACGGTGTTGAGCTTCCGCGGGGTCGCTTTGAATCTCGGCTACGGGTTTGCGGGACTGGGGTTTGCTGCGATTACGTCGGCGCTCCGAGGACAGTCTCCGGGGATCGGTGAAAACGAGTTGTTTGCACAGACGTTGTTTGTCTTGCCGGCTGCGTTTCTTGCGGGGGCGGTCGCGCTGGCCGTTTTTTCTGCCACTATGCAAAGCGCCCCTCGGCGCTGAGCAGCTACTTCGGGACGACGCCGATGTAATTGCGCACGCGGCTGAATTCCGGTCGAGACACCGGTGTCGGCGAAGCCATGGCCCACAAGCCACTTGATCCACCGCCGTCGAGATTTAGCGCGGTCCGGGGAGTCCAGTCGCCGAAGACTCCCGGAACCAGAAGGATGCGGGCTGTGTCGGCGAGGGTCAGGGAAGTGGCATAGACAAGTCCCCATCGACCGCGTCCGTCCGTCAGCACAACGGTTCGCCTTGCACGGGTCGAGTCGCTCAGGCCGCCGACCGCCGATCCGGCCTCGACCAGCATTGGGCCGCATTGGATGGCCTCCTGGAGGTCACGCCCGGAGCGGAAGGCGCTGGAGCGGACGATTTCCATTCGTCCGGAGCGAACGCTCAAAACACCGCTCAATAGTTTCGCCTTCTGGAAGGGATGAATCTCGACGCCATCGGCTACGAGCAGGCCGACCGGTCGCATGTCCTCGTGAAAAAACCCGCCGTTGACGCCAGCGGGAATTCCCTCGGTCTCGAGTACCGCTGCCAGCTTTGTCTGCCCCGGCGCCGGACTGTCGATGACGCGCATGCGATGGGTTTTCTCGGAAAAGACGATGGCCGTGATGGTGGCGATGTCATCGCCCTGACGCACGGCGGCCTCACGAACGCTGATTCCCCGCGATGGTTCCGCAAGAACCCGGGAGGCCTCCAGTTCCCAACCGGCTGCCGGGAGGATGCCGGCGAGAAACAGAAGGCCTGCCCTGAACGGGTTCATGCTTATTCGTCGGCCCCGCGCAACTTCGTGAGAACCGAGAAATCTTCCAAAGTCGTTGTGTCGCCGGTGATGGCGGTTCCGGCCGCGATTTGTTTGAGAAGACGACGCATGATTTTTCCGCTGCGGGTTTTTGGAAGGGCTTCGGCAAAACGAATGTCGTCCGGCTTGGCAATCGGTCCAATGGCATGGGCGACATGTTTGCGAAGCTTTTGGGCGAGGTCTTCGCTGGCGACACTGCCGCTGCGGACAGTGACGAAGGCGACGACCGCCTGGCCTTTGATTTCGTCCGGTCGGCCCACCACGGCGGCCTCGGCCACATCGGGGTGGGAGACGAGTGCGCTTTCGACTTCGGCGGTTCCAAGACGATGACCGGCGACATTCAGCACGTCATCAATACGGCCAACGATCCAGAAATAGCCGTCCGCGTCGCGGCGGGCACCGTCACCCGTGAAGTAGCAGCCTTTGACTTCGCTCCAGTATTGTTTACGGAAGCGGGTTTTGTCGCCGTAGATCGTGCGCAGCATGGAGGGCCAGGGTTTGCGAACGACGAGCTTACCGCCTTCGTCGGGGCCGACCTCACGGCCTTTATCGTCCACGATGGCTGCGTCGATTCCGAAGAATGGCAGGGTTGCGGTGCCGGGCTTGAGCGGAGTCGCGCCGGGGAGGGGAGTGATCATGATCGCGCCGGTTTCCGTCTGCCACCAGGTATCCACGATCGGGCACCGTCCGCCGCCGATGTGCCTATGATACCACATCCAGGCTTCCGGGTTGATCGGTTCGCCCACGGTTCCGAGCAGGCGCAGCGAGGAGAGATCATGTTTCTTGGGCCATTCGTCACCCCACTTCATAAACGCCCGAATAGCCGTCGGTGCCGTGTAGAGGATCGTGACGCCGAACTCTGCGATGATTTTCCAGAAGCGGTCGGGTTCCGGCCAATTGGGAGCACCCTCATAAAGAACGCACGTGGCCCCGTTCGCAAGCGGGCCATAGACGAGATAGCTGTGGCCGGTGATCCAGCCCACGTCGGCAGTGCACCAATAAACATCCTCCTCGCGCAGGTCGAAGACGTATTTGGTCGTTGAGGCCGTGCCGGTGAGGTAGCCGCCCGTGGTGTGGAGAATTCCTTTCGGTTTGCCGGTTGATCCGCTGGTATAGAGGATGAAAAGGGGATGCTCGCTGTCGAGCGCTGCCGCCGGGCAATGGGCGCTGACATACTCGGCTTCGCGATGCCACCAGACATCGCGTCCTTCCTGAATGTGGATGTCGAGATGGGTGCGACGGAAAACGATCACCCGTCGAACCTGCTTGTCGCCGTCGAGGGCTCGGTCGACGTTCTGTTTCAACGTCACAATCTGCCCGCGGCGATAGCCGCCATCGGCCGTGACGAGGATGGTTGCACCGCTGTCGGCGATGCGATCTTTGATGCTGTCGCTGCTGAACCCGCCGAAAACCACCGTGTGAACCGCTCCGATCCGCGCGCAGGCCAGCATGGCAATGACGGCCTCCGGGATGAGCGGCATATAGATCAGAACGCGATCTCCCGACTTGGCCCCGTTGCGTTTCAGGATGTTTGCGAGAATGCAGACTTCGCGGTGGAGTTGATGGTAGGTGAGGGTGCGGCGCTCGCCGGGTTCGCCTTCCCAAATGATCGCAGCCTTGTTGCGCCGGGGGCCGCTCAGATGGCGGTCGAGACAGTTTTCGCTGGCGTTCAACTTACCGCCAACGAACCACTTGGCGAAGGGCACTTTCCAATCAAGAACCTTCGTCCATTTTTTCTGCCAGTGAAGCTCTGAGGCCTCGCCGGCCCAGAACTTTTCCGGGCTGCGCAGTGAGGCGGCGTGGAGTTTCTGGAAATCTGAAAACGAACGAACGCGGGCCTTCTTGGCAAAATCCTTGGGAGCTTTGAAGACGCGTTTTTCGACGAGATGGGATTCGATGTTGTTGGACATGGGGGTGGAGAAAAAGCGCGAAGATAAGCCGTTCGACGCAGCCTGTGCAATCCCGACTTAAGGTTCGCTGCGGATTTTTCATCAGGCTTGAACGCTTTGAGGAACCCGAAATGTCTCTGCGATGGCGCGCGGATCACTCCCTCGTTCCAGGTGGTTCTCCGCGTCTGCCGGAAATGCCGCCAACGACAGCTTGCCAATCCGGGAGTCAGCGGCTTTTCTCTTTCGACCATGAAACTCGATATCCCCGCACTCGAATTGGCGGCCCGCGACGCCCGCGGACTGGCCATGGATGCCGTCGCGAAATGCAAATCCGGTCACCTCGGTCTTCCACTCGGTGCTGCCGACATCGGGGCTGTGCTTTTCGGCCGGCTTCTCAGCTACGATCCCGAAGCGCCGCACTGGCTGAATCGCGACCGATTCATCCTCTCGGCCGGACACGGGAGCATGTTCCTCTATGGATGGCTTCACCTTTCCGGTTATGCAGTTTCGTTGGATGAGGTGAAAAACTTCCGCCAGCTTCACAGCATCACCCCAGGGCATCCGGAGTTTCATGAGACCCCGGGCGTCGAAGCCACCACGGGTCCGTTGGGGCAAGGTGTTTCCAATGCCGTCGGCTACGCGGTCTCGGCCAAGATGTCCGAGGCGAGATTCAACACGGCGACGCACAAGATTTTTGACCACCACGTCGTCGCGCTCGCTGGCGACGGCTGCTTGCAAGAAGGCGTGGCCCAAGAGGCCAGTGCGCTGGCGGCTCACCTGGGTCTCGACAACCTCATCCTCATTTACGATTCCAACAACGTCACCCTCGACGCCATGGGGCCGGTGACTCAGAGCGAGGATACGGCTGCCCGCTACATCGCTTATGGATGGGATGTGCAGGAAATCGACGGTCACAATTTGCAGGAGATCGCCGGAGCCATCCGGAAGGCAAAAGAGGCGACGTCCGGAAAACCGCAGTTCATCATTGCAAAAACCCTGATCGGCAAAGGCATCCCCGAGGTCTCCGGCACCAACAAAGCGCATGGCGAAGCCGGAGTGAAGTATGTTACCGAGGCCCGCAAGGCTCTCGGGCTTCCCGGAGAGACGTTCTTTGTTGCGCCGGAGACGCGCGCTTACTTCGAGCAGCACAAGGCGACCCTCCAAAAGGCACGCGCCGAGTGGGAGAAGACCTTCGAAGAATGGAAAGCCGCCAACGCCGAACTCGCGGAAGAACTTGCGGCCGCCGTCGACAAGAAAGTGCCGGATCTCCGCAAGGTCATCCCGCCTTTCGACCCGGCGTCCAACCTCGCTACCCGCAAAGCCGGCAGCGAGGTTCTTCAGCCCATCGCCGCGGCCATGCCCCTTCTCGTCAGCGGCAGCGCGGACCTTCACGGGTCGACCCTCAACTACATCAAGGACGGAGGGGACTTCAACCGCGAGAACCGCTCCGGTCGCAACCTTCACTTCGGCATTCGCGAACACGCCATGTGCGGAATGCTCAACGGTCTCGCCTACGACGGGATCTTCCGTCCGAGCGGCGCGACGTTTCTCGTGTTCAGCGATTACGGACGTCCCTCCATCCGTGTCGCAGCGCTTTCGAAACTGCCGGTTGTCTATATTTTTACCCACGACTCGATCGGTGTGGGCGAAGATGGTCCGACCCATGAGCCGGTGGAAACAGTGGCGGCGCTTCGCGCGATCCCGGGGCTCGACGTGATCCGGCCGGCTGATCCCGAGGAGACGGCTGGCGCGTTTGCCGCCGCCTTTGAGAAAACCGATGGACCGACGATGCTGGTTCTCAGTCGCCAGAATCTGCCCACGCAAAACGACATCCCGGTCGAGGTGCGTCGCGACGGAGCATTCCTCGGAGGTTATACTGCGCTGAAGGAGACGGCTCCGCTCTCGCTCATTCTCCTCGCGTCTGGAAGTGAGTTGCAGCACGCCATCCGCGCGGCTGCGGATCTTGGTCCTGGCACCCGCGTCGTTTCGATGCCCTGCTTCGAGCGATTCGAACGCCAGTCCGCCGAATACAAAGAAAGTGTCCTTCCGGCCGCCTGCCGCAAGCGGGTTTCGATTGAAGCCGGGGTTTCCGATCCGTGGTTCCGCTATGTGGGCCTCGACGGCAAAACGATTGCGGTGGACCGGTTCGGGCTCAGTGCGCCGGGCAATATCGTCATGGAAGAGCTCGGCATCACCGCTGCGCATTTGGTCGAAGTTGCCAAGTCGCTCTAGCCGGACGAGGGTTTTAACTCAGGCGCTTCCGGACCAACCGGGAGCGTTGTGACGTTTTTGCATGAACAAATTTGATCCCGAGATCATTCGCGCCAAGGCGGCGGAGTTCGAATTCGCCGACCTCACAGAGATCCTCCGCTGGACGTGGGAGGAATACGGCACGCGTGCGGCGATCGGCACGAGTTTTCAGGGGGCGGGCCTGGTGGCCATGCATACGGCCTATCGCCACGGTTTTCGTTTCCCGGTTTTCACCATCGACACCGGCCTCCTTTTTCCTGAAACGCTTGCTCTCAAAGCCGAGATCGAAGCGCTGCTTGGCATTCAAATCGAATCATTGGTGCCCGAGCAGACCGTCGCGGAACAGGCGGCCGAGCTTGGCCCGGCACTTTGGAACACCAAGCCCGACCTCTGCTGCTCCCTGCGGAAGGTGATTCCTCTACAAAAAAAACTCGCCGGGCTCGACGTGTGGATCACCGGAGTGCGTCGGGAACAAAGCGCCACTCGGGATACCACGAAGATTGTCGAGCTCTACCACTTCGACGTGCTCCGCGACCAATACATTATCAAACTCAATCCCATGGCGACATGGAGCCGCGACGGGGTGCAGGCTTACATCAAAGAACACGGCCTCCCGGTCAACGCGCTCACCCGACAGGGTTACCGATCAATCGGCTGCCAGCCTTGCACCCGACCGACGGCGGAGGGCGAAAACGAGCGAGCCGGACGCTGGACGGGCTTCGACAAAAGCGAGTGCGGCATCCACACCTTCTTGGGCAGCAACATCTAAGTCCAGTCGAGCCTAATACTTCGGGGCTTTCACCGTCCCGGCTTCGATATCCTCACGGCGCCGTTGAACGATGCGGTCGGCGATCTCCCCGACCATTTCTTCCAGAAGCAAGCGAAGGTGGCTGCCGCGGCGAAAATCGGACGGTGCGATGTTTTTGACCCGGTCCGCATGGGTGCAAAGTTGATAGCATTTTTTGAAGCTTGATCGGGTCGGATCATCCGGATTGTAAACAGCGATCGCCTGGCCGCCGTTCCGCCGCATCACCGTAAAGCAAGGCACATCGGTCGGCCCGTCTCCAACATAGACCATGTTCTGAAACGGGACCGGGCGGAGATCCGGAGCCATATGGTCGTTCACGTCCTCGTCCATTTCCAACATGCCCTTGTTGATGCGGAAGAGAAATTGAGTCTTCTGCGTGTGACTGATGACCCGTTTGGGAAACGTGATGCGATCCTGTTGATCCACCGCAAACTCGCACCCGAAGATGCGCCGGATGTAAGGTGCCAAGCGGCTGCCTTCGATGAGAATTTTCAGGCCGGAGGAGACGATGTAGTGCTCGACCGTAATGCCGTGCGCTTCATGTTCCGGCGTGAGCAGGCCGGATTGGAATTCCTCGAACATTTCCGGCAGACCCTTGTAGAAGTTCAGCCGTTCCCCGAGCTCCTTGAGCTTCGCATTGGTCGGCCGGTCCATCTCCAGGCAATCGAGCATCACCTTCATGTAGGCGAGTTCGTTGTCGTATCCCTGATCGCGGACAAGCTCGCCACATCGCGCCCAGAAATGGGTGGGATTGATGCCGAAGACCGGAAAAATCGCCTCGTCCTGCATATAGGTCGGCGAAAGGGTCTGGTCGTAGTCGTAAACAATCGCGATGGTATTTTGCGGAACAGACATTCGCTTATGGCTGCCGGTGCGTGCCCTCTCTGGCGAGAAGAATCTCCCGCAATACGGTCAAAAAAACTTCCCCGGTTGGTTTTTCCAACCGGCACTCTCCCGACGTCGGCCTACTGAGGGGCGAGAGCAGCGGTTCCCACGCCGAGGGCAATTGCGAGGATGAAAATCAGAATGCCCAAGGCCATCAAGGCCACGGCGATGATGCCGAGGATCTTGCCGATCTGGGTGAGCTGTCGTCCCTCCGGATCCATCGACCCGGCGGCCATGTCTTTCAGGTCGCTATTGCCGAGAATCCACGCCACGATGCCAAGCGGCTGGCAGATGACGAGGCTGAGAATACCGAGGACAAGAACGAGGGTGCCGCGATGGGGTTTCATAATCTTTCTGTCCTATCTCGAATTTCTCACTCCGGGAAGCTTTTCCTCAGCTACAATTCCGGCGTTCAGCGCTTGAATCGATTTCGCATGGACAGGCGGGCCTTTGATTCCTTAGAACTGCGGGATGAACGCGAGCGGCATTCCCGAAGGACTCCGAACCCTTACCCCGTCCCTGAACCTCAAAGGCGCTGCTGCGGCGCTTGAATTTTACAAGGCGGCCTTCGGTGCTATTGAGCGTTTTCACATGCCGGACGAGAAAGGTGGCATCATGCACGGTGAATTTCAGATCGGCGACAGTGTCCTCATGTTCTGTGACGAAAGCCCCGAGTGGGGAGCGTTAAGTCCTCAGACAGCCGGTGGCTGTCCGCTGAGCCTGAATTTGTATTTCCCCAATTGCGATGCCGTGACCGCACAGGCTGTCGCCGCCGGGGCCACCATCCTCCGTCCCCTGGCCACTTATCCGTGGGGTGAGCGAAGCTCGATGGTTCTTGATCCGTTTGGCTACCGTTGGGCGATCTGCACCCATGTTGAAGATGTTTCGCCGGATGAAGTCCAACGCCGCCTCTCCAGGTGGGATCCGGTCGCGGGAACCTGGTAATCGCTTTTGTTGTGTCCGCTATCCAGTGCGGACGCTGTCAAGTTCGGCTCGGCCTAGCTCGATCGCTTCCAGCCACCAGTTGGCCATAAGTCGGTGGCCGCGTTCGTTGGGGTGAACGCCGTCTTCGGCCAGGTCGCGGGGCTCGTGGGTCTTCAGAACGCTGTCGAACCGGGTCTGGAAGGGAACCAAGGTAGCTCCAAAGTCGGAGGCGAGCTTTGCGACAATCTCTCGTCATTGATCGATCTCGTCGCGCCAACCCTCTCCCACCACTCCGCAGGGCAAAACAAACGGTTCGCACAGCACGAGCCGAACGTCAGGCAGGACGTCTTTGGTCCACTCCAGAAGCAGGCGATAGATGCTGGCATAACGATCGACTTCCACACCATTGCCTCCGAGAAATTCATGCCATGTGTCGTTGACCCCAATGAGGATGCTGATGACGTCCGGACGGAGGTGCAGCGCGTCCGGTTTCCATCGGGCGTAGAGGTCCTCCACCCGCTTACCGCTAATGCCACGGTTGATGACTTCGATGGTTGCGGGATCCAGGGCCTTGGCCGCTTCCGCGACGTATCCGGCGCCGAGACCCTCCGGCGTGGTTGAACGACGGTCGCAATCGGTAATCGAGTCTCCTTGGAAAAGAATCTTCATGCCTGTCCCAGAACGCGCGAAACCTGCTCGCAGACGGTTTTTACGGCTTTCACCCGGGCATACCACTTGAAGTTACCCGGAATGACTGTCCACGGAGCTTCGGGCGTGCCGGTTTTTTCAAACATTTCCTCGGCTGCCTCGTTGTGCTCCGCCCAATGTCGGCGGTTTCGCCAATCCTCATCGGAGATTTTCCAATGTTTGTAGGGATCAGCCTCACGGCGACGGAAACGGGCGAGCTGTTCATCTTTGGAAATGTGAAGGTAGAGTTTTACGATAATGGCTCCGCCGTCGATGATCTGGCGTTCAAACTCGTTGATCTCGCGGTAAGCGCGTTTCCACTCGGGCTCGGAGCAAAAGCCTTCCACCCGTTCGACCAGAACCCGCCCATACCAGGAGCGATCAAATACCGCGCAATTTCCGTAGGCGGGAAGCTTGTTCCAGAAACGCCAGAGATAATGGTGCTGATGTTCCTCCGGCGTCGGTTTGATAATCGAATAAACGCGGACGTAGCGGGGATCGAGGCGTTCGACTACGCGCTTGATCGCGCCGCCCTTGCCGGCCGCATCGGGCCCTTCAACAACCAGAATGAGCGAGTTTTTCCGCTCGCGGAGCCGGAGCTGCATGTTGAGCAACTCAAGCTGATGTTGTTTGAGCTGCTTTTTGTAGTCCTCCTGATCGAGTGCTTTGGACTGGTCAAGATCGTCGAGTTTTATGCGGTCTTTGGCCATGGGAATAATCGCTGACTTTTGTGCTATCCGAATTCCGGCGGTTCGGGAAGCGCGGAGGCGGGAAATTCAGTGCTCGCTTTGGACGGTGCGGAGCTCGACGTCGCCGATTTCGAGATCCAGCGCTTTTTCGGCGGTGCGGAGAAAACCCTCGGTCGAATCGGTGAGCGCGACATCCAGCCGTCCGAGTCGGTCCATCGGCGCAGCGAGTCCTTGAGCCGTCAGGAGATCGCGAACCGCGCGCGCACAATTGTCCGCCGAGTCCACCAGGGTTACTTCCGGCCCTGCCGCGCGGGCGATGGCCTTGCGGAGAAGCGGGTAGTGCGTACATCCGAGCACGAGTGTATCGATTTGCCGACGCAGGAGAGGGGCGAGGTAGCGTGCGAGCACCTGATCGGTGATGGAATCCTCAAAGAGGCCCTCCTCAATCAACGGCACAAGCAACGGACAGGCTTCGCTGAAGACCTCGATCTCCGGGTTGAGGGCTTGGATCGCATGTTCGTAAGCTCCGCTGGCAACGGTCGCGCGGGTGCCGATGACGCCGACGCGGCGGTTTCGGGTCGAGCGAACGGCTGCGGCGGCCCCGGGCATGACGACCCCCTGCACGGGAACTTTGAAGATTTCCTGCATGCGGGGAACGGCGAGGGCGGATGCCGTATTGCAGGCGACCACGATTACCTTGGCCTGCTCGGCGAGGAGTAGGCCACCGATTTCGACACTGTAACGCTCGACTGTTCGCCGACTTTTTCCGCCGTAGGGAACGCGTGCCGTGTCGCCGATGTAAAAAATCGCTTCGGAAGGAAGAAGGTCACGAAGGGCAGCAACGACCGTAAGGCCGCCGATGCCGGAATCGAAGACTCCGATGGGGTCGGTGCCCATGGGGCGGGACGAACGGCTTTCTGGCATGAATGACTGGTTGTAGTCGCTTCTCCCGCCGCGAGACAATGCGCAAAATGGGAGAGGCGTTCGTCTCAGTTCGAGATGACCGGCGGAGCGATCGCGTCGGCAGCGCGGGCGACCGAGGAGTCGATTTCCGTTTTGGACCCAACCGGCGGTGGGGTGGGAGTGGGCGTGGGGGCGCGGCGGAGTTCCGGCGCTGTTGTTGGGTCTGTTGCCGCCACAACGGCCGAAGGGCGAAAGTACTGCATTTGCCCGGAGACGGCGCTTTGGTAGCGGTTCACGCCTTCGAGAATCGCCCGTGCAAATGCATCGCGGAAGGCACTTTGCGAGATCCGGCGTCCGTCGTTGGGGTGGTTCATAAATCCGCCTTCAAGCAAAACGCCGGGAATCGCGATGTCCCGGATCACGACAAATCGGGCCCGCTTGATTCCACGGTCGAAAAGCTGCATGTGGCGGAGCATCGACGAATGCATCGACGTGGCGAGAGCGATGTTTTCGGGATCCCGATCATGCCCGGGATATTGCTTGAAGTCGCTGTAACGCAAACTTTCCTCATCCATGGACGGAACGCCACGAGGTGCCAGCGCGTAGGTCTCGATACCGGTGCCACCCGAGGTTTTGCTCTTGTTGAAATGCACGCTGATAAAAATCGCGTTCGGATATTTGTTGGCAAAAGCCGCCCGTTTTTCCAAAGGAATGAAAACATCGCTCGAGCGGGTGAGGCGGACGTTGTAGCCGTTTTCTTGAAGAAGCTTCCGAGCGCGAAGCACGACATCCAGCGCGGCCTCTTTCTCCACGCCAAGCGGTCCGCGGGCTCCGGTGTCGTGGCCGCCATGGCCGGCATCAAGGATGACCGTCCGAACCGCGGTGGCGTTCTTGATTTTTCCCGGTCGCATGACCGGTTCAATGATCTTGGTAACGTCCATTGCGGAGATGAGCGTCCGTCCGCCTTTGGCCACGATGGGAAAACACAGGACATACTTCACATTGTTGATGAAGACCTCCCGGCCGCCGTTTCGACCTTTGATAGTGCGGCCTTGTCCTGTCAGGGTGAATTCGTTTCCAGAGACGACGGGCGAATTCAGACGGTAGAAATTGGCCACGTCCTCAATCGGGACGTAGCGACGGCCGTCATGCATCGCGACATTCCATTGGGCCGATGCCACCGATGCGACGAAGAACCATGCCAGAATAATCGCCAAAAACCTTGTCACGGCCAGCGAACGTGCGGGCACGTGCGGCCTCGTGCAAGGGATTTTTTGATGGGATCGCACGCTGCCGGCGAAGCCATTCGCTTCGATGGAATGCGAGCAGTGTCGAAGGGGTGACCGAACCAGACAACGGAGACTCTGATCGTGCGGGGCCTCAGACGAACAAACCGCCGTCATCGGAGAGGGGACAAGCATCGGATAATCCAGCGACCCGCAACCCGGAGATTCCTCCGAGACTTACATTATGTTGTTCTGAGCCGCAGCGAGAACGCGGTTGAGTTCGGTGAGAATACCGACCGCCCGATTCTCCGCCCGCTCCAGATCAGCCGCCGTGGAGTTACCCCCCTCCTCGCGCATCAACTCGATGTCCGAAATGGTCATGCGCACACTCGCGATGACAGCGCGGAGACGTTTGATGGACTCCTTGTCGGTCGTATTTTCTTTGTTGATCTGCTTGAAGAGACGGATCTGCATTTCAAACCAGGCCAGTGCTCCGTTGAGCGCCTCGGCTCCGCCGACAAGGTGGCCATCCGGTGTAAAGGCCGGGGGTGTCGGGTCGTCCGGCCGAATCGGGATCACCGCTTCCGGTTCTTCCGTGATTCCCCGGGTCGCTCTCGGATCGTTGATAACGCTCGGGGTGATGAACACGATCAGATTCTTGCGATTACGGGTGCGCGCTTTGCTTTTGAAAAGCTCGCCAACGCCTGGGATATCCTGCAGGAGGGGGATGCCGTTGTTGAGACGCCGGTCGTCGACTGCTTCCAAACCGCCGACGGCAAGCGTGTAGCCGGAGTCGACCTGAAGGGCGGCATTGTAAATTCTCTCGGAGGTGACCGGATAACTGCTCGGGCCGGTGCCGAGATTGATTTCCCGTTCGTTGATGATCGATGAGATTGTGATGGCGACGGTCAGCGCGATCCGACCCTCTCCCAACGTTTTTGGAAGGATGTTGATTTGTGTTCCGACCGGGAGATATCCCAGTGTTCCGACGGGAACGGCCGTGCTGCCAGTGGCGACCTGGCTGACGCCTGCATTGATTGGCGTGTTTTCCGCGCTGGTAATAGCGACTTCGCGATTGTTGACGGTCAGGACGCGCGGGTATTGCACCATGCTCGTTTTGCGGTCCGACATAAAAGCTTGGAGCGCCAAGGAAACATCGCTGGCCGTCAGAACGGCGGAGTAGGGGGCGCTCGGCGTGATTGAAATGGTTGACTCTCCCGGACCGGGCGGAGCCGTGCGCGTGATGTCGACCGAGCCGGTGGAAAATGACATGTCTTGGAGGGTCACATTGTAGCCTCCCTGCATGGTCTGTGCCCAGTTGATGCCGAGTTCCTTGCTCGGATCTTTGGTGGTCTCGAAAAACTTCACCTCAATGGCGATCAACTCCTGCGGCCGGTCGACAGCAATCAGATAATCGCGCACCCAAGCGTGTTGTTGTCGGGTTGCGACGACCCAAAGCGTGTTGGTGTCCGAGTTGTAAATGACCTGGGGCGTTTGCGGCGGCACGTAAGTCGGCGTCAGTCTCGCCGGAGAATCGGGAGCTGCCTCGGTGGTCTGCGCGGCGGCTGCCGTTGAGTCAACCACTCGCGCGGCTTCGATGCGTTCGCCTTGAACAGATCCGTCGGGATTATACGTAATCGGAGGCAGGCCGAGCATCACACGGATTTCATTCACGATCCGCGGAGCCTTGGCTTCGAAGACGCGCTGCGAATTCTGAAGGGGGAGATTCGGGGAAGTGGCGGTGGTGACCGTGCCTCCGGACGATGTCTGCTGCTGGGCACCGGAGGAATCGAGTTGGCGGAAATCCACGCGGTCCACGGGATCATAGCGAAGTGTGTAGGCGATACCGACCAGTTTGTTGTCTTCTTCTTCTTTGATCCGGCGTTCCCGTTGCTCGTCCACAGAGCGCATGAACCAAACGCCGTTCTCAAACGTGAGTCGGATCCCATTGTCGCGGCACACGCTCTCAAGCGCTATAAACGGGCTGGCCTCCATCGTAAAGGTGACCAAACGCCGGTTGGCCGAATCGTTTTCCGGAATACCTACAAAGGGCATTTCGGCCTCATCGGCGAGATAACGAAGCACATCGCGCAGCGCCGCGCGGTCGAACTCGAAAAGGCGCGCCGGTTGACGGCGGAGGCGGGTGGCGGCGGGATTTCCGAGACCGTAGTCCGGATACATCGAGTTAGAAGGCGGCTCGACGACAAACGGCTGCTGGGCATGGAGGACATCTCCTGCCGGGAGGAGCGCGACCGTCAGGAGAACTGGGAGGAGGAGCGATCTGCTGATTACCATTGGCGCTGTTGGTGTCGGAGTGCGCCCCGCCCAGCAGCCCCGTCAACCCGGTAAAGCCATCCGGCCGTCATGGCAAAGATCGGGCACAGCGTGGTCTTTCTCATCGGGGTCTGTCGCTTCGGGTAACGCAGCGGGTCGTCGAATCTTAGCGAAACTCTCGCATCTGACCAGACGAAATTCATGCAACAAATCTTTCGCGGGGATCACGGTCCTGCGACACGAGTCACCCGAAGTCGAGCGCAGATACTGGTTTACAACGAATTTCCAGATTGCTATGTTTTTTTATTGTGAGTCCTCGCCGTTGCACAAACCGGGCCACGACCTTGGTCGAATTGCTTGTTGTGCTCGGAGCCATTGCCACCTTGGGCGCGATGGGGTACGCGGTGGCTACCGGAGTTCGTGAGTCCTCTCGGGAAAACAAACTCGAGTCGGACGTTGCTTCCATCAACAATGCGGTTCAACTTTACAGGTCCACTGGCGGAACCAACAACTTGGGCACGGATATTTCCGCAATCATCGCGCGATTGAAAACCCGGGCCGACTCGGCCTCGGCGTCGCGGACGATCGGGATGAAGGACAATTTTCTCGATATGCGGGTCGAGCCTGTCTATCAGACCACGTCCGAGGCTGCGACCTCCCAGCTCCGGGCTGTCTGGAATTCCTCCCAGCAAATTTTTGTCACCGCCCGGGCCGGTGGAGTTGGAGTCAAAGAATTTCGCCTGAATCCAGCGCTCGCAGCTGCGACTCCGGAGACGGAAATCCGGACCGCCTCGCTTGAGGGGGCTACCGCCACGCGGTGGGTGTGGGATTATGCGGCTCCCACGAATGCCGCCGTAGCCTCCGTCTTGTCTCCGACAGCCGGTTCGGACTCGGGGGGAGCGATGGCGGATGCGATCAACCAGAACTTCTTTGGCGGAACTTGGCAGGTTGGGCCGACTGGCACAGTGACCACCACATATCTCTACGACGGGGCGGGATATCGCGGGCAGCTTGGTTTTTTCTCTCTGAAGGACATGGGGCCGGATCGGTATGACCTTCGGACTCAAGCCGGGCTCAATGCCTTCATGCGTGAAGCGGTCCGGCGCATTATTGCCGA
Source organism: uncultured Chthoniobacterales bacterium (assembly GCA_964516295.1). Lineage (GTDB taxonomy): Bacteria > Verrucomicrobiota > Verrucomicrobiia > Chthoniobacterales > Terrimicrobiaceae > CAZEYT01. The sequence continues at coordinate 13,857 of CAZEYT010000010.1, read as the reverse complement.
TCAGAACTCAGGTCGGGTCGTTCTTGATGCCCGGGCGAATAACTCAAGCACCACGACGACCTACACGCACCAGTTTGAAGCGGGAGACACCATCGCCGCCATCTTGATCCCCAACAATACCTTCGCTGCGGCGCTGACGGAACTGAGTCGGCCCACCCCCAATCCTTCCAGCACAAGCTATCCCTTGCTGTCCTTGTCCTTTCCCAATGAGGACTATGGCGGGTTTTATCGAAGTCAGGCGATCAGTCTCGGAAATGATGCCTATGCCATTGAGGACATTCCGGGAGGCGGCGACCAGGACTACGAGGATTTGATCTGGAAAGCCGAGGGCTTGACTCAGCCGAGTTGGTCGACGATGCGGGAAGTTGATCCAAATACCTACTACCGCAACCATAGGTATTGGAATCGCGCCCCAACCGGCAGTGACGCCAGCAGATTCAGCCCGTACAGTATCCGAGATGCCTTGCTGGCCGGCGGAATCATTCAGTAAGGTTTCAACCTCCGCGACACTCTGCCAGACCCCTCCCGGATTTTTTTGCGAAACAAATCATGCGCCTTTTGAACCTTCCCCCCGACTCTCCCGTAGGTCTTCGCATCCGGGACCTCGGGTTTGCCGAAGGGGTTAGTGACTTCTATCTTACACCCGGCGAACCGCTCTCTTACAAATACAACGGCCAGCTCATTTACGATGATCTGATCTTTGATATGAATCTTCCGGAGGTTATCCCTCCCGGCTGTGACGACAGTGCGATTGAGCTGCATGGCCGCCGGTTTCGGGTGAACCAAATGGTGACCCAAGGCCGCCTGCGATGGGTCTTGCGACTGCTGCCGAATGTGATCCCGGACCCGTATTCCATTCGCGTTCCGGAATCGGCGCTGAAATCCTTTCTGGAGGCCAAGAACGGACTTTTCCTGATCTGTGGTGCGACCGGAAGCGGCAAGTCGACCACCATTGCATCGATGGTTCTTCACCGGGCGCTTCGCCGTCGGGAGCATGTGATTTCTTTTGAGGATCCGATCGAGTTTGTTTACCCCGACGGACTTCCCTCCCTGGTTTCCCAAAGGGAAATGGGATCAGATGAGCTCGACTTCGGAAAAGCACTCCGGGCGGCCCTGCGGCAGGCTCCGGATGTCATCATTTTTGGAGAGATCCGTGATGGCGAGACCGCGGAAATCGCGCTTCAGGCCTCCGAGACCGGTCACGTTGTCGTGGCCACGCTTCACACCTCCTCTGCGTCCCAGACCGTGCAGCGATTTCTCAAGCTCATTCCTTCGGAGCGCATGGAAAGTTCGCAGGAAACGCTCGCCGACTGTCTGCGGCTCATTCTGTGTCAGCGCCTGTTGCTCGACGACCATCAGAGCAAGCGTTTTCCCATTCATGAGGTGCTGTTGCAATACGACGGCGTCATCAACATCATCCGACGGGGAGACTTCAAAAAGCTCGACCAAGAACTCGAGACCGGGTGGAAGAAAGGGATGTTCAATTTCGAAACAAGCCTCGAACTTCGTGGCAAGGAAGGCTATCGGAGCAGCACGGCACCCGGACCGTCGACATTTTCTTGGGACGAAGTTGGAGACTACCTACAGAGCCAGCCGGAAATCTCTCGATGAAAGCCTCCGATCTCAAAGCGGTTCTTAATTTCTCTGCTTTCCGCCCGGAGCCCGACGACTCTTCCGCAGCATGGCGGAAACGCTTCCCGGGCAAGAAGACAGTCTTTTTCGGAGTCGGTCGCAACGCGCTCTCTTGGCGCACGATTTCCCGGTCCGGGAAGGCCTCCGATCTGGATGTGGTTCCCGGGGAGCCGAAGGAAATCCTAACCCAAGTCGCCCCACAGATCCGCGAGGGCACCGATGAAGGCTGGTGTGCCGTTTCGCTGAACACCCGCTATGTGATCAGCCTCGAGACCAATCTCTCCCGTCGGCAGGGAAGTGAAGACATGCTGAAGACCAACCCTCGAGGTGTGTTGGGTGGACGCTATGAGCGCGGAAAAACCTACGCCGTGACCCACAATCCCGAGACAAATTCCAGCATCCTTCTCTCCTGCGATGAGGAGCAAACCCGGAAAGTGGAAACGATGTTCAAGGAGGCCGGCTTCCGGGTGGGACGCCTCTGTTGCGGGACCTACGTGCTACTCCGGCATGCCCTCACCACCACCAACGTCACCAAGGGTTCGGAGAAACCATTCAGCGCGTTCTATGTCGTCTGTTGCGAAGGAGCGGTGCTGGCCCTCGTTCAGGATCAGGACCGCTGGCTCGAGCTTCGCTCGCGCACAGACGTTTATGAAAATGACTGCACGGCGATCACGGACTTGCTCTCTCCTTTTCATTCGCGGTTGAACCCCGAAAGCGGAATTGTTTTGATCGCAGACGAGCCAATTATCGGCCTCGTCGATCAACTCTCCATGGCCCTTCCCAACCGCCAGATCACCGATCTCTCGCAGCCCGCTTTGCTGGCCAACCTGATGATGCAGAACTGATCCATGCAGATTTCCGCCAAGCAGATCGATGATTTCAAGACCGAGAGGAAGGACATTACTCCTCCGCTCCCGATCGTCCTGCGCCTGGTCCCCATTCTGTTTTATTGCCTGATTGCGGTTACCATCATCCTGTCGACCATTTTTTTCGTTCAGTTCCGGATGGCAGCCCAGCGGCGGGACATGCTCCTCGCTTCGGCAAGCGCGTTGAAAATGGCTGCCAACGACGTCCGCACCCAGCGAACCGCGCTCGAACTCGAGATCACACGGGCGACCGATGTCGAGGCCTGGGTTTCCGGCTCCCGTCCGATCCAGCCCCTCGTAGTGGCGATTACCCGGAGCATGAATGAACGGTCGTCCATCCTTTCCCTCCGCCTAGACCGCGATCCCGAGTTGCCCTCCCAACTTCAAATGGGTATCCGTCTCGGCACTGATACCACCGAACAGCTCGATTTCACGCTGGAAAAAGTCGCCGAGCAGGAATACCGGGCATTTTCACCCCAGCGGACGTTGGGCCTTGGTGAGGTGGATTTTCGGGCGACCCTTGTGCGCCAGAATTCCCGCTCCTCATCCCTCAGCACCTTGCAACCCCAATGAACAACAAACACTTGGCTTGCGGACTCGTGGCGCTCTTTGTTCTGGCCCTTATCCAGACCACTCTCTGGGCGCAGAACGTTCGCACAAAGATGCAGCGGGAAGCTGCGGCAGCTGCCCAGTCCGAATCGGATGCGGCGGCCGTCCTCGCCCGGGAAGAGGGCAATCTCGACGACCTTCGCTCGAGGTCCAAGACGCTGGTTACCTTCCTCCGCACGTGGCAGCCGTTTTTTGAAAGTTTCCGCAATGCCCAGAGCGCCGAGGCGAACTTTACCGTCCGGATCAAAGAGTCCGGCTTGGTTAATCTCTCGCAGCGATTTGAGTCGGCCGACAACAAGGGCATTCCCTCAATTCCGAGTTCGCTCCGGGCGATCCTTACGTTTGAGGATGACTACGCGCGAGTGCTGAATTGGCTCGGAACCGTCGAGACCACCATGCCGACGGTTCGCGTCACCAGTGTCAAACTCGCCAAGGGAACGAGACCCAACGATGTCCGGATGGAGCTGATCCTCGACCAACCCATCATGCGCTAATGATCCGTTCCAAAACGCTTATTGTCTCCGGACTTTTCGTCGGCCTTTCCGGGGCTTTGGCGGACATCGACGTGCTTCCGTCAAAACGTGAGACGGTTGAAGTCTTGGAGTCGGACCGAAATCCCTTCGGACTCGCCCGTTCACCGGAAGAGCCGCAAACCATAGCGCAAGCCGAGTCGGAGGAAAGTCGGCTGCGGCGACTGCTGAGTTCGGCGAAGGTTGCCGGTATTTCCGGGTCCGACGAGAACCCTTCTGCGCTTTTGGGTTCGGTCGTCCTCCGCCCGGGAGCTACCCTCCCGCCGTTTTTCAGAAATCAGTCCGAAAAACTTCGCGTCAAATCGGTCGCGTCGACCGAGATTGTTCTTGAGTTTGTCGAAGTTCGGTCGGAGATCCAGCCCCGTGAGATTCGCATTCCGGTTGCACTCAAGCCGCGGGTGGATCAACTGCTGGTCGGCGAGATCTTTGAGAAGTTGGTGACGCCGGAAGTGGTTGGCCCCAATGCCGCCGGACTTACCCTGCCGGCGGTCGAAGACTCCCTCCGTGGAAGCCGCGAGGTTTCGCTCCAGAATCTCGTCGAAAGACGCCGGGAACTGATGGGCACGATTTCTTCCGATGCTCAGGCAACTCCCACTCCGTGACGACGCTGCGGGCGTCTCCTGCGGGTTTTCCCGAAGCGGGTTCACCTACGTTGAGTTGATCGTCGGCCTTGCCGTTGGCGCGATCGTGCTTGGGGCCGGTGTCATTGCTTTTTCCGCGATCACCACAAATCACCCGCTCCGATTGCGGGCGGAGCCCATTCCAATCACCGCCGCGGTCAATATCAATTTTTACGACATCAGCTCCAACACGGTCTCGGTGCCGTATGCCCCGAGCGTAGGGGCGTCGGCACAGGCCGAGGTGATGCGGGAGATGTTTTCCGAAGATCTGCGAAGCAGCGTCGGGATCTATGTATTGAGCCGGCCGGGGGTAAACTCGATCCGCCTGCGTAACCTTCCCCTCCCGTCGAATGTCGACCCGAGAACACTCACAAATGCCGCGGCGTTCTCGGCGCTGCTCGTCAACCAGTCCGAATACGTCGTCAACTCTTCGAATGCCATCCGCGGGCCGAGTACCACGACGTATGTACTCGACGCCTCCGTGATGTCGAACACTCTGACGGTCCGTTGCCTTTACGAAACGGATTTCATCCCCATCGCCTCGCCAAAGGGCGTCTTCGCCTCCGTTCGTCGGTACGTCAATTTCACACTCACGCATTACTATCACGTCTTTTATCCCGGCCAGACCAATACCTTTTCTCCATTGGGGTACTTTTACCCGAGAGGCACGACGGTCGGAAGTACGACCATCAATCGGCCGTTTTACCTTCTGTGGTGGCCCGATCCCATGGCCCAGGAGATGCCGGCGCCGCCTTCGACATTGGATACCCGGTCGTCTTATACCAACACGTTTGGTAGCTCGTCTTTCTTTTTTGTGGCGCCGATGTTTCCCCACCTATGAAACCGCTTCCGACACTGGCCCGGCGCATGGAAGGAACGATCGTTCTGTTTGCACTGATCGTTGTCCTTGTCGGGACGCTGGTACTCGCCGGCTGGGTTCAGATGCTTGCGACCCGCGTCGAGTACATTGACCATGCCATGGAGGGCCAGAAACGGCGTCTGGCCGTTCTCAATTCACGTTCGCTGGCGCGTCAATACATGCTGTCGGGTATGAGATCCGGAGACTTTGCGTTCTCGAATGCCAGCATCTCCGGCGGCTGGGGGGCCTTTGCTATTGCCAACAATGTGTCCGGCGTGTGGAGCAATACGAATTTTTTCAACGGAAACCATTTCAGTCCGATGGGAAACCGCGCTTTTTCGGTGACGGTTCCAACAATCCTAAGCTGGGTGGGGGACAATGGGTCATCAGGCAGCGAGACATGGGAGTTCCGCCTTCGCTCTCGAAGCCCGCTTCTCGGCGGGTTTCCCTTGGTCGTTCACCGCTCCGGACCCACGCCAACTTTTTCACAGGTTCCATCGCCACGGATTTTCTGGACCGACCTTGTCGGCTTTTCCGGATTCCCGGCGGTTCCGATCACCTCCGGATCCATCACCGGCGCGGTCTCGAACTCCTACAACGGCTCGTACGCGGCACCGCAAATGTCGGGTATGCCGATGACGGCGATGAGCAACGTCACCGCGGTCCTCTCCGGGACCAACGCCACTCTGACGATCAACAGCAGCCAGACCGAATCAATCCTCCGCTATGATGTCCCGAATACATGGGCGACCAATTATACCATCAGCGGAACCAACTACACCAGCGCCGCCGTGCGCACGCTTGTGATCAACCACGCCGCGGTGACGAATATCGCCTACATCACAATTAACTCGACCAACACAAATCTGAATACGGTGACGTTGAGCGGTAATCCTGGAACGAACAGTCGCCAGATCTACATCTACTGCGTCAACCGTTCCCTCGTCCTGTCTTTGGGAAGCTATAGCGGCGGAGATTGGCGACTCTCCATGTCACTTTCAAACACTCCCCTGACAGTGACGAACTCCAGCAGTCATGACCTTCGCCTCGTCGGTGGGATACGCACGGACTCGACGGTGACCCTTGCGGGCACCAGGCAACTCTCTATTCAACGGGAAACGAACTCACAGGCCCTTGAGTATGTCGTTGACCGGGTCCTCTGGCTCGAAAGCTATCGGGTGCCATGAAGCAACGATTTGCCGGTTATTCCCTGCCTGAAGTGCTGATCGCCGCCGGGATTTTGATGGTTGCGTTGGCTGCCAGCGCCATTCTCGCGCGGACAATGCTTCTCCAAACCGAGGCCAACCTTCGAGTCGCCACAGCTTTGAATACCCAAGAACAGGCCGGCGTCCTCTATCAGTTGGGATTGGATCTCCCGGCCATAACAAACATCCTGCCGGCCAACTTCTCCTCGGCATCACCACCTGCAACAAATCAGCTTTTTCTTACCTTCGGAGCGGCCACAAACACCGTCTCGGGCGTGACCTTGGTCAACACCACCAACTGCACGATTGTCTTCCCCGTCGGAGGCCGAACAGACTCGACCAATGTCTTTCGGACGAACCAAGTGATTCTGGTTCGTCCATCAATTCTCTAGGCCCGAGAGCTCAGAGTTTCAGATTCACCATGCGGGCATGCTCTTCGTCGGAGCAGGCGGCATTGAGGGGGACATCGGTCTGTTTGTTGGATTCGCCCACCAAGCCGTTGGATAGCATATAAGATTCCAGTTCCTCCCCGCTAATATCTGGCAGCATCACGCCGTTGACAATCACACACGGCGACAGGGGCTGGCCGCTGAGCTGCTCCATTTCAAAACGATGGTCCGGGTTGGCAATGATGTCTTTCTCCGTATAGGGGAGGTCGTATTTGCCAAGGACAGCGCGAACCCCCCGGCTCCAGCCGCAGTGGGTTTTCAGGTAGGCGGTAATTTCCGGTTTGCTCATAATTGGAGGTAGAAACTACTTCGGATCCTGTTGGAGTCAATTCACAGCATGCCCCTGGCGGGAGCCGGCCCCGCTAGAATGGGAATTCACCAGAGAATGCCCGAACGCCTTCCGAAACGGGGGGCTGATTTCGAGATAAAAACCATTGCCTTTCCGCCGATGTTCCCCTAGTTTCTCACTCCCGGTTTCACCAAGGCCCGCGAGGACCCGTCGAGACCCTTTTTTTGGCGCGGTTAGCTCAGTGGTAGAGCACTACATTGACACTGTAGGGGTCACAGGTTCGAACCCTGTATCGCGCACCATTTTTATGACCTGCATTTTCGCCCACTGAGCCGCATGAATACAAGCTCTGTGGGCTTTTTATTCCAAAACATACAGGTGTGGAAAACGATGGAAAAAGCTCATTTCTTAGACACCCAGTGACACCCAAAAACGACCAACCCCTGTGGTCGCTTGAGCTAAAATGCGGTTCGTATTGAAACGGGAGAAACGAGGCTTCCCGGAATTCGAGTGATACGCCTTTTTCTTGGTGTGGGTTTTTCGGGCGGGTTTTACCACTTTGGGTTTCCTCCAGGCGATCTTGACAGCCTGAGGAGATCAGGAGATTCTATTGTCAGATGCGTATGGCTCCCAAAAAAACAGCGAAAGTTGATACTGTGACCATCGGGCAGAAAGCGGCAGCCAAGGCCCGCCGGGCGGTAAGCGCTATGTCGCGGGAGGCTCAACAGGAGTTGGCCCGACAGGGAATGGCGAGGTTGTATCAGACCGCAGGTCATGGTGAAGCCAAAGCTGTTCGGTGCTGACACAAATTTCCTCATGGACTTGGCCGACCAAAAAGAGGCGGCTTGGACTGCTTGGGAAATCGGCAAACAACGGGGACACAGTTTCCTTGTTCTCCCGGTAGTCGTCGGGGAACTGTTTTACCTTTCGGAAAACGGGCAGACTAAAGAAAAGGCGTTGGCTTCCCTCGCACTGGAATGCGCGATTGCGGACTGGAAGTTTACCCCGCGAGATTTGAGTGACACTGAAACGGAGATTGCCCGGCTGGGAGCTGAGAATCTTCTTCATGAGGACATTTTACCGACCAGCGAGTTCAATGACGCCTTTCTGGTGTGCCAGGCAGCGGTGGAGGGGATTCCCTGCCTTTTGAGCAACGACGCCCATTTGAAGGATTGCGACCAGCAGCGGCTTCAAGCCGTTTTACAGGAGAGAGGGCTTTCTCCGGTAATCATTTTCCGGTATGGGAGCTACATTCGTTCCTTCGGCACAAGACGCTGAATTGCATCAGGTTTGCGTTGCGGCTTTGGGAGAACGGGGCTTGAAATATCTCTATCAATCTTTGTAGGTTTTCGGTTTTCAGCTCGCTTAGCTCAGCGGTAGAGCATCGCCTTCACACGGCGGGGGTCGTAGGTTCAAACCCTACAGCGAGCACCATCTTCAAGCGGAGATGCTTCCGGTGCCTCCTGATCATGACGAGAAGATTCAGGCTTCAGGACAGCGGAGGCAGGGAAGGTCTCAATCACATTTCTGACCAAAACTGGCCCTCCGACAAGAATTTCCTCCTTGGGTTCTGGATTCTTCTTCCCGGCCCAATACATGTTTGCGTGAGCCTCGATCTGGTAAATTGGAAGGGTGTCATAAACAATCCATCCCGCATCAGCCTCGAACATCTCGGTTTCTCCGGGAGCTTCAATTTCCAGAAATTGATACGGCCATTGCTGTCCAAAGTTCTGCACCCACTGACTTGCTGCCGAAGGCGAAGACGATGCAAACAGGCAGTGGAGCCGAGATGGCCGCGACGGAAAGTCGTTTCGGCGCACAGTCTCAAAGACAGATTCTGTCAGTTGTTTGGCGAGCCTTTCAGCCATCACCTTGCGTAGCTGGTTCTGGCCGAGTTCGGGGAGCCGAGGTAAGATGCTTGTTGGCGTAGGGACTCGACCAGCGGTTGTCAGAAGACTTTCCTGCCACAAGTAGCGATTGTAGGCATTCATGCCCTCCACCCGGATCGTTTCCCCGATGACTACCGGAGCTTGGGCCGACATTTCACCAATGCGGCGGATGTGGAATAGCGTCGTGGGGGCGTTATCCACGGCGCGAGCGTTTCTTGCGAACGGCGTCCTGTCCAAGAATTTCCTCGACGCTGCATCCCAGAGCGCAGGCGATTTTATAGACGGTGTTCAGAGTTGCGCCCTCGCCGGACGTTTCAAGCTTGTGCGCAAGCGATTTGGAAATCCCGAGCTTTTCCGCAAATTTAGAATAGCTCAACTCCCCACGGGAGGTGCGGAGTTTTTCGGAAAACGACTGAGCGACCGGGTTTGGCACTCTTGTTTCATAGGGGAAAGATCGTCCATAATTATGGACGATTTGAGTTGCCTACAGAGAACTCTTGCCTACCTTCGCCAAGGAGAACTTGCCATGAGTGCAAATCTATCATTCCCGATTGACCAGCTCGCCAATCCTCTGCGGCCTTCGGAACTCGCGTCTTTGGTAAGGCAAGTTCTCGCGGAAAATATCTCCAAGGTCGAAAGGGCGGTCACAGCCGGGGCAATGACCGTCGCCGTGCCTTCCGAAGACCATGCGATAGAGATCCAAGACAGATGCGCTGGGCGCGTTCGATTCGTGATTGGAGAGTGTTCCCGAATTACCGAAACCGTTCCCTTCGCTATAAACTGGAGGCAACGGACGCTTGAAATGAAGTTTTCTGAAATGGGAGCCGAGGAACCGTCTTCGGAAACAATGTTGAAAGCCGCCCCCCCCATGTGATTGAGCGGGTGGACAGCCCTGCATTCTTCCACCAATCTACGCCGTGGCCCATTCCTTCCATGCGATAGATCAGGTTCTTTTGCAGCAAATTGAAGAGCTTTGCAGCGGCGAAAATGTTCACCTCCATGCAAATCTTGCCGGGGCCTACCGCTCAGCCGTTGAACAATACAGGCAGACCGGGGATGAGGAATACTGGGTAATCGCCGAGGAAGCACACCAAGAACTTCGGGTTCTGTTGGCTAAACTACGCCACCGGCAGGCGCTGTTCGTTCGCTGGCTATGAATATTTAAACATTCGGCGCTGATTCACGACAAAATCAGACTTGGGGCAAGACAGGAGCCGAAGTGTTTATACTTGGAAGCCAGTTCATCGTGAAATCGCAAATTTTGCATTTGAACGGCATGGCAACTGGAGCCAAACCAGTCCGTTAAAGTTGCTCCCGAACGGGAGCAGGTGCGCTTTTTATCGCTGCCATTGTGGCGGGGATGAAAACGCAAATGCTCCTCGAAAATGATATCCGCCATGCCGACCGCCGCCATCCGGTTGACATCCTTGAACCTCTTCCAACGCCTGAAGATCAGCTTCAGCGTATCTGTGAAGTCCTGAGCCGAACATTCGGCTGGGTCGCGCAAGCCACAACGGTTGAGCAAAAGGGACTCCGCGCTTCGGTTGTCCTCTATTGCGTCCGGGCTGATTTGCTGGGTGCAGCTACCCTTGAGCAACTTGGGGCAACTGTTGGCATGCCACAGGCAGTCGTGGAAGACCTTGTCTCCGACTTCTGCCACAGCATCGGTTGGTAATGAGTGCTGCCATCCAGCAAGATGCTGAACAGCTTCGAGGCATTCCCTTGCCTCAGTTGCTCAACCGACACGGCCTGGAGGCGAAACCTGAGGGGGCAAGTTTGCGGGTTCGCACGGCTCATTTGAATCTGGTTGTCACGGGCAACCGCTGGTTCGACAACAAGACCGGAACCGGCGGCGTTGGAGCCATCGACCTTCAAATGCATCTGGGCGGGCAGGATTTTTCTGCGGCCTGCCTGACTCTTGCCAAGGAGTTTGCACCGGTCGCACCTGCACCGCACGGAGTGACTTTTCCGCCGGGTAAATCGACGGATTCCGAACGGCTCTCCTTCCCGGATCTCATGGCGAGATATGCGGTTCGTGATGAGGAAAACTGGGCCGTGGCCCGCGCTTATCTGGTGGAACGGCGCAAGGTCGCTCCGTTCCTGATCGATGAACTCCACGCTGTAGGCTCGATTTACGCGAACGATCACCGCCCGAATCCCGCCCTTGTTTTCCTGCATCGCACAGACTGTGGGAAGGTTGTCGGCGCGACGTTGCGCGACTCGCGGCACGAGTCCGCCTTCCGTCCAACTCTCGGGAATAAACTCACGGCGTGGTTCGCGGCAGGAAATGTCCGGGAAGCACATTCGGTGGTTGCGGTCGAATCCCCCATTGATGCGCTGAGTTACCAAACGTTGTTTGGTGGGCGGAGTGATCGCCTGGCTGTGGTGAGTTGCAGCGGTTCGACCGTCCCGCATGAGTTGTTGTGGCAGTCCTACGAGCGCCGTCAGCGTTTCGTAGTCGGTCTTGATAACGACGCTGCCGGGGAACGCGGCTGGCAAAAAGCGTGGGATGAAACGACCGACTGGACCGGGTTCCAAATCTCCTCCCACTGCCCCCAATTCAAGGACTGGAACGCCGATTTGCTGGCGTCCGTTCAAGCCGTCCACCTCGCCAAATCTCAAAAGCCTTCGTCCCTCAAATTATGAAATCCGACCCGCACATCACTATTCTGGAATCTTATTTTTTCGGCTACATCGACCGCGGAATCGGCGCGGACGAGACCCCGCTCTTCACTCGCACACTCGATGGACAGCCGCTTTCCGATGTCATAGCGGAGGAATTTGCCCTCCCTCTCCATTACGCGGAAGCCGCCATCGATATGGCCCGGCAGGAGGTGGCGTTGTGAGCCGGGACATCTACCAATCCATTACCGACCGCTTTTTGGAGCAGTTGAAAAAAGGCACCGTGCCATGGCAGCAACCTTGGACGAGTTGCGTCCAGAACATCGTTTCCCGGAAGCCGTATCGGGGAATCAACGCATTCACGCTGGGGATGACGGATCGGACATCGCCGTTTTGGTTGACCTTCAAGCAGGCCTTGGACCTTGGAGGCCATGTCAGAAAGGGCGAAAAATCGCTTCCCGTCATCTACTACAAGCTTCTCGACAAACGGGACAACGCGGGGAGCCCGGTAGTTCGGGAAAACGGCCGGCCAGACCGGATCCCCTTCGTCCGCTGGGCCAATGTCTTCAATCTCGATCAAACCGAAGGCATCGAACCTCCCCAGATTGCGGCGACACAGAACTTCGGGCAACCATTGGAAAAAGCCGCTGCCATCGTAGAAAACGCCAAGCTCTGCCCGATCCACCATGCCGGGTTTGCCGCCGTCTATTCGCCCAAGGATGACGTAATCCGCCTTCCGGCCCCGACCACATTCCGCAGTCAGGAAAATTACTTTCAAACGCTTTTTCACGAAATGACTCACGCCTGCGGAGCAGCCCATCGGCTCAACCGGGAAGGCATAACCCAGCCGGTCAAGTTCGGGTCGGAGAGGTATTCCAAGGAGGAACTGATTGCTGAACTCGGCGCGGCATTCCTCTCGAACGAGGCCGGAATCCTCAATCAAGTCCAGTTCGACAACTCGGCTGCCTACCTCGCGTCATGGATTGAAAAGCTCGAAAATGACCCCCGGATGATCGTGTCCGCTGCATCGCAAGCCCAGAAAAGCGCGGATTTCGTTCTCGGCATCGAGCAAAAAGAGACCCTGTCCGAAGGCCTGACTTCCCCTGATGAAATGCCGCTTGGCGTGGCAAACAAACAAGCCGTGACAGCCCGGATACCCGATTTCACCCCTGGCCACCGGGTGGATTCAAAACCTCGTAAGCAAGGCATGGGGTTATGAAGAGTTGCCGTTCCAGTATGGCGCACCCGCGCTTGTCCTCCGCTCATGGGCCGGAGCCGCTGACGGCACCGGGGGCGGCGCAGGCTTGCCCCACGTGCCTACCGCCTCCGTCCCATCAGCTCACTTGGGAAGGCGATCTTCGCCACGGTCGCCCATTGAAGAAGGCCGTCCGCTTCGCTCCCCGCCTTTCTTCAATCGGCGACTCCACCGGAAACCGACCGGCTTTCATTCTGACACTTTTGTCCACCCAGGCCCCGGTCGCGATGAATTGCGGCCACTGCTCAGGACGGGGGGCGCTCCGCAGCCCATCCGCCATCGCAGACGCCGCAATACACCGCAGCTCCGCCGAATTTTCGGAAATGATCCGCCCATTCGTTCCGTCCTCGTCCGGCCTGTCGGCACAGCTCCGGGCGCAACGAATCGGCGGATTTATTTGTCCGCAGGTGCAGGTTCCAATGTCTTCACCCAAGCGTGGTCAGCTTTGGTCAGTTCCGTTTCCACTCGAAAAAGCTCACCTTCACGGAAATCCATCGCCCGCTGATGGGCTACCGAATCACTCCGGTAAATCACATATAGCCAGAACTTTTCGTCCGTATCCGACGACCGAACAAACAAGTGAATACCGGCCCGCTTACCTCTTCCCTGAATCGTCATCCGGCTTCCATGCGAATACGCAGCTCGATCAAGATAGGCCTCCCACCATCCAAAACGGTCGCAATTTCGATACGGCTCACGGTCAAAGCCACTTTCTTTTAGCTGATTCCAAGACATCGGCATATCTGACTGAGACACCACTCTTGCAGGTCGCGTTCAACCCGATGAACGCATTTTGGCACCTTGGCCACCCTGATCTCTTCAACCCGATTCGTAGGTCACATGTAAGGCAGGATAGCGATTTCCGTTGGAAATCACGGGATTGGAAAAAACTCGGTTTTTCCTCCGTTCCTTCGGGCGTCAGGCGCCCTTCGGAAAGACTCGCTGCGCTCACCAAATTCCATCTCTAAAACCCAAACACTTAACCTCATTAACTAAAATGGCGTATCAAAAGAAACCCGGCATCAAGCAGTT
>CAZEYT010000009.1:0-54233 GCA_964516295.1 uncultured Chthoniobacterales bacterium | reverse complement strand
AGAGTGCAACCTTGCCAAGGTTGATGTCGCGAGTTCGAGTCTCGTCACCCGCTCCCCGTCCACCACAGAAAATTGTGGATATCCTGAAGTTTTGGTGGCTCTCCGGGTTCATCGCCAAAAAACTCCCCGCTAGGCCGATTACTTTGCAAACCGCCCGTCCGCCCTCAACGCCCGCTCGGACGCCTGGAAGCTCCGTCTTCAATCCCTCGATCTCCCCGTGCCAGACACCATTTCGAGCGAAGCGCTCGTCGAGTCCCTCCCGCCCTACCGCGCCGCCCTCGCGCTCGACGGGTCCGTCCTCCGCCTCACCGCCGCCTACCAACTGCCGAAAACCAGCGGCTCCACCTTCCAATCCGTCACCGCCACCATCGCCGCCGTCGCCGACCCCACACGCTTCACCTCCCGGCAGGATCGCATTCTCTCCCTCCTCCGCACCCCGGATGACTCCTCCGAAGCCACGATTGGCAATCTCCTCCTCGTCTCCGCTTTCCTCGAAGGCCCCCTCGCCGGATCCACCGTCCTCTCCCTCTTTAACGTCTACCTCCCCGCCCTCCTCATGACCTCTCCTGACCTGCCCGCCACACCCTGATCCGGTCTGAGTCATACCCCATATCGAGAACGGCCCGGTTTCTGCCCTCAAACAGAACATCGGTCCCTTGAACCCCAGTCGAACTGCGAACTGTCGAACCGCAGCGCTTTTTCAGCCTTGCGATTCCCAAGACGGCGACAGTGACAAGGACGAGGCCCCAAGTGGAAGGCTCGGGCACGACAGCGAGGGCGAAGATCGTGCCGCCGCCGTTTGCGCCGCCGAATTGTGTGAGTCCGTAGAGCCACCGTCCGTCGGGTGAGAAGGTGACGTTGTCGATGGGCTCGCGTCCGGTCGTGGCGGAATGGAACGAGGCGAGGACTTCATACAATGACCCATCCTGGGCGATGCGGAAAATCGTGCCATCATTGTGCGCTCCACCCTTCCGGGTCGTTCCGTAAAACAGTCCATCCAACCCCATCACCAGCGAACCATAAGGCTCCGATCCATCCGTGGCGTCTCCGAAGGAATGCAGGAGCGACGGCGTTCCGCCCGTTTCGTCCATTTGGAAAAGAGCCCCCTCGTCATAGGCTCCGCCAAAGGCCGTCAGCCCATAGACCGTCGTCGCGTTCGAGCCCGTGCCAGGCGCGAGGATGCCGTGTTTGCCAAGATAAGGTCCGCCGCCGATCGTCGAAAAATTTGCCAGGACCTCCTGCGTCTCCGAGACCGGGTCGAAGCGGAACACGACCCCGGGCGCGAGGTGGTCGGAGTTGGCATTCGGCACACCGGTCCCTCCAAACCGCGTCATTCCGAGGAGATACGAACCCGTGCTGTCCCAGATGAGTTGACCGTGCGGCTGCCCGCCCGTGCTCATTGAAAAACTGTGCAGGGTCGTCACCACCTGGCTGGTGGAATTGTAGGAAAAAATCACCCCGCTGCCGCTGGCACCGCCGAGCGCGGTCATCCCGTAATAAAGTCCGCCACCGGCCGACAGAAGACCACTGTGCGGCTGCGCGCCATCGCCGGGCGGGGGCGTGGGGCTGCCGCTGAAGGTGTAATGCAGAGTAGGCGCCGTCCCGTTGGTCTGGATCGAAAAGATCGTCCCCTGCCCGTCCGCGCCACCCCGAAGAATCGGTCCGAGGATGGTACTCTCCTCCAGCGAGAGAAACCCGTGATGCGGTTGATGTCCGAACGGATCCGGCCCGGCCGCAAAATTTTGCAGGACTTGGAATCCCGACCCGTCCGTGCCGACCGAAAAGATTACCCCGTTGCCGCCCGAGCCCCCTTCGGCGGTAAACCCATACAGCGTCGGCCCGCTGAGAATCATCGACCCCTTCGCGGTCTCGCCCTGAAGTCCCCCGAGATTGGTCAGAATCTCGATGCTCCCAAAAAGACGCGACCCGGCCAGCGCCAGCACCGCAACGAGCATCCACCCGATCTTCATCCCGACACCATTCTCCACATCCCACCATTCCGGCAATCGGAAACGCCGGGCGGTTGAAATGGGCGGGGGGTGCGGATAGGATCATCACGTCATGAAAACGTGGACTGTTCTTTGGTGCATGGTGTTGTTGTGCGGGTGCGCTTCGTTCGGCGACCGTGTGAACCGTCTCGATCTCGGCATGTCACAGCGTCAGGTGGAACGGATTCTTGGCACGGACTTCCAGGTGAAGGCCGCCCGCACGGAGGCGGATCGCTCGGAGACTCGTCTCTTGGAGTTTACGGACCGTCGGTCGAATGATGTCATCTGGGTCTTCATCCGCAACAACCGGGTCATTCAATATGGAACGCCGGAATCGCTGCGAAAATTCCCGGCGTTGCTGGAGCCGTTTTTGACAACACCCTGAGGCGGGAAATCTTAGCAACATCCTGGCGGTTTTCGCCCGGAGCTTAACTGGAAACTCGGGAAACTGGGAAACTGGAAACTGGGGGTCAGTGTGCATATTCTTTCATCATTTGTTCGACCCCGATGGCTATCCAGCGATGGCAACGGCTACTCCGATTACGAGGAACTCTACATCTTCGGCACCAATCCCACAACCACGCAAACGTTCCTCGGGATGAACGATACCGACCGCATCAACAGCGGCTTCCTCCCGCCACCCGAAGCCTGCAAAACACGCCCGTCCAAAATAAATTGAAGAGGCCCCCTTGAACGGGTTGGAGTTTGGGTGTGAAAAACAAACAGAACCTCATCCAAGGGGACCGGTCAGGGAAACTGGGGGAAACTGGGGTCAGTGTGCATATCCTTTCATCTTTTGCTGGACGCCGTTGGCTGTCGTGGATAGAAGGAGGAGATGGAGTCTGCACCGACAAGGAGGCAAACGGCGGGAGAAGAAGAGAAGAAATAAGCAAGAATATGCACACTGACCCCAGTTTCCAGTTTCCTGACCCCCAGTTTCTTTGGCCGTAACGTCACTGTATTACGCATTGCTCAGTAGCAGGTGCTTTTCTGCATCCTGCTTTTGCAGGCGATTCTCGGTTTGTGGCGAGCTGGTAGTCGTCAGGATCCTTTTCTGGCCATCGGATCCTTTACCGGCCTCATCTTGACGAAGGAAACGTAAGTCCTGCATGTCGGTTGCTTTGTTCTTGCAGCAGGTGTTCTGTGGCTTTGGCAGAAGGTTGTGCCATCACGGCCGGTTCTTCCGCTCGTCCGGCGGCAATGGAAGCGCGAAGACGTCCTTCAGGCGCTCGGGCTTGCCGCGCTTGGTATCGTGTTTTTCTGCTCAGGCACCTTCCGCGACTTCCCGGCCATCGCTGCGCTCTGGCAGACCTTCGCCGCGTGGTTCCAAACCGGCGTCGACGCGGACGGACACGCAAAGACGACCTATAATCTCATCGGTCCGCTGAACTGGTACCGGGTAGCTCTCATGGCGCACTAGGAATGGCCCGCCTTGATCGGACTCGTGGCATGTGTGCGCTACGTTTTTCCCTGTTCCCTGGGATGCCCGCCTCCGTTACATCGCGATCGCTGCGGGCGGAACCCTCTTTGCCTATTCGATCATCCCCTACAAAACCCCTTGGTGCATCATCTCGATCCTCTGGCCGTTTTACCTTGTTGGCGGGGCGCTGGCCGGGGAAGCGGCACGCTGGATCGGCCGTCGTGTTGTCGTGATTGCCCTCGCACTGTCGTCCGTCGGGGCCTCCACCATTGCGAGTTTGAATCTGAATTTTCACAACTACACGGACGACAGATAACCCTACGTTTACGTCCAAACCTACAAATACATCGATTTTCTCACCGTCCCGCTCCTCCAAGCAGCGAAGGCGGATCCGCAGAACTATGACCTCGCGGGGGTGATCGCCCTCGAGAGCGATTATCCGCTGCCCTGGATCCTCGGTGATTTCACCCGCATCGGCTATCATAGCAAGAGAACCCGCCGGTCGATTGGAATTTGGCATTCGTTGCGATCGAACCAGCGCGCGAAGCGGAGATCGAGCCCCTCCTCCGCGAACCTTATTTCAAGCGCCGGTTCCGCCTGCGGAGCGCGCAGGAGGAATGCACTGCGTATTTCCTGGCTTCAAAGTTCGCGGATTTCATTCCGGGCGAACCCGAATTCCGCTCCGCCCGGTGAAAGCCGTTCCTTTGCTTTCGGCTGTGCGAATCGATGCCCAACGAACCCCGCTCCATCGGGCAGATCGCCCCGGTGGCGGTGGAAACAAACCAGGCTACTTCCGGCAGACGTAAACGAACGCTGGAGGAAAGTTCTCGTAGATCACCGGCGTCTTTTCGACGGAGGAAAAGAAATCTCCCAAAATCGAGCGGAACCGCCGACCCGCCGGCAACTTGTGCGGTCCGAAGTAAGCGAAGGACGTGAAGACGCTCCCCGGCGTAACCACTTTGCCAATTTCTTCGAGGATCGCCCGCTGCAAGGCCTCCGGGAAAACCGCCCAAGGCAGGCCGGAAACCACCGCCTGCGGAGCGGGAAACGACTCCTCTTTCAAAAGCGCCGCCAGGCGCGTTGCGCATCCCTCGCGCACCGTGGCTGCCGGAAACCGGGCCGCCACATCCCGCGCCAGAGCCGGGGATTTTTCCACCGCCAAAAACTGGGCTTCGGGCGTCATCGTGTTCAAAATCTCGCCGGTAAACGCTCCGGTCCCGGGTCCAATTTCCAGCACATGCTGCGCATCACGCACGCCGGCCGCCTCCACAATCCTCCGCGCCAACGCCGGCGACGAGGGCCACATGGCACCCACCGAACCCGGCGAGCGCAGAAATTCCCGAAAAAACGCAAACGACATGTCTTGCACTATCCGCCGGACTCGCTTCCGCTCAATTCAAAACTGCACCGCCGCGACCCCGAGGCGGGCAAAAGAACACGGAGGCAAGATCCAGTCCGCCAGGATGCTGCGGAGGTGGAGTGGATTCTCCTGTTGACCCAAACTCAACAAAATCCCCCCCGAGGTTTCTCCCTGGACTCCTGAAACCATCGTCTTGGGAACACTCCGTTGGCCGGAGACTTGTTGGTTGATCCGCAAAAAGTGTGCTTACAGAGGGAAAGCAAGGTATATGCTGATGGATGGAAAGCCCTTTTTTGAAGCGGTTTTTTGGGGTCGGAGACGGTTGGGAATACCAAAGCACGAAGGATGTCAGGGGTGGGGCCGAAGTTCATCTCAAAGCCCGGAAGGATGCGATCCGGCGTCCAAAATGCGGGGCAGACCACATCGCGTTGCACGGCACGCGGGAGCGCCGGATTCGGGGGTGCCCGTGGGGTTGAAAACCATGGCGTTTGTGGTCCATGTGCCCCGATGCCAGTGCCGGGAATGCGGGGAGTTTTTCGACTCCTCCCCCTTTTGCCCCGCGAGGGTGCTCCTACACCTTGGGACTCGCTCGTTTCGTCACAGGACTCTTCCGAATCATGAGCATGACGGACTTGGCCGGCCTGACGGGTTTGGGGCGGGCTGCCTGCGCCGCCGCCGTGATCAAGAACCTGCCTGGCGCGCTGCTGGTGGCCGAACGCTTTCATGTCATCAAACTGATGAACGAAGAAATCGATGAGCTGCGCCGCGAGCTCCAGCGCGAGGCGACATCATGGGACGCAGAGCCATCAAAGGCACCCGGTATCTTTTGCTCCGAGGCCGCGAGAATCTCGCCCCGGATCAACTGCCCGATCTGCAGGAGGCCCTCAAACTCAACAAGCCGCTTTCCTTGGCCGACTCCCTCAAGGAGGAGTTGCGGGCGATGTGGAGCTATCCCGAGATCGCACAGATGACGTCGTTCTTTGACGACTGGTGCCGCCGAGCAGCAGAAGCCGGGGTACCGTTGCTGGGCTCCTTGGAGAAAACGTTGCGTGGATTTCGCAGTGCCATTCTCAACGGCCGGGTCTATGCGATCTCCAACGGAAAACATGGAGGCATCAACAACAAAATCCGTGCCATGCAGCGCATGCATTACGGCCTTCGTGACTTCGAGTTTCTTTCCCTGAGAATCCTGAATCTTCATAAGGCTAAGCACACTTTTTGCGAATGAACCCGTCTTCTCTACTCTTCGGTGGCGAATGATTACTTTATAAAAAAGCGCAAGCGGACGGGTTCAGCTAATGCCCATGTTTTGCCGCCTGTTCGTGAGCGTGCCTGTTCGCAGACGGTGAATTCCAAAGAATGAGCAAGCGCGCTCGTTTTTACCTTTGCTCTCAAGCGTTGCTTCTGCTTGCGACCTTACAGGTTGTTGCGAACACCACGAATCCCATTACCATGTATTTTACACCGGCATCCCTTGCAGTTCCGGTTTGTCGGATTGGCATTGCGATTGGAGGAGCGATTCTCGGCTTCACGTCGATTCGTAAAACAAAAAATGCCTGACGAGCTGATTTCTTACTCTCACCGCCTCTGGAGGATGGTGGGTCAAAAACGACGATGAAGAATGCGTAATCTCTCCTCCCGAGTATCCCGTGTTGATTTGAGCGGATCCTTTGCAAAGTGGGAGAGTGGCCAAAGTCCCCAATTCTGAGAATTCTGTCCCCCTCCGCCTGTAAATCCTGTCTGTCTTCGCCTGTGCTCTCGTTGCCTCTGATCTGTCCACCCATCCCTCTGCGGTGAAAACGGCCCTGTTTCCCGGTTCTAACGATTTCTAAATCCGGTAACGGGAGGCGCGGCTTGGAGGCGGGTCTCAGGGAAGTTGTTTGAGAAAGGCAGGGGGGAGGCGGCTCGGATAGGGGGCCAGGTTGCGGGTCACGATGCGCTCCGCACCGAATGCCATCGCCGCCGCGACTTGGAAGGCCTCCTCGAGATCGTTCAAGTTCAGTTCCATCGCCATTCGCGCCTCGAATCGCGGGTTGGCGATGGTGGAGGAATCGTATAGACACGTCGGGATGGCGGCGAAGAACTCGGTCTATTTTGTAACCGGCTCGGATGAGGCGGAGGTGAAGAAGGTGGCGCGGGCTTTGGCGGACGAACTGGCTCCCGGGGCGGATGCGTTCGGGCTCGAGACGATCGACGGTGGAGTGGAGACCGTGGATGCGATTGTGGAGAAAATCCGGCAGACGCGCGAGGCGTTGCTGACGTTGCCGTTTTTGGGTGGGACGAAGCTCGTGTGGTTGAAGAGTGCGACGTTTCTTGCCGATACCGTGGCCGGGCGTTCCGAGTCGGTGACCAATGCCCTCGAGATGCTCTGCGAAACGCTGAAAGACGGGCTGCCGGAAGGGGTAACGTTTTTGATGAGTGCGCCCGAGGCCGACAAGCGGCGCACGGCCTACAAGCAGTTGAGCAAGGCGGGGACGACAAAAGTCTGCGACCGGCCTGAGTTGGGATTTCGCGCCGGTGAGGAGGAGCTTGTCAACTGGACGGCCGGGCGGGCCCGCGAGCGGGGACTGAAGATCGCCCATGATGCCGTGGAGGCGCTTGCCGCCCGTGTCGGCCTCGATACCCGCCAGCTCGACAACGAACTGGAGAAGCTCGCAACGGCTTTTGGACCCGGGCATCCGATCTCCGCGGCGGACGTTCGTGCGCTGGTGCCTGCCACGCGGGAGAGCGGGATCTTCGATGTGGGCAATGCGATCTCCCGCCGTGATCTGCGGCTGGCTCTGGAGACGCTGGAGCATTTGTTTTATCAGGGGGAAAAAGGTGTGGGCATTCTGTTGGCGTCGATTGTTCCGACGGTGCGAAACCTCCTGCTGGTGAAGGATCTGATGACGCGACACCGGATTTCCCCGCCCGCCCAGCCGCAGAATTTCGCCTCGGCCCTCAACCGTCTCGATCCGGAGGACATCGACCACTTGCCGCGAAAAAAGGATGGGACGCTGAGTACTTACCCGCTCGGTATCGCTGCGCAGAATTGCACCCATTACACACTCGCCGAGTTGAGGCGGGGCTTCCGCGGCTGTGGCAAGGCGAACCTCCAGCTCATCAGCAGTCAGGGTGCGGACGATATCGTGCTCTCGCGCCTGCTCACGAGCTTCATGGCCCGCTGAGATTTTCCCTTTGCTAAGGGGTGGGCGAAGGCGTCGGGGTGGGGGACGTAACGGGCGTCGGAGTGGCGGTGGGCGAGGGAGAAGGAGAGGGCGAGGCTTCGGTGGTAATGCCCCAGCTCTCCAGAAGGTCGGTGATCACACTCACGGCGGTGGCTTCTTCATCGGTGGAGGAATTCACCAGATTCGTCAGGTCGATATCCAGACCGGCGCGAAGGCGGCTCTGGCCGGCGAATCCGAACGTGGGTTCCGTTTCTTCCGAGTTTTCGGTCGGCACGGTTCCGGGGGCGGAGGCGAGGAGAATGCCGCGCAAGCCACCGGCCACGCGCGTCGAGGTGCCATCACCGAGTCCGACGCGGCGGTCGACTTTTCCGACGAGTTGCAGGGCGACGTTATCCACTCCACCGGAGCCACCTGTGGAGCCGAACATCACCGCATGGCGGGCTCCGTCGGCCTCGCCACGGACTTCGAAGTAGGACCCGCTTGCCAGATCTGCCGAGTAATAGAGTCGGAAGGTATTGGGATCGACGAGGATGAGGACGGTCGAAAAGGTCCCTGCCGTGGGATCGGCGATGAGATATCCGCTCTGGAACATCGAGTAGTTGACCGTGTTGAGCGTGTTGCCGAAGGAGAGGTTGTAAACGACCTCTTGGGCGCGGGCCGGCAGAGCAAAGGACAAAAGCACCGCGGCGAGGGCCGGGATGGAAGAGAGACGTACGGGACATTTCATTAAACCAGGGTAAACGCTTTTGATTCCGGTGTCCAATCTCAGCCGCCGAAAAGCGAGGCGGGGTCGTAAGGCGTGGTTCGGGGCTGGCCGAGGAGAAACCCTTGGGCGTATTCGATGCCGATCTTGCAGAGGAGGTCGTAGACTTCCTGTTTCTCGACGTATTCGGCGACGGTCGGAATGCCCAGCGAGGAGGCAAGGGCATGAACGGCCCGGACGACGGCTTCGTTGAAAGGCTCGGTGTCGAGGTGGCGCACAAAACTGCCGTCGACTTTGATCATGTTGATCGGGAGACTCTTGAGGTAGTTCAGCGACGAGGTGCCTGCTCCGAAATCATCCAGCGCGAAGCGGAATCCGCTCTCGCGAAGGGTGTGCATTTTTTCGACCGCCTGCGGGATGTTGGTGATGACTTCGTTTTCGGTGAGTTCGAAAATGATGCGCTCCGGCTCGACGTGATGTTGTGCGAGCAGGCCGCGGACAAAGGAAATGAAATCCTCGGTCGCAAACGAGCCGCCCGAAATGTTGATCGAGAGGTGCAGGCCGGGGTGGGACGCGAGGGCTTGGATGGAACGGGTGATGACGTAGCGGTCGAATCGGTCGGCCTGCCCGGAACGTTGGACCGACGTGAGAAAAGCCCCCGGGTGAATAGGATCCGAGGCGGAACGGTCGGCAAGCCGCAGGAGGACCTCGTGGAAAAGAATCTCCCTCCCGTGCATGGCGACAATGGGTTGAAAGTAAATGTCCAGCGTGCCATCGAGCATGGCATTTTTGATGCGGGTGGACCAGTCCGCATCGGCGAGGAGCGTGGCGAGCGCACTATCTTCCTCGCTGTGGAGTTCCACGCGATTGCGTCCGCGGGCTTTGGCGGCGTAGCAGGCGGCATCGGCCACGCCGATGACGTCGGCCGGAGGTTTAGAGCCGTCGATGGGAGCGACTCCCACCGAGGCGCCGATGCGGAACGATCGGCCGCCTTCGGCAAAGACGAGATTTTCCAATTTTTCGCGGAGGATCTCGCCGATCCGAAGCGCGTCCGTGGTGGAACAATCGGGCAGCGTGATGACAAACTCATCGCCGCCGAATCGCACCAGGACATCGTCCGCCCGAACGGAGCCGCGAAGAATGTCCGCGACGGCGAGGAGGAGGCGGTCGCCGGCGTCGTGGCCGAGCGTGTCATTGATGACTTTGAAGTTGTCGAGATCGATGTAGAGGAGAGCACCGGGGCGTCCTTCCTGCGCGAGATTCACGGCTTCGCCGACAGCGGCGGGGAGACGGCGGCGGTTGAATAGCTTGGTGAGCGGGTCGTGTTCGGCGAGAAATTCGAGATCGTGCTCGAGCCGTCGGCGTTCGGTGATGTCCATCACAGCGGCTTCGGCCACGGCAAGCCGGACGTCGAGGAGACCGGGGTGGTAGGGTTTTGCGATGTAATCATCCGCACCGGCGTCGAGGATTTCCTTCAGGTCGTGCGGTCGGTTGTTGCCGGTGCCGACGAGGATGTAGAAATGACGCCCGAGCGGGTGATTTCGGAGAAGGCAGCTGAATTCCAGTCCGCTGATGCCCGGGAGTTGGATATCGAGGACGATGAGGGGAAAGAAGCGCTCGCGAAGCATCTCGAGCGCCCCCTCGGCGCTGTCGCACCCCTGCACATCGTGGCCGCGGGCGCGAATCATCCGCTCGAGGAGGAGGCGTGTTGGCCGGTTATCTTCCACAACGAGCACCGGCAAGGAGCTCCCGAGGTGGTCGACCGGTGCGGCGAGCTCGAAGCCCGGATCGGGCAAGGGGGGAGTCATTGGAACGTTATTTTCCAGCTTTTGGCGGCAGAATGCAAGGTTCGAGCCGAAGCGCGAGGTCGGGGCACGAAAAAGCCCGCTCCCCTTGCGGTGGAGCGGGCCCTTTGTCCCCCAAGCCGGAGCCCGGGTTGGTCATGCAAGAATCTTAGAGTGAGCTCTTGAAAGCTTTGCCTGCGGCGAATTTCACGCCTTTGGAGGCTTTGATTTTGATCTTCTCGCCGGTCTTCGGGTTGACACCGGTGCGGGCTTTGCGAGTCGCGACCTTGAAGGTTCCGAAGCCGATGAGCTGGACGGACTTGGTTTTCTTGATGCCGGCCTTGATGCTGTCGACGACAGCGTTCACGGCGCGCTCGGCGTCGGCTTTGCTGCTGCCGAGGGACTTCTGGACGGATGCGATGAGTTCAACTTTGTTCATGAAGATTTTGTGATATTGGTTGAGATAGAGGTTGACGAACCTTGGTGGGACGCTTCCAAAAAACGGCCCTGCCTGTCAAGAAGCGAGACCAAATAATTTGCGGGCGGTGCTAACCGGATTCGTCGACGGGTGCTTGATCTGCGGGTTGCTCGTCTTCGGCGGGCTGGTCTTCGCCGGGTTTTCGGGTGCTTGAGGGGTGGTAAACTTCCTTGAAAACCTTGCCGATGAGGGGAGCGGCGTGAGAGCCGCCGCCGACCTTTTTGTCGTTCGGTTCGCCTTCATAGACAGCGGCGAAGGCGTATTGCGGCGCATCGGCCGGAAGGAAGCCGCTGAACCATGCCGCGGTGCGTTGGCGCTCGGTAGGCCCCCACTGGGCGGTGCCGGTTTTTCCCGCGACCTCGATGCCTTTTACCTTCGCGCGGTGCGCCGTGCCCTGGCCGTCGGATGTGACGGCGACCAGTGCTTTACGGAGGACCTCGTCAACTTCCGGTGCCATGGGAATGACCTCGCGAACGCGGTCGGGGTAAGCGGCGATGACTTTGTTGTCGATGGTCTGCACCTGCTTGACGAGGCGGGTTTGGTGAAACTGTCCGCTTTGGGCGAGCACGCCCATGGCCTGCGCCATTTGGAGCGGGCTGATGAGGATGTCGCCCTGTCCGATGGACATGTTGGCGACGTCGCCGTTTTTGATCGGGCGTTTGTGGACGCGGAGCATGTATTCATCGGTCGGGATGTTGCCGGCGTTTTCGGAGTTCACCGGAATGCCGGTCCGGCGGCCGAGCCCGAGTTTTGTGGAGTAGTCGATGATCGGCTCGGCACCGATCTTGATCCCGACTTGGTAGAACCAGGTGTTGCAGGATTGGGTGAGCGCTTCTTTGAAGGTGAGATTGCCGGCGTGGACCTTTTTCCAGTTTCGGAAGGTGTGGTTGCCGACGGTGAAGCCGGTCGGGCAGCTGAATTCATCGCGGGGTTTGATTTTTCCCGTTTCGAGGGCGGCGAATCCGACAAAGGTTTTGAAGGTCGAGCCGGGGGGGTAGGCAGATCGGAAGGCGCGCGGGATGAGTGGGTTCGAGGGATCTTTGGAGTAGGCGTCAAAAACCTCCGGCCGCACGATGGGCACGAAGTCATTGGGGTTGAAGCCCGGATGCGAGGACATCGCGAGGATCTCGCCATTGCGGGGGTCGATGATGACGATGGCACCGCGGCGGGAATTCTTGGCAAGAACTTCCTCGCTGATGCGCTGGAGGTTTTCGTCGAGCGTGGTGATGACGTTGTAGCCCGGCACCGGCCGGCGGGCGATGCGCTCGGAGGTTTTTTTGCCGGTGGGGTCGAAGGTGATGTGGAGAATGCCGGGCTGGCCGCGGAGTTCGTTGTCAAAAATCTGCTCGAGGCCCTCCCGGCCCTGGCTCTCGGGGAAAATGAGGTCGTTGTTTTCAATCGGCCGGACGGAGAGGGGAGCCTCGCGGCCGGTGTAGCCGATGATGTGGGAGGCGAGCGTCGCGTTCGGATAGAAGCGCACGTATGTTTGCCGGAGAATCAAATCCGCCGTGAGCCCGCGCTGGAGCTCGGCCAATTCGGTCGGGAGAAGATCCTCGGCGATATCAAGCGGAAGCACGCCACGGTTTTTGTAGTGGGTGAGGATCGTATGGTCGGAGACTTGGATGTCCCGCTTGAGCAGACCGCTGGCGAGGGTGATTTGCTGTCGCGCGAAGGCGAGGACGCGGGCGTCGTTCCAATCGAGCGGTGTGGGAAAACTGATGGCGAGATTGTAGCTCAGCCGGCTTTGGGCCAGCGGGCGGCCGTTGCGGTCGGTAATCTGTCCGCGCGGTGCGGGGATGAGGAGAGAGAATGTGCGGGCCTGACGCTGGGTTTCCCAGGTGGGTTTCGGATTTTCGACCGAGCCGGTGTTGTCAATGGTCACCTCCTGGGCGGACAACGCGAGGGGAAGCGCGGCCAGGATGGCGAGCAGGGCGGATTTCATTGACCCGGAACATAATGAAAATTCCCCGGAAGGAAAATGGTATTGCGGGGACGCCGAACGGGCCTGCATGATTTCGGCCCAGTATGTCTCCCGCGTTCGACCTTTCCCTGTCCACCCGTATCGAAGCCTCCGGTGTCATTGCGGTCCTTGTGGTGGACCGGGTGGATGATGCCGAGCCGCTCGCTGCCGCTTTGCTGGAGGGCGGGGTCGGCGTGATGGAGCTCACGCTGCGCACACCCGTCGCGCTGGAGGCATTGAAAAAGATCCGCGCCGCGGTGCCGGAGATGCTGGCCGGCGTTGGCACCATCCTCACCCGCGCCCAGGTTTTGCAAGCCCGCGACGCCGGGGCGGCGTTTGGTGTGGCTCCGGGCATGAACCCCCACACGCTCATTGCCGCGCGCGAGGCCGGACTCCCGTTTGCCCCGGGTATTACCACACCGTCCGACATCGAAGCCGCGCTGGAGCATGAGTGTCGGTTGCTGAAGTTTTTTCCCTGTGAGGCCTCGGGCGGCCTGGCCTACCTGAAGAATATCGCCGCGCCATATGCCCATCTGGGCCTCAAATACATTCCTCTCGGCGGCCTGAACGAAAAAAACATGGCCACTTACCTCGCCGATCCTCTGGTCGCCGCGCTTGGCGGATCCTGGCTCGCGCCGCGGGAACTCATCCACGCCGGTGACTGGAAATCCATCACCGCCCGTTGCGCGGCCGCTGTCGAAATCATCAAATCCACCCGTCCCTCAAAATGAGCAACAAAACCATCGTCACCTTCGGAGAAATCATGGGCCGCTTCGCACCGGCCGGCTTCCTGCGGTTTCGTCAGGCCCTGCCCGGCCCGCTGGACCTGACGTTTGGCGGAGCCGAGGCAAATGTCGCCGCGTCACTGGCCATCTTTGGCGCGGCGGCTCGCTTTGTCACCGCTTTGCCGAAGCACGCGATTGCCGATGCCTGTGTCGGAGTGCTCACCGGACTGGGGGTTGACACCGCCAAAATCGTCCGCACCTCCAACGGCCGCCTTGGGCTTTACTTTCTCGAGAGCGGTGCGAACCAACGCCCGAGCAATGTCATCTACGATCGTGCCCACTCCTCGGTGAGCGTCACCCCGGCAGGGGATTACGACTGGGCCGGGATCTATGCCGGGGCCGGCTGGCTGCATACGACCGGAATCACGCCGGCCCTGTCGGCGACATCGGCGGAAGCTGTTTTGGCCGCCGTCCAAGCCGCAAAGGAAGCCGGACTCCAGGTTTCCTGTGACCTCAACTTTCGCAAGAAACTCTGGAATTGGGAGCCCGGCACCGAGCCCGGCAAACTCGCGGAGAAAACGATGCGAGGAATTCTTCCGTTTGTCGACGTCGTCATCGCGAATGAAGAAGACGCCGCCGATGTTCTCGGGATCCACGCTGCCGAGACCGATGTCCACTCCGGAAAAGTCTCCGCCGAGAAGTACCCCGAGGTTGCTCGAAAGATCGCCGAGCAATTTCCGAATGTCTCGCTCGTCGCCATCACCCTCCGCGAAAGCTACTCCGCGTCGCACAACAACTGGGGAGCCATGCTCTATGACGTGAAATCCGGCAAAGCCCACTTTGCACCGGTACGCGATGGCGAATACCAGCCGTGGCCGATTAAAAACATCGTTGACCGCGTCGGCGGCGGCGATTCGTTCGGAGCCGGCCTCATCTTCGCTCTGAACACGCCCGAACTCGCTGCGCCCGAAGCGGCGATTTCCTTCGCCGTCGCCGCCTCCTGCCTCGCCCACTCGATCGTCGGCGACATCAACTACACCACCCGCGCCGAAGCCGAAGCCCTCATGAAAGGCTCCGGAGCCGGACGCGTGGTTCGCTAACAGCCCGGGCGCTTCGAATACCGGCCCGGTCCGTCCGGCACGCGGCCTTCACGGGGGCGAATGCTTCCAGATGCCATAGCAATTGGTGGCCAACCATGGCTCGCGCGTCACGGGATGCACGCGCACCCACATGCTCTCCCGACCGCCGTCCAAGGACCCGTCCTCCAACGCCTGGTTCCTTGTGAGGTTGGTCCACCTTTTTCCTCCATCGACCGAACGCTGCACGCTGGCGTTCGAGGCGAAGCGGTTTCGATTTCCGGCCACGTAGATCACATCCGGGTTGATGGGATCGATGGCGACTGATTTGACCTCCGGTGTTCCGGCTTGGTGTATCCCCCCATCCCTTGTCCAGATAAGTCCAGTTGCTTACCCCATCGCTGGAAAGAAACGTCGCGTAATCCTGGGATCCGAAAAAGACGACCTCCGGATTCGTCGTGCTGAACTGAGGTGCACCGCCGACCATCACATTTTTCACACCGTTCCCGGCAAAGGACAACGTACGACCGCCATCGCGGGAGTAAAAGCGATCCCAAGCATAGTTCTCTCCCTGCCGCCAAAGCATCTGACGGTTCGCATCGGAGGGAGCCACCGTGATGTTACGCAACGGAGCTTTTGCCTTGGCCAGCGTGTCGGAGGCCGGGAGGTGGGAAAACGTCCGGCCGGCGTTGGTGGCTCGATGGAGCGCGTGGGTCGTGCTCACCCATACCGCATCCGGATTTGCGGCGGAAACCGAAATGCCTGTGATGGCACCCTCCCAAATCGTCGACCACGACGTCCCGCCGTCGCGGGAGAGCCGCGCGACATTGGCATTGAATTTTCCGGCTTTGGAAACGCCGGTGGCGAGAACGGCTCCGAGACTTAGCAAAACCGACATCACGGCCATGACGACCAGTCATTCAATGAGGCTGAATCGGCGGTGATGGCGGGAGACGACGGGGCTGGTGGGAGAACAAGGGGCTTGGGGAAGCATAGACCGGAGAGTTAACTCACGGTCCGTTACGTCCGATAACCCCGCGACTGACAGACTCTGCAATCCCTTGCAGGCCGCTTGGCCAACCGACCGGATCAGCGACGGGACCAGGTCGGCTCGCTCACCTTGCCGAGCCCGGTGATGATCGGCACGCTGCGGCCTTTGACGGTGTCGAGGAGTACCAAGCTGTCGCCGCTGCTGTAGATCAGATGGCGCGAATTGGCACCCCAGACGGGGTCTTCGCCCTGCGCGACGATGCGGGTTTGGCCGGAGGCAAGATCCATAACGGCGATGGAGAATCCACCCTGGCGCACCGTGAAAGCGACCTTTTTGCCATCTGGTGACCAGCTGGGCTCGGTGCAGTAAGCGTAGCCGGTGGAGAGGAGCCGGCCACTTCCGCCGCCGGAACCAATGCGGAAAAGCTGGGGTCCTCCGCGTTCATCGGACGAGTAAATGATCTCGCTTCCGTCCGGCGACCAAGTGGGCGAAGACTCCACGCCGGCTGTGCGCGTGAGGCGGCGGGCACCGGAACCATTGGCTCCGACCACATAGAGTTCCGGATTTCCATCTTTGCTGATCGAGCAGGCGATCCGGCTGCCGTCGGGCGAAAAGGCTGCTCCCGAATTTGTTCCGGGAAATTTGACAATACGATTCCTCGCGCCGCTGGCGAGGTCGACGAGATAGATATCGGCATAGCCGCTTTGGTAGCCCGTATAGGCGAGCCTGTTGCCGTCGGCAGAGATCGTCGGAGCAACGCTGATGGAGTTGTCCTTTGTGAGTTGCTTGGCATTCGCTCCGTCGTAATCGGCCGTGTAGATTTCTTTGCGGCCGGTGCGGGACGAGGCGAAGGCGATTTTGGACCGGGCGATGCCGGGAATGCCGGCGATCGTTTCAACGATGTCGTCTGAAAATTGGTGGGCCGCACTGCGAGGGTTGCCGGAGTAGGTTTTCTGCAAAACCGTTCCGCCGCGGTTGTCGGTGACGGTTCCCTGAAGGGATCCGCCGCCGGCGGTCGCCGCAATCGTGAAGCTGGCCCGCTCCGCCGTCCCGATGGTGAACAGGCCCGAGAGGTCGAGGTCATTTTGAACGACCTTGGCAGCGGCCGCGCCGTCCGGGCCGCCGAAGGGCTGGAGTGTGACATTCGTCGTGTCGCTCTTGCGGACCGTGATGGTCGCCTCTTCGGCCGTGGCGATCAGCGGAAGAAGAGCGAAGAGGGTGAAGACAAGAGATTTCATATCAGTCAATCGAAACAGCGTAGCAGGTGGATTCGCAAAAGGCGGCAGGATTTTCAAGTCAGGAGCGGAATCTTCGACCGACGGGGAACGAGCCCAGTGGGACGAGTGTGTGGGCGATGCGGGTGGCGCGGTCGAGCGCGCGGGAGACCGGTGCTGTGTCCGGCCCGCCTTCGATCTCCACATAAAACACATACGTCTGCGGCTGCCCGGGGACGGGGCGCGAGACAATCCGTGTGAGGCTGACCTTTTCGCGGGCGAAGGGTCCGAGAAATCGGTGCAGACTCCCGCACTCGTTGTTGAGCGCGGCGACGAGTCCGGTCCGGTCGCAGCGTTTCGGCCGGGCAGGGGACGTGGCAATCGTGAAAAAGTTCGTCACGTTCACGGCTTCGCCGCCGGAAGGAAATTCGAGGACGTCAAGGTCGTAGAGAGCTGCGGTTCCAGGCGAGGCCAGTGCGGCTCCGTTGCGCGTGGCCGCCGCGCGCTGGGCCGCCACCGCCGTGCTGGGAACGGGCACAAGGCGGGCCCCAGGATAACGCTGCTTCAACCAAGCACTGTGGTGTTTGATCTGGGTGAAATGCGAGAACACCGTCCGCACCCGCTCGCCCGGCCGCCCTAGCAGCGCGATCCGAATGTGGAGCGAAAGTTCCTCGCGGACAAAAACTTTTCCTGCGTGCCGGATCAGGAGGTCAATCGTGTCGTAAACCGTCCCACCGGAGGAATTCTCCACCGGCACCAAGCCGGTCGTCGTTTCGTCCGCCAGCACCGAATCGAAGACCCCCTCGATCGTCGGACACGAAACATGCGGCCCTCCACCGAATCGCTTGCGGGCGAGAATGCCGGAAAAAGTTCCATCCGGACCGAGAAACGCGACGGGGTTCATGAAAGTTAAACCCTATCCCGAATTTGCCTCGGCACGAAATCCAAAAAATCTCCGCCTCAACGCAGGGCCGCTGCGAGAGCCTCGCGGAGGTCCGCTTCCGTGGCCTCCGATGATTTCTCCCACGCCACAAATCCGTCCGGCCGCACAAGAACCGCGCCGGTTTCCTCCAGACCAACAAGACGTCGGATCCCGGCTGTCTCGGGCGCAGACAGTCGCTCGATCCGAACTCCGGGAATCTCGCCGATCGTCGCCATCGGACCGGTGATCGCGACAAAACTTCCGCCCAACAAATCCAATGTTGAAATCTGCCGCCCGTCCCGTTGCAGCCAGAAATGGGAAAACCGCCGCCGCCCCTGGTAATCCACGCCGGTGTCAAAGGCCGTCTCCTCTTCCTGACGAACGCTCGTCGCAAGCAATTCCCGCAGCCCGTCAAAATCGCCGCGCAGCGCAAGATCCACCTGACGGAAAACTTCGCCGGAATTTTCGTTCGTGTGGTGCATGACGGCCACGGACAGGCCACGCCGCTCGGATTCGTAAGTATCGAGAAGGGATTCGCCGGCGCGTCCGTGAATCACCGCCGCGAGCTTCCAAGCCAGATTGTGAGCGGATTGGAGGCCGGTGTTCATCCCGAGCCCGCCGGCCGGGCTCAGTCGCGCCGCGGCATCGCCGACGAAAAAGATGCGGTCTTTGCGAAATTGCGCGGTGACCTTCGGGCTCATCACCCACGGAGCCGCCCCCAGCACCTCGACCCGCAAATCCGGCAGGCCGATGGCCGCGCGGATAAGGTCGCTGAGAACCGCCGTTGTCAGTTTGCCCGCATCCTCTCCCGGTTGAAGAAAATGATGCATCAACCACAGATCGCGCCCATTGACGGAAACAAGAAACTCCACCAGATCCTCGCGCAGGATATTGTAAAGAAGGGCCTGCCTTTTCTCGAGCGCTGGACCGGGGTCGGCGTGGAAAAACACATTCAGAAAATGTCCGAGGTCGCCGGGACCCTCCGCGCGGATTTCCAACTGCCGACGGATCGGGCTCGCGGCTCCATCGGCGGCGATCACCCATTCCGCGCGAACCAAGGATTCCTCCCCCGTCCCGACCACATCCAATTCCACGCCATGCGGGAGCGGTCGCAGGCCGCGAACACGGTGACCAAACCGAACCGTCGCCAGTGGCTCCGCCTCGACCGCCGCCAAAAGCACCGCCTGGGTGTGGGTCTGGGGCGAATGAAAGGGCCGACACGGACTGAAGTCACAAACGTCGGGCGGCAGCGGAGCACGCCCGAGTTCCTCGCCGACCAGCGACTTGGCCCAAACGATCAACTGCGTGTCGGGGCCGGAGAAGTCCACTTCCTCCATCGCCTTCAGCAATCCCGCTTCGCAAAAAATCTCCGCCGTGCGCCGCGTCACGCCCATCGCTTTCGGGTGGGTTGAGATGCCATCGTTTTGCTCCAAAAGCACACAGGGCACGCTGGCCCGGGCCAGTAGCAGGGCGCTCAACAGTCCCGCCGGTCCCCCCCCGACAATGGCCACCGCAGTTTCATACGACGACATGATTTTCTTTTTGCAGAAAGCCCCGCGATTGGAAAGCCACGTTCTCGCTTGCGAACGCTTTTTGCCATCGGAATACTCCCGCCATGCGGCTCCGACTTTTTCTTACCGCGGCGGCTCTGGCCGGGCTCCTTTCCGGCGGTTGCCGTCCCTCGACCCCTCCTCCGTCGGACGGGGGCTCGGAAGTCGCGTCGTCGCCCGCCGCGCCACGTCCCACTCCGCTCGCGCAAGCCCGTCGGGGCGATCCTCCGCTCGCGTCGCTTCACCATGCCTGTATGGAAATGGGCCTCGATGCCTTCCAATTTGCCCGCCCGGGCGTCGGCTGGCCCGCCGATCTCGGATCGTCCTCCTCCGCCGTCTTTTTGCAGGCGGCCCAAAACGCGAACTACCTCACCCCCGATGAGGTGAAAAGTCTTCACTCCGTCCGCATCGCCAACGTCTCCGACAACGATCTTTTGAACACCCGACTGCTCGAATGGAAACGTTCCGATGTCTCCCTCGTCGTCGTCCGAAAAGACGGCACCTCGAGTGAGTTTTCCTCCGCGTCCGATGCCGACGCGTTCGCCCCGCTCCCCGCCCGCGATCCCGTCTGGCTTCCGTGAACTCCTCGCAATCGCCCCAGGCTCCGCTATGATCGAAATCGATGATTTGTGAAGATCTCCCTGTTCATCCCCTGCTTCGTCGACCAGTTCTACCCGAACGCCGGAATCGGAATGGTCCGAATCCTCGAAAAGCTGGGTCATGAGGTCGACTACCCGGAGTCCCAAACCTGCTGCGGCCAGCCGGCATTCAATTCGGGTTACTGGGGCGAGGCGCGTGCGGTCGCGGATACGATGCTCGACGCCTTTCGCGAAAGTGACGTGGTCGTCGGCGTTTCTGGGTCCTGCGGCGCGATGCTGAAAGTCTTCTACCCCGAGCTTTATCATGGTCAGCCGCGCGAGGCCGAAGCAAAGGCGCTGGCGGCCAAGACCCATGAGTTTTCCTCCTTTCTCGTCAACGTTCTGAAGGTCGGTGATCTAGGCGCGGAGTTTTCCGCCAAAGCGACCTTCCACGACGGTTGTCACGGCCTGCGCGAGCTGGGAATCAAGCGCGAGCCGCGCGAGCTCCTGCGGCACGTGCGCGGGCTGGAGCTTGTGGAAATGAAAGAAGCGGAAACCTGCTGCGGGTTCGGCGGGACGTTTTCGGTGAAGTTTCCCGAGATTTCCACGGCGATGGGCGAGGTCAAATGCGCGTCGATCCTCGAGACCGGGGCCGACCTGGTGATTTCCAACGACTCCAGCTGCCTGATGCAGATCCAGGGTCTGCTCAACCGCCAGGGCAGACCCGTTCGCAGCATGCATTTGGCGGAAGTTCTGGCACATTCTCTCTCATGAGCACGCTCGAAGCCCGCCAGTTTCACCGCGATGCCGACCGGCTCACGCAGGACCTCCGCCACCGGGGTCTCATTCAGAAGGCCCTCGGCGGCTACTACGTCAAACGCGACGAGCAGAAATCCAAATACACCAATTGGCAGGCCGCCCGCGCGGCCGGAGCCGCCGCCAAGTTCGAAGCGGTCAACCACCTCGACAAATACCTCGTCGAATTCACGGAAAAACTCGCCGCCCGGGGCACGAAAATCTTCTGGGCTGCCGATGGGGCCGAAGCCGCCGAATACATCGCTGGCGTCGCAAAAGCCGCCTCCGTCCGCAGGATCATCAAGTCGAAAACCATGACCGGTGAGGAAATCCATCTCGGTTCGGCGCTGGAGAAGTCCGGCTTCGAAGTCGTGGAAAGCGACCTCGGCGAGTTCATCGTCCAGCTCCGCGAGGAACCTCCCTACCACATCGTTTTTCCCTCGATGCACCTCACCCGCGACGAGATCAGCGATGTTTTTGAAAAAAAGCTCGGCTCGGCCCCGGCCGACACGCCGGAAGAACTCACCATGATCGCCCGCGGCGTGATGCGGAAAAAATATTGCGAAGCCGACATGGGAATCAGCGGGGCGAACTTCGCCGTCGCCGAGACCGGTCACATTTCCATCACTGAAAACGAAGGCAACGCCCGCCTCAGCACTACGCTGCCGAAGGTTCTGGTGTCCATTGTCGGCATCGAAAAAGTCGTGCCGAAACTCGACGATCTCGCGGTTCTGCTCCCCATGCTCGCCACGGCCGGAGCGGGTCAGAACATGACCTGCTACAACACGCTTCTTGGCGGCCCGCGCCAGCCGGGCGAGACCGACGGCCCGGAGGAATACCATGTCGTTCTCCTCGACAACCAACGCACCACCCTGCTCGCCGACCCGGAGCAACGCGACGCCCTTCACTGCATTCGCTGCGGGGCTTGCCTGAACGTTTGCCCGATTTTCAAAAACGTCGGTGGTCACTCCTACGGCACGACCTATCAGGGCCCCATCAGCTCGGTGATCACCCCGCATCTGCGCGGGCTTCAGTCTTGGAAACACCTTTCGTTTGCCTCGTCCCTTTGCGGAGCCTGTACCGAGACCTGCCCTGTCAAGATCGATCTCCACCACCATCTGCTCCAAAACCGGCGCAACGCCATCGTTCAAAAATCCGTCTGGTGGGAAAAACCCCTCTTCGCCGGATTTGTCTGGTTGATGCGACGTCCGGCCCTCTACCGCCTCGCCGCACCGCTTCTCCGTCT
Organism: uncultured Chthoniobacterales bacterium; assembly: GCA_964516295.1. Classification (GTDB taxonomy): domain Bacteria; phylum Verrucomicrobiota; class Verrucomicrobiia; order Chthoniobacterales; family Terrimicrobiaceae; genus CAZEYT01. Next base: position 32,276 of record CAZEYT010000009.1, on the reverse strand, counting down.
CGCCGATCCGCTCACTTTCGCGATCCGCGGCCAGCCGGTGGATCCCGCCCGGATGTGGACCGGAACGCGCGATCTGCCGCGTGCGCCGCGCGAGTCGTTCAAGGAATTCTGGAAAGCCCGCCATGCCCGCCGATAGCCGCGAGAAAATCCTGCGCCGCATTCGCGAGGCGCTTCAAACCCCGGCACCTGCCCGCCACCTCCACGGCACAAACTCCGATGCCGCCGGTGAACACCCGCCGCAGGATTGGCTCCCACCTGTCCCGCCCGACCATGCCGGTCAGCTGGCCCTCTTCAAAAAAAACTCGCAGGACCTCAAGACCACGGTCATCCGTTGTCCCGATCCCGCCCCCGTCCTTGCCGAAATCGCCTCTGCAGAAGGTTGGAAATCCGTGGCCTCCCACCATTTCGAGCTGGGAAACGCCGCCGTCGCCGCCCTTGGGCTTCGCGTCCTCCGCACCGACGAACCCTACGAAAAACTCGACCTGGAACGTTGTGACGCCGGCATCAGCGGATGCGACGGCCTCGTCGCGCAAACCGGGGGCATTGTGGTAACATCGTCCGGTGCCGGAGGTCGTGCGCTCTCGGTCCTCCCGCCCCACCACATCGTCATCGCCTCCGAACGCCAGATCGTCCCCGACCTCGCCGCCGCCTTTGCCCGTGTCCGTTCCGTTTACGGAACGATCCCGGCATTCCTGTCCTTCATCACCGGCCCAAGCCGCACCGGTGACATCGAGCGCATCCTCGTTCTCGGCGCCCACGGACCGAAAAAGCTCACCGTCCTGCTCGTTCCCTGACGAACTCTCGCCCCGGGAAGAAATCCCTCAGGCTTTCTTCTTCCGCGAACGAACCATCGCTCCCGCCCCAAGCAGGCCGAGCGCAACAAGCGCAAACGTGGACGGCTCCGGAACGGGGTTCAGCAGCGTGATCGTGAGCGTCTCTCCGGAATTGACGGCAAGAGTCGGGGAAAATCCGCTGAAAAAGTCGTTGAAGGGAAACGTATACACATCCGTAAACGTGTCGGCGAATGCCGCCGCCCATTGGTTGTAGTAAAGCGGGTTGGTCTGAGCGTGGTCGAAAGCATAACCATAACCGAGCGTCATCCATTCCTCACTGGACAAACTCCCGACCGTTTCGCTGTTGTGTTCCGTCGCGCTGTTGATGAACCCAAAATTGTAACCCGCAAGAAGGTCGCGGGTGATCGCGCTGAAGACATCGTTGTCGCCGGTATTGCCTCCCGAGAAGCTGCCGGTCAAGTAGGTCACTGAATAGCCAGCCAGAACCGCCTGATAGATCGCGTTGGAAAGGTCGGTCGCCGTCCCGGTCCAAGTGAGCGTGTAGGCTCCGATGTCGGAATTGCTGGAAGTCCCGGTGATCGTGAGCGTCCCGGAGGTGGTGGCGCTGCCGGTGTAGGTCACCGAAGTGCCGGTGTAAGTCTGCTGCGCATAACGGGCACTCTGCGGGTTCTGAACGCCCGAAAAGCTGTTCGAGAGATCAATCGGCGTGGCCCCCGAATCAAACGACGTTTCGATGTAATCGGAAAACGAGTCATACACCGCGGCAATTGTGTTACCATTGTCCGGACTGATGATCCGCGCGACGCCATTGGCATCATTCACCACCACGGTCGAACTGTTGCTGGAGATCGCTGTCAGTTTCCCGGGAAGTGCCGCGAGCGCAGACTGTGACGAGGGTTGGCCTCGCGTCGCGTTGTCCGAGGAGCGGGTCAGCTGGATCGGGACCGAATAGTAATTGATGTAAGTGATGTCCGGGTTGATCTGCGTCGCACTTCCGCCCGCCAGTTCGATGTAATTGTAACGCAGGGTGTCGGTGTCGATCGAGCCGTTCGGATTGGTCGGGAAAAACGGGGCCTGGCTGAACTGCGGGATGGAGAAGGCCGGCGGCGGAGTCGGATTCGGCGACTGAACCGGCGACTGGCCGGACTGCCCCAAGGCGAGTGGTCCGTTGCTGAAAAAAATGTTCCCGGCCCAGTTCGGCGAGAGGCTGATCGTGGCCGATGACGATGTTCCCCCGAGATCCGCAAAACTGTAGGCGACGCCGTTTTGAAGCGATTGGCTGTTGGCTGTCGCACTGAGCGCTGGGCCCAAAAGCGTGGTCGAGGACTCACCATTGGTGCTCCAAGTTTGCGTTGTGACCAGCGCCTGAACAAAGGTGACATACGGAACCGAGAGGCTCGGATTCTCATTCACCAGATTCAGAGTGATGTTCTGCGAAAAACCGGTCGCCGCAGAAAGGACAACCGCCACCAATCCCAACCAGGAAGGTCTCATGAGGATTCTTCTAGTTTCACGCAACCGGTGTGCGCAATAGAATAACTCTCAGCTCGCCAGCAAACGATAGCCGACTCCTGGCTCATTGAGGATGAGTTTTGGCTCCGAGGGCGTCACTTCGATCTTTTTGCGGAGGTGCGTGAAGTAAACACGCAGGTAGTCACGATGTTCGGCGGCATTCGGCCCCCACACCGCCTGGAGAATCTGGGCGTGCGTCAGAACGCGGCCTTCGTGACGGATGAGAAGCGTCAGGATCGCCCACTCGGTCGGTGTCAGGTGCACGGGTTTGCCGCCGCGCGCAACGGTTTTCGCCGAGAGATCCACACGGAGTCCATCGCGCTCGAAAACCGGTGTTTCGATGCGGGGAGCCGTTCGCCGCATGGCTGCGCGCATGCGCGCCAACAATTCGCCGGTCGCAAACGGCTTCGTCACAAAATCGTCCGCTCCGGCATCCAGCGCCGCAATTTTCTGGCGTTCGGAATCCTGTACGGTGAGGACCACCACGGCGACCTCGCTCCATCCGCGCAGTCTTTGCAGGACCTCCAGACCGCCCAGATCCGGAAGCCCCAGGTCGAGAAGCACCACATCCGGCCTCGCGTGAACCAACGCCTGAAGGCCGAGAATGCCATTCTGCGCTTCCTCGACGTCGTAGCCGTCCAATTCCAAGGCCGTTCGCAGCAAACGCCGGATTTGAACTTCATCGTCGATGACAAGCGCCTTCATTCCGGCAACTTCATCGGACCGCCCCGCGGAATCCGCAATCGAAAAACCGTGCCACCACCTGGTCTCGCTTGCGCTTCCACGGTGCCGTGGTGAATTTCGGCAAGATGCCGCGCGATCGGGAGTCCCAATCCCAGCCCGCCGGGAGTGGCCGATGGACCGCGAACAAATTTCGAGAAAACATCCCGTCCCTCCGGAAGTCCGGGTCCCCGGTCGCTGACCGAGAACACAATCCTGCTGCCGTCATCCTCCACGGAAACAGATGGCCTTTCAGGCGCCTTTGCGTGAACCAATGCGTTTTGCACGAGAATCGCCAGCGCTTGGGCAAGGAGTCCGGCGTCGGCCCGGATCGGCGCGAGGGATTCTTTGGGTTCAAAAGCAACCAAGCCGGTCGCCTGGCCGAGTCGGAGGGCATCGGCCACGATTTCCTGCACATCGCACCATTCGAGCGTCGGTTGGAGCAGCCCGGATTCGATGCGCGTGGCATCCAACAGATGAGACACCGCCTGCCGCAGACGCTTGGCGGCGACGCGGACCTCGCCGAGATCGGGTTCCGATTGGTCCAGGGCCGCCTGAATCGCCGCGATGGGAGTTTTCAACTCATGCGAGACGCTGTCGAACAATGTTTGCTGGAGCTGACCGGCCTCGGCGACAATGCGGGCCTGTTGTTGAATCTGGCGTCCGCGTTCCTTCGCGGCGACGACGGCAAATTGATCGGCAAAGGTTTCCAAAAGCTCGCGCTGGGCGGGGCTTAGCGGCGGGTGATTTTCCAGATCGACCGCGAGGACCCCTTCGACCTGCCCGCCGACCCGGAGCGGCAGATACAACCCCCGGGACTCGCCCAGCGTGTCGGTCGTACGGCCGGCCGGTCGCTGATTCGTAAAGACCCACTGCGCCACGGCGGCCTCCGAGCCGTCCGTCTTCCAATGACTCGCCGGATGGCTCTCGGCCTCAAACCTCCCGTCCGTGTCTCGCAAAAAAACCGCCCCGGCGAGATCGAACGAATCGGCCAGTTGCGTCATCATTTCTCCGACCGCTTCCTTGAGATCTCCAGCCTGCGCGAGCCGGCGTGTCAGATGAAAAAGCGCCGCTGCCCGCCGTTCGCGGCGGCTTTCCAAAAGCTCCCTCTCGCGCAGGCGCGACGTCAGGCTTCCGACGACCAGCGCAGTGACAAAAAACATGGCAAACATCAGCACGTCGTGCGGTCGTCCGATCCAAAACGTGAATCGCGGTGGGATGAACAAGAAATTCCATGCCAGTGCGGAAAGTCCCGCCAGAAGCAGTGTGGACATTCTCGAGAAGTTCAGGCCGGCGATGGTGACCATCAAGAGATACAAAAGAGCCACCGACCAATAGCCCGCTGCGTCCAGAATCAACAATCCGGCAACGGTGACCGCAGACGTGAGACCGAGAACGGCCAGGACTTCTCGAAAAATCCCCGGATCCGTGCGGGCCGGCGGTGTCGGCGATGGTCCCCGTGTCTCATCGGTGCGGATCAATTGCACATCCATTCCCCCGCTGTTCTCGATGGTCCAGGGAATGGGAGAACGAAAAAACCAGCGCCAGGCCGGGCCGTGGGGTTTGCCAAGGATCAAGTGGGTGGCGCGGTGTTCGCGGGCGACGCGCACCAGCGTTTCGGCGACCGATGTTCCGGCGGCCAGAACGACATCCGCGCCGAGTTCGCGGGCGAGCCGAAGGTTGGCAGAGCGGCGTTGTTCGTCCTCTGCGGAAAGCGGACGTGGCGTCTCGATGGCAACCGCAATCCATGGCGCCTCGAGTCCCGCCGCATAGCGTCGCGTCCACCGCAGGAGCTGAGCCGAATGCGGACTCGCGCTTACCCCGACAACCAAAAGTTCGCCACCGCGCTGTCCGGCCGGCCTTTCCTTCCTTGAGCGGCGCTCGACATGCTCGGCGGTAAACCGCAGTGCCATCTCGCGGAGCACGGCGAGGTGAGATTCGCGGAAAAAATTCTCTGCCGCAGCCGCGGCTCGCTCGCCGAGATAAACCCGCCCCTCGGCCAGTCTTTGGCGGAGTTGCTCGGGAGTGATGTCGATGAGTTCGATCTCGTCGGCGGCATCGAGCACGGAATCGGGAACGGTTTCGCGGACAGGAACCCCGGCCAACCGGCGCACCGCTTCGCTCCGGCTCTCGATGTGTTGGATGTTCAGCGTGGTGAAGACATCGATCCCTCCGTCAAGAAGCTCCAGGACATCTTGGTAGCGCTTGGGATGTCGCGAGCCGGGGGTGTTCGTATGCGCGAGTTCGTCCACCACGGCGAGTCGCGGCTTCCAAAGCAAAATGCCCTCAATGTCCATTTCCTCGAACTCCGCGCCGCGGTAGGCAATGCGAACCCGCGGAACAATCGGAAGTCCGTCCAATAACGCGGCGGTCTCGGAGCGGCCATGCGTCTCGACAAGGCCGACCACGACCTCGATGCCCTCGGCCTGCTTTCGCCGGGCCGCCTGCAGCATGGCATAGGTCTTTCCCACGCCGGGACACATCCCCACAAAAATCTTCAACCGTCCACGCCGCGACCGATGCTCGTCGGCCTGGATTCTCTCCAGAAGACGATCCGGGTCGGGGCGGGAAAAATCAGGGTCGGCCGGTGTCATCAAGCGCGAGATTCAGCAATAGGATATTCACCCTTGGCTCGCCAAGGAAGCCCCACTGTGACCCCTCGGTATGACGCCGCACCAATGCCGCGACGGTCTCCCCGGACAATCCCCGGGCTTCCGCCACACGGGGAATCTGGAATGCCGCGGCCTCGGGCGAAACATGCGGGTCGAGCCCACTCCCGCTGGTCGTCAGGAGTTCCGGCGGGGCGTCGTCACCCCAGGCTGCCTTTCGTTCGGCAATGGCCCTGGCGAGGACCGCACTTGTCGGCCCGAGCTGGCTTGCGGCACTGGCGACCGTCGCATAGTCGCCTGCACTCGGCCGGGGTTGGAAATACCTCGGCGAGAGATTCTTCTGCGCGAGCCATTTGGAGCCGACCACGACGTCGCCGCGCGTGATCTGCGAGCCTTCGGCCTGTGACGGGAAAACCCTCGCCAGGGCGGTGACACCGAGCGGATAGAGCAACCCCGTTACAACGGTGAGGACGAGAAGAGTGCGAATCGAAGTAAGGAGGAGGTTCATGGTCAAACAAGGTGGAGTGTGGTCAAAAGCACATCGATGAGCTTGATGCCGACGAACGGCACGAGCAGGCCGCCCAATCCGTAGAGAAGCACATTCCGGCGAAGGATCGATGAGGCATCGGCCGCACGGCAGGGAACCCCGCGCAGCGCCAGCGGGATGAGGGCGATGATGATGAGCGCATTAAAGATCACGGCACTGAGCACCGCACTTTCCGGACTGTGCAGCCGCATGATGTCCAGTGCTTTCAGCGGTCCGGGTGCGCCGGGCGCGACGGCGTAGAGCGTGGCGAACATGGCGGGCAGGATCGCGAAATACTTGGCCACGTCGTTGGCAATACTGAAGGTCGTGAGCGCTCCACGGGTCATCAGCAGTTGTTTTCCGATCACGACGACATCAAGGATTTTTGTCGGATCACTTTCGAGATCGACCATGTTCCCGGCTTCACGGGCCGCCTGGGTTCCGCTGCCCATGGCCACGCCGACATCCGCCTGCGCGAGGGCTGGGGCATCGTTGGTGCCATCTCCGGTCATGGCCACGAGATGGCCGGCGGATTGCTCGGCGCGGATTCGCGCAAGTTTGTCCTCGGGCCGGGCCTCGGCGAGAAAATCATCCACCCCTGCTTCGGCAGCAATCGCGGCGGCGGTCACCGGATTGTCTCCCGTGATCATGACCGTCCGAATGCCCATCCGCCGCAGCTCGGAGAAACGTTCGCGGATTCCTCCCTTGATTGTGTCCTTGAGAAAAACGACGCCGAGCACGCCCGAGGGTTCGCCGACCACCAGCGGAGTTCCGCCCGCTTTGGAGACCCGCTCGATGTCGCTTCTTACCGCGTCGGCACAGGCACCGCCCTGTTCGGCAACCCAGGCGATGACCTGCTCGGCCGCGCCTTTGCGGATCTGCATGGCGCGATGAGGCTCCTGGATGTCAATGCCGCTCATGCGCGTTCGGGCGGTGAACGGAACAAACGTGACATGTTGCCCGGCGAGATCTTTCGGCCGCAGGTCGAATCGTTCCTTCGCGAGGACGACAATGCTCCGGCCCTCGGGGGTCTCATCGGCGAGGGAGGCCAGCTGCGCCGCGGCGGCGAGGTCTTTTTCGGCAACGCCGGGAGCCGGCAGAAACGCCGAGGCCTGGCGGTTGCCGAGCGTGATTGTCCCGGTCTTGTCCAGAAGAAGAACATCAATATCCCCGGCGGCCTCGACCGCCCGGCCGGAGGTCGCCAACACATGACGCTTCATCAGACGGTCGATCCCGCTGATGCCAATCGCACTGAGCAGCCCGCCAATTGTTGTGGGAATCAGGCAGACCAGGAGCGAAATCAAAACCGGCAGCGAAAGATTCACCGCCCCGGTTTGGCCCGCCTGTTTCTCGGCAAAGGTGGCAAAGGCCGGCAGCGTGACAATGGCCAGGACAAACACCGCGGTGAGACTCACGAGCAGGATGCCGAGAGCGATCTCGTTCGGCGTCCGTTGTCGGCTCGCTCCGTCGACCATCGAAATCATGCGGTCCAGAAAGGTCTGTCCCGGCAGGACGCTGATGCGGATCACGACCCGGTCGCTTGTGACGCGCGTTCCACCGGTCACGGCACTTCGGTCGCCACCGCTTTCGCGAATGACCGGGGCGGATTCGCCCGTGATGGCGCTTTCGTCCACCGTGGCAATTCCCTCCACCACATCGCCATCCGAAGGAATGACGTCCCCGGCTTCGCAGACGACCAGATCGCCCGGTTGGAGGTCGGAGGCCGGGACGATTTCCTCGGCCCCATCGCGGAGCCGCCGTCCGTTGGTCGTCGTCCGCATGCGACGCAGGGTGGCGGTCTGGGCTCGTCCACGACCCTCGGCAAGTGCCTCGGCGAAGTTCGCGAAGAGCACGGTGAACCAAAGCCAGAGCGCGATCTGGATGGCGAACGATCCCGGCGACAGCACACAGAACACCGATGTCGCAATCGCTCCGAGGAAAACGAGAAACATGACCGGATTCCGCCATTGCACGCGCGGGTCCAGTTTGCGCAGCGCTTCCAGCGCGGCGGCGGCAAGGAGAGCGGGAGTTTGGGATGGGTTCGATTTCATTTTAGAAAGTGCGGCCGGAAAGCATGAGAAATTGTTCGACGATGGGACCGAGGCACAGAGCGGGGAAAAACGTCAGAGCGCCGACGATGAGGACGACCGCGGCGAGCAGGATGCCAAAGGTCGCGCCGTGGGTTGGAAACGTGCCGGCCGAGACCGCCAGTCGGGACTTCATCGCAAAGTTCCCGGCGACGGCCAGACACGCGAGGATCACGCCGAACCGCCCGACGAGCATCGCCGCGGTCAGCGAGTAGTTGTAGAAATCGGTATTGGCTCCAAGCCCGCCGAAGGCTGACCCATTGTTCCCGGCCGCCGAAGCAAAGGCATAAAACATTTCTGAAAATCCATGCGGACCTGCATTTCCCAGCGTGGCGGACCCAGCCGGGACCAAACACGCCACCGCCAGTCCGACGAGGATGCAGACGCACGGAACGAGCACCCCGATCACGGTCCAGCGGATCTCCGCGCTCTCGATTTTCTTGCCCAGATACTCGGGCGTTCGTCCGACCATCAGCCCGGCGAGGAACACCGTGAGAATCACGAAAAGAAGCATGCCATAGAGCCCGGCACCGACTCCCCCGAAGACCACTTCACCGAAGAGGATGTTCAGCAGGGCGATCCCGCCGGCCAGCGGACTCAGGCTCCCGTGCATCGCGTTCACCGCACCGCAAGAGGCGGCCGTGGTGGTCGTGGCAAAGAGCGCGCTGTTCATCACGCCGAACCGCGTCTCTTTTCCTTCCATGAGACGCTCGAGACCATTCGCGGGATTGGGTTGAACCTCCGCCCACCAGGCCATGGCAAAGGCTCCCAAGAACAGGGCGAGCATCACGCCGAAGAGAACATGTCCCTGACGGCGATTCCCGGCCATTCGACCGAAGAAAAACGTCAGCCCGGCGGGGATGAGGAAAATCGCGAAGGTCTGGAGATAATTCGTGAGCGGGGTCGGGTTCTCGAATGGATGGGCGGCATTCACTCCGAAGAACCCGCCGCCATTGGTCCCGAGTTGTTTGATCGCCAGTTGCGAGGCGACCGGACCCAGGGGGATCTTTTGTTCATCTCCGGCCAGCGTCGTTGCGATCGCGTACGGCGCGAGGGTTTGCGGAACGCCTTCCGCCACAAGAACCACGGCCAGCACCGCCGAGAGTGGCAAAAGGACGCACAAGATCGAGCGGAGCAGATCTTCCCAGAAGTTGCCAATGAGTCCGTCCCGGGCTCCGGTGAGACCACGGGTCAGAGCCACGGCGACCGTGAGTCCCGTGGCCGCACTGAGAAAATTCTGCACCGCCAGACCGGCCATCTGCGTGAAATAGCTCATCGTCGCTTCCCCGGAGTAGGCCTGCCAGTTGGTATTGGTGACAAACGAGACCGCCGTGTTCAGCGCCAGCGCAAAAGGCAGCCCGGGAAGATTCTCCGGATTGGCCGGGAGAAGACCCTGCAACATCTGGATCGCGAGGAGCAGAAGGATTCCCGCCCCGTTGAAGACGAGCAGCGCCGCTGCGTAGGTCTTCCACGTCATGCTCCCGCCGCCCGTACCGCACAGGTTCCGCAGCAGGGATTCCAGCGGATTGGTCAGGGGAGAAAGAAGATGACGCTCGCCGCGGAAGACCCGCGCCAGATACGCCCCCATCGGCGGAGCCGCCAGACACACCGCCGCAACAAAGAGCGCGGCTTGAAGAAATTCGTGAACTTTCACACCGGCAGCATTGCGCGCGGGGTCCGCTTCGCCCAGTTAAGCTCCGGGCGAAAACCGCTAAGATTTTGCTAAGAGCCTTGTAGGATTTCCCCGAAAAATCTTTCCACCTGTGCAAGGTTGGGAGAGCCAAGATCCCCGGGTCTCTGGCCAGAGACCCAGGGAAGCCGCAGGTAAGACCAATAAGAGCCTCGAACCAGGTATTAACCGAGTTCAGCAGACAGCAACGATCTCCTGCGGCTGCTTGGCTTAATCTCAAACAGTTGACCGAGCCCAATGAAAACACGATGGCGAGCTCACCTCTACAAGACCGAGAAAAGCCATGACTCAACAAAACACAAACACCGATCCCATCGCTTACGTCGCCATCGACGTTTCCAAAGACACCCTGCAAATCCAGGACGACCATCGATCCTTTGCTGCGGATAACAACACCAAAGGCTTCACCAAACTGCTGGGCCACCTGAAGACCCACCAGAACCCCCTGGTCGTCTTTGAGGCCACCGGCGGCTACGAACGCGGCCTTTGTGAGTTCCTCAACAAAAAGGATGTCCCCTTCGCGATGATCAACCCGGCCCGTGTCCGTGACTTCGCCCGTAGCGAAGGGGTTCGTGCCAAAACCGACCCCATCGATACCAGGATGATCCTGGCCTTTGCCAAGAGCAAAGACTTGCAAGCCATGAAGGCCCCATCCGAGGTCTGCGCCAAGCTGGCCGCTCTCTTGGATCGGAGGAGCCACCTCGTCGAGCACCTCGCCCGCGAGAAAAACCGTGTCCAGAACAGCGAAAGCTTCATCCTTCGCTCCATCAAAAAATGATCAAAATGTTGGAGAAGGAAATTGAGGTCCTCGACAAAGCCATCGATGAACTGGTCAAGTCCGATTCTGGACTCAAGGCCCGCTCGGAAATCATCCAGTCTGTCCAGGGAGTGGGAAAAATCACGGCATGGACTCTGCTGGCTCATCTGAGCGAAATCGAGTCGGTGAACCGAAACAAACTGATTGCCTTGGCGGGCATCGCGCCATTCAACCGCGACAGCGGCAAGTCCTCCGGAAAGCGCGCGATTATCGGCGGACGTTCCAAGGTACGCAAGTGCCTCTACATGGCTACCCACTCTGCCGCTTCCTGCAACCCTGTGATTGCGCGGTATGTGAATGGGCTCCGGGACCGGGCAAAGCCCTACAAATGTGCCATTGTTGCTGCGATGAGAAAGCTCCTCATTCACATCCAAGCCCTCCTGAAAAAGGCCCAACTTGCCCCTCGCTAAAACCACAGTTGCTGTCTGATAAATGAATAACTTAGGAATAACGGTTGATCATGATTCGGATCATGGCAAGAAAGACCCAGGCGGTGGCGCATTGGAGGGAGCGTTCGTAGTCGCGAACCAATCGGCGATGCTGAACAATCCAGGCGAAGGTGCGTTCGACCACCCAGCGTTTTGGGAGGATATGGAATCCGGGTTCGGCCGAGATGCGTTTGACAATTTCGAGCGTTGTGGAGGATCGCTGAGCTCTCACCCATTGGGCGAACTCCGGTCCACTGAACCCGCCGTCGGCCCAGATTTTGTTGAGCCGCTGGATTTGCAAAACTGGTGCCAAAAGTTCCTTGGCCCCCGAACGCTCGGGCGTGTCGGCTGGGGTGATGATCACTCCGAGAAGCAAGCCCAGCGTATCGACACAGATAAAGCGTTTGCGCCCTTTGAGCTTTTTTCCTGCATCGTAGCCTACCGGCCCGCCAGGCCCGTCGGAACGCACACTCTGGCTGTCGATGCTCCCGGCGCTGGGCAAGCTATTCTTGCCGTGAAGTCGCCGAAGCAGTTGACGCATTCGCGCATTGATGGTTTCGAGCAAGCCGGAACGCGCCCACGATCGAAAGTGGTGATAAACGGTCTTCCAAGGAGGAAAGTTCAACGGGAGCAGACGCCACGGGCAGCCGCTTTTGAGCACGTAGAACATGGCATCGAGCACCCGTCTCAAGCAAGTATGCGGACGCCCGCGTCGCTGCGCTGCCGGAAGCATGGGGCGCAGAATCTGCCACTGAAAGTCGGTCGTGCAGGTGTCGTATCGGTTTTGACCAATTTTCATCGCCAAAAAACCGCTGCGCGTAGGAGGTGGAGCTCCGCTCGCTTTTCAAAGTCAATTGTTTTTCAGCTCAAATGCTATTTTTTAGACAGGCTCTTAGAGGATGGTTAAAATACATCGAACCATGAAAAGCAAACAGGGGATCTCGATCGGAAACCACTTGCGAAGGACGGCTTGCCTCGCCGTGGCCTGCGGGTTGTTCGCTTCACAGACGATGTTTGGCCAGGCGTCGGGAACCCAGACGTCGAATCGCTTCGTCGTTGTCAACAACACCGGCCTTCCGGATGACGCGGTATTTCTCACCTTCAACAGTGCGGTTACGGGAACGGGTGGCACCAGTACGACGCTCTCCTCCGGAGTCGCTTACAGCCTCGAACAGTTGAAGGGCGCTGTGCCGGGGGCGTTGCCCGGCGGCCCCGTCGGAAATGTGCCAACGTTTGACCTGAATACATTCTCCGGGCGGGTCTATGTGGCCCTGGGTAACAACACGCCGATGATGAACTGGCCAGGCCCGGGTGGAAGCAACACGGTCGCGGGGGCTCTGGAGCTTTATGTCGATCCCGGCAACCTCAGCGGTCACCAAAACAACGGCGACATTTCCTACGTCGACTACTACAGCATCCCGCAGAATTTCAAGGTCAAGACCCTTTCAGGCGGCAGCGTTTCTGGCATCAGCAGCATCGTTACCACTTCGGGAACCACCATCGGAGACAAACTGACCAGTTCCACCAGTATCACGCCGACCTCGGCGCGGTATATGGCAAATTATTCGGTCGTGGACTCAAACAGTTCCACCGTCGGGACGATGACCGGTCTGGCCCAAGTCCTGTCGCCGCAGAACAACGCCTCCTATCCAGGTTTCAGCTCGTTCTTTTCTGCCATGCAGTCGAGCAACGCCAGTCTGACTGTCGCAAGCTATCAGACGCCAAGCGGCGCTCCGAGTCCGGGAAATCCGAAGCCCGGAACGCTCTATGGATTTGCTGGCGTTGCCGAACAGAACCAAACCGACAGCAATCCGATGGACCCGGGCGGTACTCCCGCCAATGGCACAGGCTCGATTCCTTCCTGGAGCGGCACGAGGAGCGAAAACTGGTTTCAAGAGCAATCGTATTCTCTGACTGCAAGTTACGTGGCCGACTTGACCCAAGGGCTCCCAAGCGAGGCCGTCAGTCGGCTGGCCTCTCAAAACATCCTGCCCGGCACCGCGGGACTTCGGTTGTTTACCTCAAACTATCTCACCGCCACGACAAACAATTGGACAACGGATAATGTGGGGGACTTCGGGATCTACATCACTGCAACGTCTCTTGCGGCGAACAGCGCCACTTACGGAGCCAATCCACTTTACACCCTCGACTGGGGCGGTGCCGGCACCCCCACGACGGGCACCGATGGAACGACGGCCCAGATCGTGACGACTCAGAACTGGAACAGTCTGGCGGATCGCGTGGTCGGAGACTTCATGGCCGGGTTGACCTATGGTTGGGGATTGGCCGGGTCTGAGGCCGCCGGATTCGACCCGGTCGTATCGGTCTATGAGCACGCCACCGCGACAAACACAACGGCTCCTCTGGCAGGAAGCATTTTCGACATCGCGGTCAATCCCACCGGTCCCGGTTCGGAACCGATTGGGATGTTGAGCACGGGGGAATATTTCTTCCTTTTGGACCTTCAGACGGGAGCCGGAAACATCGGGTCGTGGACGGGGGGTGGCATCCAGCCCAACGAAAACACTTGGTATGACACCTACGGGGTCTTCCAAGCCGATACCAACGCCTACGCTTTTCCCTATGGAGATCGGTTACAGATGAACTCACCGGATATCTATTGGTGGCCGGAGGGAACGAGCACCGAGCTGGGAACGTTTTACATGGAGTGGACCCTCAATCCGGGCTCTTATACTTACACGGCGATACCGGAACCCTCGACGGTTGGGCTGCTTCTAATTTCCTCGCTCGTGATAGCCGTGTCTCTGAAGAGAATGCGCGTTCCAAAGAAACGGCAGGTCGAATCGTAGGCTGGGTCTCTGATCAAGCGGGCGGAGCCCTGCTTGGGCAAAAGAGAGTTACGTCTTTGAAACGGTCGGATCCGCGACAACCATCTTGTGTGGCGAGCCGAGTCTTTATCGGCAATGTCGCCCAGCTTCGGTTGGAGCGCGGCCGGAAAACCACCGATGTTCAACCCGACTGTCTGTATTTTGGATCGTGCATTCTTCGGATGTCTCCCTTGACGAGCGGTCGGCTCTTGGGGTGACTTGTCCCATCGCGATCCTGCCTCATCGAAGTCCGGCGGTAGCTCATGGAAAAGTCGACGCGATACCGCGCGGGCTTTTCTACCGGCTGAAGTCTTTCCCCGGCCTCCGCTTGTTGGTCTGAAACCATGGCATCGCTCGGGTCGCTTTTGTTTGCGGAGACCAGCGGGCGCGGTACAATGCCGCTTCCGGCGGGCGGGTCGGTGACACGTCTTGGAGTTTCCTATGGGCGGCCCAGCTTATTGAGCGCCGAACCGCCTTTTAGGTTTTGCAAACTCAGGAGCCGCGGCGGAAGCGTCTTCGAAAGAGGACCAGGAACAAGCTGACAGCGGTCAACAGGCCGACCGTTCCGGGCTCCGGAATGGCGACCGTTCCCAAGGCGGTCGAGCTGAGCGAGAAGTCCCCGAGAAAAACCGAGGAGTCGGTATAACCATCGAAGGCATCGACCAGCACAAAGTCGACCTGAAAGCTCGAGCCCGGGTTTGGAACAGCCAGCGACAGAAGCACGGACTCGGGATTTGTCGCCAATCCGTTCCAAAACAGGGCTTGGCTGAATCCGATGCCAGACGAGGCGGCTTGCATCCAGGGATGTGCCTGATCGATGGCCGCTCCAGCGACATATCCGGTGAAGACGTTGTCGACAAAGATGCCGAAGACGTCGGCCGGTGAAATCTCGCTCGTAAGATAGCCAAGTCGAAAGTTGACATAGTCATCGGACAGCGCGGGCGTCACCGTGAGGGAAAATCGAACCGTGTCAAAATCCGCAAACGACGTGCCGAATGCAGCGATCCGGTCAATCAGGTCAGCGGTCGTCGTTCCCGGGGTCCCGCCGTAATCCGTGCTGAGGTAGGGCGGGAAGGCACCGAGCGGACTGATGCCAGAGACATTGCCGGTGCTCAGAACAATCCCGCTGACGATGCCGATGGTGAGATCGCCGTCTGTGAAGGTGCCGACTTGGTTGACGTTGGAGACTTCCGTGAAGTTTCCGGCAACGGCCGCATTTCCGGGAGCGAAACTGGAGGCGAGATCGAAGGCATCGCCTCCGGGAGTGACCGTGACGGCGGCGGCCGTCGAGGCCGCCGCCGAAAGGATCACCGCAACGCTGAACGTTGTGATGAGGGTTTTCATGAATTCCGGTGGATTGGTTTCCTAGCGAGCCGCGGCGTTGGTGCCCCCGGTCGGGTAGTTCAAAAGCGTGCCGAAGAGCGAGACATACATCATCCGATACACGTCGATGTTGTCGAAACGCGCGGCGAATACCGAGTTCAGCAATCCGGCGTTGAGTCCGGCGGCGCGGCTGACGATGCCGCCGGTGTAGTCGCCCGTTCCGGCCCAGTTGATGGCGAACTCCATTTTCGCTCCATTGGCATCCGGTTCCGAGAGGAACATGAGTGTTCCGCCCGTCGTTGTTGACTGGCCGCGCCCCTCGAGGCCGTCGGGAATATTCGGCAGGTTCGCCGATCCTTGGGCGTTGTTCGAGTTGAAGCCGAAGTAGAACTGACCCAAGTTCAGGTAGCTCGGATTCGACGTAATGCTCGACGTGTTGATGGGGCCCGGAATCGCTGTTCCGGCGATCTCGATGGGACCGCCGTCGATGTTATCGCGGTAGGGAGCCGTGACTTGCATGCCACCGGCGTCGCTGTCCGCCGCTGTGAGGATGAGCGTGCGCGGATTTGCGCCGAGGAAGTTGCGGGCCACGCCGATGGCTTTGTCGGTGTCGGCCATTGCGTGGAGCATGCCAATGGCATTGTCATTGTTACCGAAGTTGTCGTTGGCTTCCTGTTCCGCGACGAGGAAGAACCGCCGGTTGGCCGGATTTGCCTGGGACTTGGCGGCGCGATCCAGAATGCGAATGGCGACATCGGTCATCTCGGCAAAGGTGGGCGGGTTGTGGCCCGGATTGCCAGCGAGGTCGCCCCAGAGAACGAGGCGGCTGCTCTTCGAGCGGACATGAAGCGCGGAATTGTTGACCGGGCCGACGGAATTGACCGGATCGGAGGTGATTTTTCCACGGGAGATCAGGTCTTCTTCGTTGCGATCGTTGAACATGTCCTGAAACGCAAACAGGCCAAGCACCCGCGGTGCATAGTTCGGATTGGCGGCCAGCGCGGTGACAAGCGCGTCGAATTGGGCACGGGTCTTAATGACGATGGCGTTGTCCGACGCGGCGCTGATCACGCCCACGGGCGTGCCGTCACTGCCGACGATACTCGCCGGCGAGGTCACTCCGCCGATGGTCTGTGTGTCCCAGTCGGCTTCCAAGTTCAGCGCGTCCGATCGGAGGCTCAACGTGGAATTGAGGGCTTGGCCGCGTTCCTGATTATGGTTCCGGTGGAGCAGGGTTGTGCCGCTGGGAAGGGTATCCGCCTCGCCGCCGCCCATAATGATCCATGGGCGTGCATCGGTGAAGCCCGGACGCCCTTGGAGCATCTGGCGTGTGATTTCCTGCCAATTGCCACGATTGCCGACCTCGGCGAGGAAGCATCCGGTGCCGGGTTCGCCGATGTGTCCATCGTTCACGACTCCAACGGGCAGGCCGTTGTTCGCCGCCTGACGCATAATGGAACCTTGGTAACCGGAGAGGGAGTTGATGAACAGGTCGGTGGGAGGTGTCACGCCACCGTCGCCGTCTTTGCCGAACGACCCGTAACCGTCGACTTTGTAGCCGAAGGCGTGGGTTGTGGCGCCGCCATTCGAGGTGCCGATCAAGGTATTGATCATGTGCCCACGGTAAGCGGCCATGTTCGGAAGCTGGTCCCAGTGGAGCATGCCATCCGGACCGTGGAAGTAGAGACGGGTGGCGAACCAATGATTGAGCCCCGTGCCATCCGGGTGGAAGAAGATGACGTTTCCGGTTGGGAAGGCGCGGTTGGACGGGACCGGTACACGGCCGGGGTCGGTTTGGGCATGGGAGAGTTGGATGAAACCAGCGTTGGCCAATACAACTGCCGCGGCGGTAGCAATTCCACGGAGTGATTTCATAAGAGTTTTCGTTTTGGTTTTGGTTTCTCAGCATGCTCCGGAAGGAACCGAAGCGGACGGATCATAACCGGTGCAGGGGCATCCCGAAGTGACAGTTTTGTCACATTAGCTAAGTGCCTTTAGCCAAGACGTTTGCGATCTGTGACAATATTTTCGCTTGACCGTGTCCTCGAATATCCGGCTTGGCGAATGCAGGGCAGATCGCTCCCTGTTGATGATTCCTTGTTTGGAAAACTCCGTCTCCCGCCCGCCTGGGGTTCAATAAGTCCGGTGGCGTGCCATCAGATAGGCCATGCGGATGGGCTCAGAGGAGTCGTGGCATTTCTTGGGCGGAAGATTCTTGGAACGCGCGGAGGCGGGTGGCGAGTTGGTCGGGGGTGTGGATGGAGCGGATGCGGGCGATTTCGGTGGCGGCGAGGGTGTCGCAGCGTTCGTTCTCGGGGTGTCCGGCGTGGCCTTTGAGCCATTTCCAGGTGACGCGGTGGCGGCGGGTCTGGGCGTCGAGTTCACGCCAGAGATCGGCATTTTTTACGGGCTGGCGAGAAGCGGTGATCCAGCCGCGGGCCTTCCAACTGTGGATCCATTGAGTGATGCCTTGGCGGAGGTATTGGGAATCGGTGTGGAGGACGACTTCACAGGGCTCGCGCAGGGCGGTGAGGGCCGCGATGGCTGCCTGGATTTCCATGCGGTTGTTGGTGGTCGCGGGCTCGCCGCCGGAGAGTTCGCGCGTGTGGTGGCCGTGTCGGAGAATGGCCGCCCAGCCGCCAGGGCCGGGGTTGCCGAGGCATCCGCCGTCGGTGAAAATCGTGACGCTCTTCACCGCTCGTCTCCGAAGGATTTCGCCGGGCGTGAGGCGAAGGCGGGATGGCCGAGGAAGATGCGACGGAAAAGGGCATCGCGGAGGCGGTCGGGGAGTCCGCGGGCGAGAAACTTGAGAAGATGGCGGTCTTTGCCAACGAGGTGGCGCGCCGGGGGGCGGTTGGCGTTCAGAACGTCGAGCACGGCCTTGGCAACGGCTTCCGGGGGACTTCCGGAAGTTTCCGAACGAAGCATGGTCTGGGTGAAGGTCCGGAGGAGGTCGCCGTAGCGCCGACGGCCGTCGGGCGGGAGCGCGTCGATGGTCTTCTCGGTCTGCGCGGCGAGCTTTTCGGCGGAGCCGGAATTGATCGATGCAGGCTGGATGCAGGTCACGAAAATCCCGGCTGCATAAAGTTCCTGCCGGAGGGAGTCGCTGATGGATTCGATGGCGTGTTTGGAGGCGGTGAGCGCGGCGGCGAAGGGGATGGTGACGATCCCGCCGATGGAGCCGATATTGACGATGCGACCGCGCGCCCGGTGGAGGAGCGGGAGGAAGGCTTGGGTCACGGCAACGACGCCGAAAACATTGACATCAAACACGCGCCGGAAGTCATCGGGCGGTGTGAATTCCAGCGGGCGGATGTCACCGATCCCGGCGTTGTTCACGAGGCCGTCGAGTCCGGCTCCGCCGACTCGGGTTTCGATTTCGCGACGGGCGGATTCGATGGAAGCGGCGTCGGTGACGTCGAGGAGGATCTCATGAAAGGTTTCCGGGTCGGGAGAAATCCGCCGCACCCCGGCGAAGACGGTGATTCCCGCAGCGGCAAGGCGTCGGGCGGTGGCGCGGCCGATGCCCGACGAGGCTCCGGTGACGAGGACGCTGCAGGGGGAGTTCATCCCGGGGAAGGTCCGCTACCCGCCCGCGGGCTGACGGCGTTCGATGATGGAAAGTTCCTGCCGGAGCTTTGCGATGTGATTCGCGGGGAGGACGCCGCGCCACTGGGTGCCGGGATAGACGATGGACTCGCGGCCGATGATCGAGCCGGGGCTCAGAACGCTGTTGCATCCGATCTCGGCGCGGTCGCCGACGATGGCTCCGAATTTCCGCAGCCCGGTCGGCAGTGCGCCATCCGGGGTCGGGATGCGTACGTTGGTCTTGTCGAGTTTGACATTCGACAGAATGACACCCGCGCCGAGGTGGGCTTGGTGGCCAAGGATGGAGTCGCCGACGTAATTGAAATGCGGGACCTGCGCGCCATCGAACACGAGGCAATTTTTGAACTCGCTGGAATTCCCGGCGACGACACCGTTGCCGAGGATGACGTTTTCGCGAATGTAGCATCCGTTCCGAATCTCGCAGCCCTCGCCGATCCAAGCCGGGCCCTTGATCATGGCGCCGTGCTCGATCACGGTTCCGGCACCGACGAAGACGACGGTGCTGATGAACGGCTTGCCGATGAGACGGCCGTGGATGCCGGGTTTGAGGCGGAATTGCAGATACGCCGCGATCTTTGGAAGCACCTCCCAAACGTGCTCGACGTTGTCGAAAATGACGCGGTGCTCGGTGTGGTCGAGGTCGAAGAATTTGTCGGGTGCAAACATGGATCAGCTCCGTTTTGAGAGTTTCTGGCCCTCTTTCGTATCTTTGACGAGCCAGCCGAGGGCGGCGATCTCGTCGCGGAGGGCGTCGCTGGCTTTCCAATCCTTCGCCGAGCGCGCGGCGGCCCGTTGCCCGAGCAAGGCATGAACGGTGTCCGGCACGGCTTCGGCATCCGGCTCCAGGGCGAGCACCGATTGCACCCCGGCGAGCCAGTCGAGCAACCCGCGGGCTTCGGCGGCAGAAAGACGGTCGGCGTCGAGACGGCGGTTCGTCTCGCGGAGCACTTCAAAAAGCGCCGCGAGCGCGGCGGAGATGTTCAGGTCGTCATCCAGCGCCTCACCGAATGCGTTGAGCTCCGGGAGGTCGGGGCGGATGGCCGTGGCTGTGCCGGCTTTTTCCTGGAGCCGGGCGGTCCATTCATCCAGGCGAACGAGCGCGCTGCGGGCGGCAGCGAGTCCGTCGAACGTGAAATTCAGCGGCTCGCGGTATTTGACCGAGAGGAGAGCGTAGCGGACCTCGCGACCGGACCATCCCTTTTCCAGTGTCAGATCGCGAAGGGTGAAAAAATTTCCCGCGCTCTTGGCCATCTTGGCGCCTTCGACCTGAAGGTGTTTGCAGTGAAGCCAATAGCGCGCAAAGCGGAGACCGGTGACGCATTCGGACTGGGCGATCTCGGCTTCGTGGTGGGGAAAAATATTGTCCTCCCCGCCGCAGTGGATATCCAGTTGCGGGCCCAAGAGTCCGGTGGCCATCGCACTGCATTCGATGTGCCAGCCCGGGCGTCCGCGTCCCCACGGACTCTCCCACCACACATCGCCATCGGCTTCATCGTAGGCTTTCCAGAGCGCGAAGTCCCCGACGTTTTCTTTCTCGTATTCGTCGCTGCTGACGCGCGCACCGGACTTCAACTCATCGAGCACGATGTGGGCGAGACGGCCGTAGTCGGGGAACGAGCGGATGCGAAAATAGACCGAGCCATCGTCCGCACGGTAGGCGTGACCTTTTTCGATGAGCGTTGTGATCATCGAGATCATGCGCGCGATATTGTCCGCCGCGGTGGCTTCGGGAAAGTGATCCGCCCGCTTGATGCGCAGGGCATCGAGATCTTCGAAAAAGGCGGTTTTGAAGGGTTGCGTGAAGGCGGCGAGCGGCACACCGGCCGTGCGGCATCCGCGGATTGTCTTGTCGTCGACGTCCGTTAGATTCATCACGCGGAGCACCTGATATCCCCGGTATTCGAGATGCCGCTGGAGGAGATCCTCGAAGACGTAGGCGCGGAAATTTCCGATGTGCGCGAAATTATAGACCGTCGGGCCGCACGTGTAGAGCCGCACCCGGCCCGGCTCCATCGGGATGAAGTCCTCGATTTCGCGGGTGAAGGAATTGAAAAAACGAATGCCCATGGTGTTATTCGGGTCGGTCGACACAGGCCGACGCCAGCGCGGCGATGCCTTCTCCGCGGCCGAGGAAGCCCATGTTTTCATTGGTGGTGGCTTTGATGCCGACCCGTCCGGGCGGCAAGTCGAGCGCGGCGCCGACATTCTCCTTCATGGCCGCGACGTGCGGGGCCAGACGGGGTTCCTCGGCGATGACCGTGGCATCGACGTTGTGGATTTTCACCGAACGCTCGACCAGATAAGTGCGAACCCGGCGGAGGATTTCGAGACTGCTCATCCCGCGGATCGAGGGGTCGGTATTCGGGAACAAGTGCCCGATGTCCGGCTCGCCCGCGGCGCCGAGGAGGGCGTCCGCGATGGCGTGGCAAAGCACGTCCGCGTCCGAATGACCCTCCAGGCCGAGGGGATGCTCCAACTTGACACCACCCAGGAAAAGCGGGCGGTCCATCACGAGACGATGAACGTCGTAGCCGATACCGGTGGTGATCATGAGAGTCCGAGGTCGATGTGGCCGGAGGTGGCCACGATGGCAAATTTTTCGTTCTGCGTCGCATGCGGCGTGAGCTTCACAGTCCCGCCTGCCTTTTCCACGAGGAGCAAGCCGGCCGCGATGTCCCAGAGACTGATCGCCCCCTCGATGTAGGCATCGAGACGCCCGCAGGCCACATACGCAATATCGAGTGACGCGCTGCCCATCATCCGGCATTTCTTGGCACTGCGCACCATGCGCTCGAACAGGGGCAGGCCGTGATTGATGCTCTCGAGGGATTTTGCCACGCCCACCGAGACCACCGCCTCGGCAAGGCTCGTGCGCGCACTGACCGCAATTGGCTGTCCATTGAGCATGGCCGCCGTATCCTCCGAGGCCGTCCACAGTTCGTCGCGCATCGGATCGTAAATGACGCCGACCAGGATTTTCCCAGCCCGGCGAAGAGCGATGGAAATGGCGAAGTGCGGGATCGAATAGAAGAAATTCACCGTCCCGTCGATGGGGTCGATGATCCACTCGTATTCGCTCCCGGCCTCACCGCGCACGCCCTCTTCGCCCAAAATCGCATGGTCCGGAAACCGCGCGAGGAGAAGACTTTCGATGAGGGTCTGGCTGCGCTTGTCGAGTTCCAGCTTGATGTCATGCGCGTGGTTCTCATCCACCGTGAGCACGCGCCCGAAATGCGCGCGAAGGAGTCCCCCCGCCGCCAGCGCTGCTTCCACTGCCGAGTCCAAAAATTGATTCACGCCCGACATGAGAACGGAATCCCGCCAGGAAACAAGTTCAACCACGCCGAGTCCGCGGCAGTTGGGACGAAAACCGGAAGCGCACGAGTGAGCGGGAGGCTCCCGGCCGACGCAAGCCGGCCCTCGTCGAGGAGACCATTCAAGGGGCCAGAAAAGGCGAGCAGTTCCCGCTCAAGAGCGACCACCCCATCGCGACCGAACCAAAGCGGTTCCGCGCCATGTCTTGCCCACGCGGCCGGTCTTGCGTTTTAATAAGCGCATGACCTCGCCAGCCGGCCTGCTCGAAAGCGTTCGCTCTTTCAGCGGTATCCTCGCTCTGATGTTCCTGACGCTCGCCTGCCTCGTTGCTGTTGTGAGCAAAAACGAATCCGGCCAACGCATGCCCTCGTGGGTCGGGTTACCCTTTATGGAGATCCTCTGGTTTTTCATCGCACCCTTCGCACGTTGGAAATCCTCCCCGGCCGCCCGCTTCTTTGCCCGGGCCGGTCTGGCCTTCGGTTGCCTCTTCACCCTGTCGCTTATCTTCGTATGACCGCGACGATCAGCGGGAAAATGCCTGCACGTGATCGATGATGCGGGGATTGCAGAGCGTTTCGTAGTTGATGCGGCGGTTTTCGCCCAAAACCGTCGAGCACTACCGCACCCAGATCACCCCCAAACTTGGGTTGAAAGATGTCGCTTCCCTGATCCGCTACGCGGTCCGGTGTGGGTTGGTGGAATAGGCAGCGGGACTCCGCGCCAGACGGAGTTTGGCATCGCGAAGATCATTGCTGTCAGGATTGACGGCCTTTCGAAAAGAACGGATGTTGCACGGGATGTACGATGTCGCCCGCCACCCACTTCCGCCCATCGTGCGCAGACGTTCGAACGGCGACGCCAACAGGGTTGATGTGGCGGATCGGCCGGCCCACGAGTGGTATCGTTTTGTCCTCTCTTATCCGCCTCACTTGGTCCGCGACTATGTGAGCGCATTCGATCTGCCGAGGAAGGCTGTTGTGCTTGACCCCTTTTGTGGAACCGGAACGACGGCTGTTGAATGCAAAAAATTGGGCATGCGGGCGATGGGAATGGAAGCTCACCCGATGGCCCATTTCGCCAGTTGCACCAAAGTCGATTGGACGCTCGACCCAGACGTGCTCGAACGCACAGCCTCCCGGGTGGCCGAGGCGGCTTTGGGGGACTTGGAGTCCGCCGGCATCATCGACGATCCCCAACCCAACCTCCTCTGCGAGTCTCCGCCTCTGGTCATGCTGGAAAGCCTCTCGGAGGACGAGATGAAGCTGTTGTTGACGAATTCCATCAGCCCGCTTCCCCTTCACAAAACCTTGGTATTGTTGCGGCGGATCGATGCGGCGAGGGCCGGGAGGGCTCATATGAGACTCGCCCTCGCGAAAGCCCTGGTCTCATCGGTCAGCAATCTCCATTTCGGACCCGAAGTCGGGGTATCCCCACCCAAAGAGGATGCACCGGTGGTATCAACGTGGTTGGGGCTGGTCGTTCAGATGGCCCGTGATATCCGCGAGTTGAGCCGTCGGCCCACGCCTTCGGCAACAATCCATCACGCAGACGCTCGGAGCGTTGGAAAACTCATTGCCGCAAGGTCCGTGGACGCCGTCATAACGTCGCCGCCCTATCCCAACGAAAAAGACTACACCCGCACCACCCGGCTGGAGAGTGTCATCCTGGGCTTCATCCGGGACAAGACCGGCCTCCGTGCGCTCAAGCAGACCATGCTTCGCTCCAACACGCGGGGCGTCTACACGACGGACTCCGACGACCAGTGGGTCGAGAAACACGCCGAGGTCCAGCGGATTGCCGGGGCGATTGAAGCCCGACGAATCGAACTGGAGAAGACGAGCGGTTTCGAACGGCTCTATGCCCGTGTGACCAAGCTGTATTTCGGCGGTATGGCCAGGCATCTCGCCGAGTTGCGGCCTGTCCTGAAGCCCGGTGCGCAACTCGCCTATGTGGTGGGTGACCAGGCTTCCTATCTTCGGATCATGATTCGGACGGGAGAGATCCTTGCGTCTCTGGCCGGAGATCTGGGCTACAAAGTGGAACGCATCGATCTTTTTCGCACAAGACTGGCTACTGCAACGCGGGAGCAACTTCGGGAGGAGGTTCTCGTCCTCCGCTGGCCGGGCTGAAACACTCATGGCAAACCGCTATTCCCAGATTTTGGAGAAGATCTTCTTCGCCCACTACGCTCCGGGCACGACATCGTTTATGTTTCAGCGGAGCGAAATTGAATCGACCGCCCGCGCATTGGGAATTTCCCTGCCGAAGAACATTGGCGACCTTCTTTACTCGTTCCGATTCCGCACCCCGATGCCAGCCTCGATTGTGGCAACGGCCTCGGAGGGGCGCTCCTGGGTGATCAAGCTCGCCGGCAAAGGGGCCTATCGCTTCTCTCTCGATCTGCAATGGACCATCGCGCCCAACCCGGCGCTCCTGCGGGTCAAAATTCCCAATGCCACCCCGGGCATCATCGCCCGTTACGCTCTGGGCGACGAACAAGCCCTGCTCGCGCTCGTCCGCTATAATCGGCTCGTCGATATCTTTACCGGGGTGGCTTCCTACTCTCTTCAAAACCACCTGCGGACAACCGTCGAAGATTTTGGCCAGATCGAGGTGGACGAGCTTTACGTCGGGATAGATCGGACCGGAGTGCACTATGTGTTCCCGCTTCAGGCAAAGGGAGGCAAAGACAGAATGAGCACCACCCAGATCGAACAGGATTTGGCGCTCTGTGCGGAAAAGTTTCCAAAGCTCGTCTGTCGCCCCTTGGGGGCACAGTTCCTGCCCGACGGCGGAATCGCGTTGTTTGAATTTGTTCCCACCCCGGACGGCCTTCGCCTCGCGGGCGAAAAACACTATCAGTTGGTCTCGAAGGAGGATCTGACCGACGAAGATCTGACGCTCTACAAAACAGTTTGCGAACCGGCCTGACCGTTTCTTCGCAATCTGGCGATGGCGAGTGCGGCAAGCAGGAGAAGGAGCAGAGCAGAGGGTTCTGGAACCGGATTGAGAGCCAGGCCGCCGTCGATCACGGCTTCGACGATCTCGAAATCGCCCCCGGAAAACGGAAGACCGCCTTGGTATTGATTGTAAGTGAGCTTGAGATGTCCGCTCACATTGAGCGAGAGAGTTCCCGAGGTCTGGAGTGTGGGGCCGTCTCCAGGATAGGGGGAGGTGGAAGAGTAGTTTTGCGACGGATTGAGCGGGTCGATGAAGTAGAGCGTTCCGGTGTTGGTCGTGGAGTTCCAGTCGAGGCCGTTCACCAGAATGCCGTGTCCTCCGCCGCCTATGTAGGAGATCGTGGTCACGAGCGCGGAATTCGTATTCAGCGCATTGAAGAGGAACGACACCCCGGGGTGTCCGTCGGTGACAAACGATGGCTTGGGGAAGGAGCCGCCCCATCCTGCGTCGGAAAACATGCCCGTGAGAAAAATGGGCGCTGCGGAGATGCTCGTGAGATAGCTCTGGAGCCCGTAAACAAACTGCGGATCATAGGTGCCTTGACCGGCTTGGGTATCCATGAACCCGATTAGCGCGCTGTCGGTGTCCTCCCAATCGCTGTAGCCTGTTCCGCTGAGGGTTGTTCCGTAGATCTCGGGGTAGGTGTTCTGGAGAAACGTCAGGGCGTTGGTGGTCGAGGTGGGTACGCAGGCATCGTTGCCGACGAGGTTGTGCCGGGCGTTCATGCTGTATTGATCGAGCCATCCGTAATCGGCAATCGGGAGCAGAACCGACTGGCTGTGAACAAGCGTGGACCCCAGAGTGAGATACAGAAGGGACGCCAGCAGACGTTTCATTCCTGAATCTTATACCCAACAGGTCAAGAGGCCGGATTTTCGTCGCGGTGTCGGACGGCGGGTTGCTCCGACTTCTCGGGAAGAAATCCGGCAATGATAAAGAGACCCGCCGCGATGCAGATGCAGGAGTCGGCGACGTTGAAGGCGGGCCAGTGGCCGTACCACGGGAGGATGATGTCCACAAAATCGACAACATAGCCGTGCAAAATGCGGTCGGTGAGGTTGCCGGTAATGCCGGGCGCCAGGAGGGCCGCTCCGACCCGCATGGGGGCACCGGTGAAAGCTCCGCGCCAGGCGAAGACGGCCAGCGCGATCGAGGCCGCACTGGCGAGGAAGATGAAAAACGTGTTGTTGTCGCGCAGCATGCCGAAGGCGGCACCGGTATTGTGAACCTGAACGAGATTGAAAAATCCCGGAATGACCGGGATCACGTCGTGAAGGCCGATATGCCGGAGCACGAGAAATTTCGTGACCTGATCCAGAATGTAGAGCGGGAGGCTCAGCAGGAGGAAAAGTTTCATGAAAGCGCGCTCACGGCTTCTTCGCACCGGTGACAAAGGGTGGGGTGGGCGGCGCTGGACCCGACTTCCGGACGGTGACGCCAGCAGCGCTCGCAGCGGGCGGCGGGGGTTTTGGTAACCTCGACCGAAACCTCGTCGCCCACGACCAGTTCCAGATCGCTGAGGATGAAAAGCTCCTCGAGTTCCGCGCGGCGCGGTTGCATCTCGGCGGCTTCGGCAGCGGGGAGGGTGATGCGAACACGGGCCTCAAGCGCACTGCCGATTTCCCCGGCTTTCTGGACCTTCTCGACGGCCTGCGAGATTTTCGCGCGGAGGTCGAGGAGGCGGTTCATCGTGGCCACGGTCCCGGCCGCGGATGCCGCGGCGCCCGCTTTCGGAAAGTCCTGCAAATGCACGGAGGTGCCGGATTTGTCAAAATAGCCCCACGCTTCTTCGGCCGTAAAGGCCAGGATCGGAGCAATCAGCCGGGTGAGCGCGCTGAACACCTCGTGCATGGCAAACTGCGTGGCCCGCCGCCGGGTCGAGCTCCCGCTGTCGCAATAGAGACGGTCTTTCGTGATGTCCACGTAGAGGCTGCTCAGATCGACGGCGCAGAATTGATTGAGCGTGTGATAGACGCGGTGGAACTCCAGCTTCTCGTAGGCGTCGAGGCAGGTGGAGGTCACTTCGTCGAGCCGCGCGAGGATCCACTGATCCACAAACGTCAGGTCGCCCGGAGATGGCGGGGTGGCGGGGTTGTAGTCGTGGAGATTCGCCAGGAGGATGCGGAGGGTGTTGCGAATGCGGCGGTAGGCGTCCGATAGCCGCGTGAAGATCTCTTCGGAAAACGGGACATCGTCGGTGAAATTCACGCTGCTCACCCAAAGGCGCAGCAGGTCGGCTCCGTATTTTCCGACGTAGTGCTCGGCCTCGGTGGGCTTTTGGTAACCGCCTTGGGCGGATTTGGAGATCTTCTTGCGCGTGTCCACATCCACCACAAAGCCGTGGGTGAGAACCGTGCGATAGGGCGCGGTTTTGTTGAGCGCCACGGACGTCATGAGCGAACTCTGGAACCAGCCGCGGTGTTGATCGGTGGCCTCAAGGTAGAGATCGGCCGGGAAGCCGAGCTCGGGACGGCGGCGGAGGACCGCCTCATGGCTCACGCCGGAATCGATCCACACGTCGAGCGTGTCGTTGCGCCGGGTGACGCCGACCGGAAGCCCGATCAGCTCCGCCCACGCGCGGTCATCGAGCTCGAACCATGAATTCGTTCCGCGCTCGGCGAAAATGTCGGCTACTTTTCGGACGACGACCGGATCGAGGATCGGATCCCCGTTGAGATCGTAAAAGACGGGGAGCGGAACGCCCCACGTGCGTTGTCGCGAGATGCACCAATCCGGACGGGACTCCACCGTGCCCCGGATGCGGTTGCGGCCCCAGTGCGGGAGCCACGCCGCCGTGTCCACTTCGCGGAGCGCATCGGCGCGGATGTCGTCGATGCGGATGAAGAATTGCTCGACGGCACGGAAGATGACCGGCGTTTTCGAGCGCCAGCAGTAGGGGTAACTGTGCTGGTAGTCATGACGTCCGGCGAGTGCTCCTTTGGACATAAGACGGGCGATGATTTCTTCGTTGGCATCGAAGACGTATTTGCCCACGAGATCGGGAATCCCGCATTCGGCTGTGTAGAGGCCTTGATCATCCACCGGCGAAAGGAGGGGAAGACGGTGGGTGACGCCAAGATGGTAGTCGTCCTCGCCGTGCCCGGGCGCGATGTGCACGCAGCCGGTGCCGGTGTCGAGCGTGACAAAGTCGGCCGTGTAAACCGTGGACGTGCGATCCAGAAACGGATGGACGGCGAGGTGGCCGTGAAGCTCTGAGCCGGGGAACGTTTTTTCCACAGCCAGCTTTTCCGCTCCGGTGGCGGCGCAAAACGCGTCAACCAGAGCCTCGGCCAGAACGACCGATTGCTCCACCCCGCCGAGCCGCACGCCAACGAGCGCGTAGGTATGCGTGGCATGAACGGCAATGGCGAGATTCGCGGGGAGCGTCCAAGGAGTCGTCGTCCAGATGACAATCGACGCCTTCCAATCGCCACTGGCCAGCGGGAAGAGGACGTAAATCGCGGGAGAGGTTTTGTCGTGATACTCCACCTCGGCCTCGGCGAGCGCGGTTTGGGCACCGGTGCTCCAGAGAACGGGTTTTTTGCTGCGATAA
Source organism: uncultured Chthoniobacterales bacterium (assembly GCA_964516295.1). Lineage (GTDB taxonomy): Bacteria > Verrucomicrobiota > Verrucomicrobiia > Chthoniobacterales > Terrimicrobiaceae > CAZEYT01. The sequence continues at coordinate 3,501 of CAZEYT010000009.1, read as the reverse complement.
ACGAGGCCGTTCTCCACGAACTTGGCAAACGAGCGAATGATGTCCGCCTCGTAGGCGGGATCGAGGGTCAGGTAAGGATTCTCCCAATCACCCAACACGCCGAGACGGCGAAATTGCCGGCGCTGGATGTCGATAAATTTGCGGGCGTATTCTTCCGAGCGGCGGCGGACTTCGACGGGCGTGAGACCGGCGGAGGATTTGACGACCCGAAACTCAATCGGCAGGCCATGGCAGTCCCAACCGGGCACAAACGGCGCGCGGAATCCGGCCATCGTGCGGGATTTGACGACGAAATCCTTGAGGATTTTGTTGAGCGCAGTGCCCATGTGGACGTCACCGTTGGCAAAGGGCGGGCCGTCGTGCAGGACGTAGAGCGGAGCATCTTTTCGAGCTTCCTGAATTTTCTGGTAAAGCCCCCCGGTTTCCCACTTTTCCAGCAGGCTGGGTTCGCGCTGCGCGAGGCCGGCCTTCATCGGGAAGTCGGTCTTGGGCAGGTTGATGGTGTGTTTGTATCCGCTCATGGAAAACGTTGACGATTAACAGCCGCCGCGGTGCGGGTCAAACTGTCCGCGGGCGCGGCAACTCAGCGGGAAAGCTCGAGCATGCGCCGGACGGAGCGTTCGGCACGGGCACGGACGTCCTCGGGAATGAGGATCTCGGGCTGGAGGTTGGCGAGGCAGTCGCGGAGTTTCTCCAGCGTGTTGAGTTTCATGTAGCGGCAATCCCCGCAGGAGCACAGCTCGGTGGGACCCGGGACGAAAATTTTGTCGGGGACCTCGCGGCGAAGGCGGTGGAGCATGCCACTCTCGGTGACGATGATGAATTCCCGCGCCGCGTCGTCGCGACAGTAGGAAACCATTTTTTCCGTCGAGCAAACCATGTCCGCAAGAAGTCGCACGGCCTGCGTGCATTCGGGGTGGGCGACGACCTTCGCGGCGGGATATTCGGCCCGGATGCGGCCAATGCTGTCGCGGGTGAATTCGACATGGACATAACAATGTCCCTGCCAGAGGTCCATCGGGCGGCCGGTTTGCTCCATGACCCACGCGCCGAGATTCTGGTCGGGAACAAAAAGAATCCGCCGGTCCGCCGGAGCGGCCTCGACGATTTTCACGGCATTGCCGCTTGTGCAAATAACGTCCGCCAGCGCCTTCACACCCGCACTGCAATTGATATAGGCGATGACGTAGTATTTTTTTTCCCGATTCGCCTCGAGAAACGCCGCCAGCTTGTCTGCCGGGCAGGAGTCGGAAAGTGAACATCCGGCATTGAGATCCGGGATGACCACCGTGCGCTGCGGGCTGAGAATTTTGGCGGTCTCGCCCATGAAGTGAACGCCGCAAAACGCGATGACGTCGGCTCCGGTCTCCGCTGCCTGGTAGCTGAGGCCAAGTGAATCCCCGACAAAGTCCGCGATTTCCTGAATGTCGGCGGTCTGGTAATTGTGCGCGAGGATCACGGCATTTCGTTCGCGCTTGAGCTCGAGGATTTCCTCAACCAGATCGGTGGCAACGGCGGGCATGGACAAAGGATGCTTCAGGCCGGGACCGGGATCAAGCGCCGGGAACAACAGCCACGCACTCGATCTCGACATCAAAACCGAGGAGTTGCGTGCCAACGGTCGCGCGCGCGGGCTTGGATTCACCGAAGTATTTCGCGTAAACGCCGTTCATAGCCTGAAAATTCTCCGACGTGAGATCCGAAAGATACACCCGGCAGCTTACAACATCGCCAAAACCCGCCCCGGCCGCCGCGAGGACGCCGCCGACGTTTTTGAGGACGAGTTCGGTCTGCTCCGCAATGGTGCCGCGCTCGATTTTTCCGGTGGCCGGCGAGTAGGGCGTCATGCCCGAGACAAAAACAAACCGTCCTTCGGCGACGACGCCGAGCGAGTAAGGGCCGAGCGCCGGGGGCGCATCCGGGAACGTGGTGATCGTGGATTTCATCCGGGGATTCGTAGCGCCGGGCGGGGCATTTGTCGCGCCCGTCTTTCGCGTTTCCTCCCCCGCGGTCGTTGCGGTAGCGTTCCGGCATGTCTTCCTCCGCCTCTCCACTGATCAAACAACTCGCCCACGTCTGTCTTTACTCCTCCGACCTTCGCCGGACCGAGGACTTCTATTGCGGGGTTCTCGGGTTGTCGGTGCAGTTTCGCTTCATGCGCAATGGCGAGCTTTTCGGGTACTATCTGAGGATTGCCGAAACGCAGTTCATCGAGATTTTTGCGCGGGCGGAGCCATCGGTCGCCGAGCATCCGCCCATCGGACATCTTTGTCTTGAAGTGAAGTCGGTCGCCGCCGTCCACGAGCACCTTGCTGCGGCCGGCATCGAGGTCACCGAGCCGAAACTCGGAGCGGACCACAGCTGGCAATGCTGGTGCAAAGATCCCGACGGAACGTCGATCGAGTTTCACGAATACACGCCCGAAAGCTGCCAGCGAACCGGGCGGGTCTGCGCGCTGAACTGGTAGGGAAACTCAGGGCTCGCGGCCCGCGCGCTCGGCGAGAATCCCGGCGGCGATGCGCTCGGCCAGCTTTTGGCGGATCGCCGGGCTCTGGATGTATTTGTTGTCGTGGACGCTCGACATGAACCCCAGCTCGCAGAGCACGGCCGGGCGCCGGTTGTTCCGCAACACGTAAAACCCGCGTTCTTTCAACCCGCGATCCTCCGTTTTGTAAACGCGAATGACCTCCTTGTGGATATTGGCGGCGAGCCGCGCCGAGCGCCGACTGTGGTAAAATGTCTCGATGCCATGCGCTCCCGCCCGCCGCGCCCAATTGTAGTGAATGCTGACAAACACGGCCGACGGATACCGCCCGGCGGTCTCCACGCGCTCGCCGAGGGTGATGAAATAATCTCCCGTCCGTGTTTCGACGACCCGGAGGCCGTGGCGCCGCAAAATCGCTGCCACGCGCTTCGAGGTGTCGAGCGCGACGTATTTTTCATTCGCTCCGGACTTGGCCCGGGCTCCGGAGTCGTGTCCCCCGTGTCCGGCATCGATCACCACCGTGTCAAAATGACCGGCTCCCGGACCAAAACGCCCGGAGGAGGCACACCCCGAAAGCGCAACGGCGACCACCAGCGCCAGCCACACGAGAAAAGCCGACCCCCGGGAGGTTCGCCCGGATGGTTTGGACTTTTCGGATTCGTGAGGCAGATTTTCCATCGACAAAATTCCCCGGCCTCGCGGAGACCGTGAGCCTTCCGGAGGATAGGACTGAACCGGATGGGTGCAACATTTTAGTCTCGATTTCCGGGCGGCGGAACGCATGGATACACCGACCGACATGCTTGCAAAACGAATCATCCCCTGCCTCGACGTAACCGACGGCCGGGTCGTCAAAGGCACGAAATTTCTGGAACTCCGCGACGCGGGAGATCCGGTCGAGTGCGCCAAGGAATATGACCGCCAGGGGGCGGATGAGCTGGTTTTTCTGGATATCACCGCCTCCAGCGACGGCCGGGCGACGATGGTGTCGGTCGTATTCCTTGGCGCACTCGACC